>CANHJG010000004.1 GCA_947461205.1 Opitutia bacterium
ATCAAAATCGAGTTCGATCCTGCGGCGGTGACGTTGGAGAAGCTGCTCGATTTTTTCTGGCAGGTGCACAATCCGACGCAGGTCGGCGGGCAGGGGAACGACAAGGGTCCCCAGTATCGCTCGATCATTCTGTTTGCCGACGCGACGCAAAAGGCGGCGGCGGAAAAATCGAAGGCGGCGGCGGCGAAAGTGTTCCGCGATCCGATCACGACGGAGATCGTGCCGTTGGAAAAATTCTGGCCGGCCGAGGAATACCATCAGGATTATTTCCGGCGGAATCCGAACGCGGGCTATTGCTCCTATGTGATCGCGCCAAAGGTGAAGAAGCTGAAGCAGTCGATCGCGGAGGAGAAGGCCGGGAAGAAGTGAGCGGGAGAGACGGAAAGGTTGAGAGCGGGAGAGATTGAAAGACGGAGACGTTCGTGCGTTTCGCCATCGGGCGAAACGGTGGACGGCGCTGCGGCGGATCGACTCCGGGCAAGGGGTGGGTCGGCCAATGGCCGACGGGGCCGGCAGGAGTGGCCCGGGCTTTCCAGCCCGCGTTTTCATCCTCACGGATAGGGGCTGGAAAGCCCAGGCCACTCCGTCAGCGGGGGCGCTCGCGTTCGGCGGTGAGGAGTTTCTCGAGACCGGCGGGCGGAAAAGGGTGCGGCGAGGTTGGTCGAGGGCGGGCTCACGCGTTTTTGTGCGGCGTCGTCGCTCGTGCCGAGCGACTCACCGATTTCACGGAAGTTTTCATTCTCGAAGAAGCGGAAGAGACTGGTGGGGCGGTTCGTCGCGGGTTTTTCGTTGGGCGGAGGACCCGTTTCGGGGGTGTGGCGTTGCGGCCGGCGATGGGTGCGCCGAAGGGGCGCAGCTGGCGTTTCCGCCGGTGATGGAAAAGTGCGGCACAATTTCGGCGGCGGACTTGCTGACGTCGGCGCAGAAGCGGTGGCCGAAAAGGACGTTGCTCGGGCCGCTGCTCGATGCGAACGACACGGTGATCACGCCCGAGCGGCCGGTGGGGAAATTCATCTCGTTTGACCGCACGGCGGTGGACACGGTGACGGACGTGGCGTCGGGCGGCGGGGAAGAGGGCGCGGACTGCGTCGATGGGGCTCTTTTCCTGCGGCAGATGACGGGGCTCGCGGGGATTGTCGGGCACACGGCGGGGCTGGCGGCGGCGCAGGTGGTGGTGTTTCAGGCGTAGGAATTTTGCGGCGTGGGGCGCACGCGCGAGCGGTCTGCGGTGGGGTTGTTTCTCACGCTCGCGGTGTCGGGGCGGGCGATGGTTTGACCACCGATCGTCCGGACGAACTCAGATCAGACCCGGTGAGGGGGATTTATCCGAGTTCGTCCGTGTAATCCGACGGGAAAACGGTTTGGGTTTTGGTATGCCCCGGGTGTCCGTTGTTTTGCCGGTGTTCAAGGCGGCCGCGACGATTGCGCGGGCGGTGGAGAGTGTGCGGGCACAGACGTGGACGGAGTGGGAGTTGGTCGTGGTCGATGACGGGTCGACGGATGGAACGCGGGAGATAGTGCGCGGCCTCGCACGGGAGGAAAAAAGGATGAGGGTGATCGAGCGGGCGCACGCGGGCGTGGCGCTGGCGGCGAATGCCGCGATGGCCGCGGCGCGGGGGGACTTCGTCGCACGGATGGATGCGGACGACGTGGCGCATCCGGAGCGGCTGGCGGAGCAGGTGGCGTGGCTGGAGCGGGCGGAGCAGCGCGACGTGGGCGTGGTGGGTTGTCTCGTGGCATTTGGCGGGGACCGCGCGGCGAACGCGGGGTATGCGTTGCATGTGGATTGGGTGAACTCGCTGGTGACGCCGGAGGAGATGGCGGTGAATCGTTTCGTGGAACAGCCGGTGGTGAATCCGAGCGTGATGTTCCGGCGCGAGCTGGTGGCGCAGCACGGCGGGTATCGCGACGGGGATTTTCCGGAGGATTACGAGCTATGGTTGCGCTGGCTCGACGCGGGCGTGCGGATGGCGAAGGTGCCGCGGGTGTTGCTCACGTGGCACGACGCGCCGACGCGGCTGACGCGCACCGATGCGCGGTATGCGCCCGACGCGTTTTTCCGGGTTAAGGCGGAGTGGATCGCACGGGAGCTGGCGCGGAGCGGGGGCGGGCGCGAAGTCTGGGTGTGGGGCGCGGGGCGGCACACGCGCAAGCGCGCGGCGGGGCTGGAGCGGTGGGGCGTGCGGATTGCGGGGTATATCGATGTCGACGTGAAGAAGACCGGACGCGGGATCGGCGGGACCGGTTTGCCCGTGATCGGCGAAAGCGATTTGCCGGCGCCCGGAAAGATTGTGGTCCTCAGTTATGTGACCACGCGCGGGGCGCGGGACTACAACCGGGCGCGCCTCTGGGAGCGCGGTTATGTCGAGGGACAAGATTTTTGGATGGCCGGCTGAGGGCGGGGCGGCGGGGTGAAACGCCTGAGGAGACGGAGCGGCGCCGCCGGCCCTGCGCTCGGGGCGACGGTGGCCGCCAGCCCGACGGGGGGGGGCGGCGCCGGCAAGACGGGCTGGACGTGGGAGGCGGCCGGGTTAAACCCCGAGCCGAAGAAAACCCATGGCGAGCGGCGAAACGGAAAATCATCGGAGGCTGAAAGCGCTCGCGCTCGTGTGGGCGCGGGCGAATGGGTTTGCGATTGCGACGGCGGAAGTGCGCGTGCCGAAGAGCGGGTATCGGGCGGATGTCGCGGCGTGTTCGCGCGGGGAGGGGCGACGGACGGTGGTGTTCGAATGCAAGCAGGCGCGGGGGGATTTGCTCAAGGATGCGCGGCGCGAGGCGGAAGCGAGGGCGAAGGTGGAGGAGTTGGGCGCGCGGTTGAACAAACTCGAGGAGCTGATCGGTGGCCACCGGCCGGATCTGCGGAAGGGCGAGGCGCTGTTTCCCGAGTTCGATGCGTGGGATTTTTCGGGGTTGGAGCATACAACGCACCGAAAGGTGGTGGCGGAGCTGGCGATGTGGCAGGAGCGGCGGTCGAGCGGGACGAAGTTTGCGAAGCTGTGGCGGTGGCGCGCGGCGGATTTTTTCTACCTCGTGAGCGAGGAAGGCATTTTTGCCCAGGCGGAGGTGCCGGCGGGCTGGGGCTTGCTCGTGCGCGTGCGCGGGGCGGGGGAGGAGGGCGCAGGTCTGCGGCTGGAGCGGAAGCCGGTGTGGGCGGAGGCGACGGAGGCGCAGCGGCTGGCGTTGTTGGAGCAGATCGCGCTCGCGGCGACGCGGATGCCGCGGGTCGCGGAAATGGAATAGCGGTCCGGAGCGCCGAAGATTTCGGCGAAGAGTCGACGGGGGGCGGGGGTTCGGTGCAGACGACGAAGCCGCCGGTCGCGCCTTGCACGAAGGCCTCCTTGCAGGCGTGGGTTGCGACGGCCGTGGCGTGGAGGGGGTGGCGGGTCCGGCGCGCGGGGGAAATTTTAACCACGGACTGCGCCGAGGCACACGGATGAAGTTCGCGGGTCGGACGGGAATTTTTCGTGCAATCGGTGGCCGCCGGGGTCAATCGGTCTGGGTCTTGCCCACGCCTCTGCCTCACACTTCCGGAGATCAAGAAAACCAGCCGTCGGATGCGGGGGTGGGGCGCGAGGTGGTGTGCGCGGATGCGCTGCCGTGGATGCGGGAGCGGGGGCGGATCGCCGGGGCGTGTGCGGTGACGTCGCTGCCCGATGTGTCGGAAGTGGGGACGAGTCTGCCGGTGTGGCGGGCGTGGTTTTTGGAGGCGGTGGGGCTCGTGGTGGCGGCGGTGCCGGACGAAAGCGCGGCGCTGTTTTTCCAGAGCGACATCAAGCGCGACGGGGAGTGGATCGACAAAGGGGCAATGGTGATGCGGGCGGCCGAGGAGGCGGGCGCGCGCGTGCTGTTTCATAAGATCGTGTGCCGGCGGCCGGCAGGGATGCTCACCGCGGGGCGGCCGGGGTTCACGCATTTCATCGCGGTGTCGCGGACGATGAAATGCCCGGACGTGCTGGCGATTCCGGATGTGATCGCAGATGCGGGCGAGCAAAAGTGGGTGCGGGCGATGGGCGTGCGGGCGGCGGGGCATGCGGGGCGGTTTGCGCGGGAGGTGGTGGGGGCGACGATCGGGCGGGCGCCAGTGGTGTTTGACCCGTTTTGCGGGGTGGGAACGGTGCTCGCGGTGGCGAATGCGCTGGGGCTCGAGGCGCTCGGCGTGGAGAAAAACCGGAAGCGGGCGGAGCAGGCGCGGGAATTGCGGGTGCGCGCGGACGAGGTGTGAGGGGGCTTGTCAGGGCAACGGATCGCCGCGGGCTGGACTTCTCGCGGTTTCGGCGGACTGTCAGGTCCGATGCCTGAAACGACTCCGCCCAACCTTGCCGATGCCGGTCTCGACGTGGACACGCACTTTGTGCGCACCCGCAACGCCATGGTGGCGCGCGCGGATTTCGGCGCGCTGTTTGTCGACTACTATCTCCACCTCGGCGCGCAGAGCATCAAACCGGCGCCGGAGCACGATGCGTTGTTCAAGCGGGCGATGGTGGCGTTTGTGCTGCACTGCGCGTCGCGGCCCCGGAACGAGCTGACGGCGTGGACGATCAATTTTCAGGAGCCGCGCGTGAATCTGTTTCTGACGGGAGACAACGAGCTCGGCACGGTGACGGGGCGCATTTTTTCTGAAAACGTCAAGGAACTGCCGGAAAATATTTTCTATGCGGACGTCGTCCGCGGTCGCGGGGAAAAGCGGCGGAGTGCGGTGACCTTTACGGGGGCGGATCCGATCGCGGCGGTGGAAAAATTCTATGCGCAGAGCGAGCAACGGCTGGCGCGGTTCTTCGAGGTTGGCGAAGAGGTGTGGGCGATGGTGACGGAGCATCCGGACTGCGACAAGGCGTGGTTGCAGGCGCTGACGGCGGACGGGGCACGGGATCTCGCGAAGACGGAGTCGCTCGGATTTTTGGAGAAGCGGGTGTGCCGGTGGCACTGCGGCTGCAATCAGCCGAAGCTGATGGAAGTGCTGGCGCCGGCGATGCGGAACGATCCGGCGGCGTTGTTTCACGACGACGCGAAGATCGAGATCCGGTGTCCGCGGTGCGCGGCGCGGCACACGATCACGCGGGAGGCGATGGAAGCGTTCGTCGCGGCGAACAAGTAGGCGCCGGTCGCGATGAGGGAAGTCTTCCACTCGATTTGGACCGGGCTGACGACGGCGTCGGCGCTCGATCAGGCGAACCTGCTGCTCGGGATCGTCGGCGTGGTGCTGATGATCCGGCGGACGCTGTGGGCGTTTCCGGTGGGGTTGGTCGCCGTGACGGTGCAGGGCGTGCTGTTTTTTCAGGCGAAATTTTATGCGGATGCCGCGCTGCAGATTTTCTTTTTTGCGGCGCTGGCGGGCGGGTGGTGGCATTGGGCGCACGGGCGCGGGGCGAGCGAGACGGAGTTGCCCGTCACGGCGTTGTCGGGGCGTGGCCGGATGGTGACACTCGGGCTGGGCGTGGGAGCGACGGTGCTATGGGCGTGGGCGTTGCGGACGTGGACGGATGCGGTGATGCCGTGGCGCGACGCGTTTATTGCCGCGTTCAGCGTGGCGGCGCAGGTGTTGCAGGCGCGGAAGGCGATCGAAAACTGGGCGCTGTGGCTCGTGGTCAATCTAGTCGCGATCACGGCGTATTGGAAAGCGGACCTGGCTTACACGGCGTTGTTGTATGCGGTGTATTTCGGGCTGGCCGTGGTGGGCTGGCGCGAGTGGGCGCGGGCGAAGCAGGGAGGCGGCCGTGGGTGAGGTGAAACGCGTGGTGGTGTTCGGCACCGAATCGACGGGGAAGACGACGCTGGCGGCGCGGCTCGCGGACCGATTTGGCGAGCCGTGGGCGGAGGAATTTGTGCGGGAGTTTTGGGAAATCAAGGAGGGCAAAATCACGGCGGGCGACCTTGGCACGATCGCCCTGGGGCAGATCGCGAACGAGGACTACGCGGTGGCGGCGGCGCGGCGTGTGGTGTTTTTCGACACGGATTTGCTGACGTGCACGCTGTGGGACGACGTGCTGTTTCCCGGGGCGTGTCCGCCGTGGGTGCGGGCGGAGGCGGAGCAACGGGTGCGCGGGGTGGCGCTGTGGCTGTTGTGCGACACAGATGTGCCGTTCGAGCCGGACCCGCAGCGGAGTTTTCCGGATCCGGCGGACCGAGCGCGCGGGCGGGCACGGTGGCGCGAGGCGCTGGAGCGGCGCGGGCTGCCCTTCGTGGAGATCAGCGGGAGCTGGGCGGAGCGGGAGCGCCGGGCGGTGGAGGCGGTGCAGAAACTCCTCGATTCCGCGGCGGAGTAACGTTTCCGTGGGCGAAGCGTCTCAGCCGTTCCCGCCGGCGGTTGGCCGGCCCCTTTTACCCATGAAAACTCCGCTCCGTTTGTTTTCGGTCGCCGTGGTGGCAATCGCCTTCGCCCTGACGTCGGCCCGCGTGGCCGCGGCCGGTCCGCAACTCGGCCTCCAGTCCTGGACGTGCCGCAACATGACCTTCGACGAGGTCGTGGATTTCGCGACCAAGCATCAGATCAAGAATCTGCAGCTGATCTCGAAGCACATCGATCCGAAGGGTTCGAAGGAGGAGTCGCTGCGCAAGAAGGCGATTTTGGATGCGCGCGGACTGACGTGCTACACGTTTGGCGTGAACGGCACGTCGATGGAGAAGGAGGAGAACCGGAAGCTGTTCGAATTTGCGAAGCTGATGGGGATCAAAATCATCATCGTGGAGCCGAAGAATCTGGCGGAGTGGGACAACCTCGAGCAGCTGGTGAAGGACTACGACATCAAGCTCGCGATCCACAACCACGGCACGGGTTCGGTCTATGGGGATCCGGCGACGGTGCAAAAGGTGCTCGCCAAGCGCGACGCGCGCATCGGGGTGTGTCTCGATATCGGGTGGGTGACGGCGGCGGGGTTCGACGTGGCCAAGGTGTTCCGCGAGTACAACGGCCGCGTGTTCGACATGCATCTGAAGGACAAACGCGTCGAGCCGGCGGTGGCGGGGGCGATGGTGACCGACAAGAAGGGCGAAAAGAAACCGGCGGGCCCGACGATTCTCGACGTGGAAATCGGCACCGGGCAGGCAAACTACAAGGAGCTTTTTGCCGAAATCCAGAAGGCGAAGTGGTCCGGCGTGATGGCGATCGAGACGGACAATGCCGGATTTGCGCAGGACCCGAACAAGCTGGTCGCGGGCGCCGTGACCTTCTTCAAGGCGAACGTGAAGTGATCCGCCATCGCCCTGCGGGCAATGGCGCGAAGGGATCTCCCCGTCGCGGGGCGTCGGGGGTGGCCTTGGAAAAAGGCGTGGCGGCGGTCGAAGCGACCGCCGCTTTTTTTGTGGACTTACGGGAGGGGGGGGCGTGGGGAGAAAGCGGAAAGAGAAAGCGGAAAGAGAAAGCGGGAAGCGAAAGGGGCCGGCGGTTCAGGGGTGGCCCCAGGGGGCGCGTGGGGCGGGGACGGGTTTTGTGAGGTCGAATTCGACGCGGAAGCGGCTGCCTTCGGACTCGCGAACGAGGCGGTAGCTGAGGGTTTTTTCGGTGGAGAACAGGAAGGACCAGACATTGGTTTTCGCGGCGGGGATAAGTTCGGCGGTGAAGGTGTCGGCGGGGAAATCTTGTTGGCGGGCCGTGCCGGCGGTGGCGGTGTCACCGCCGTATTGGGTGACCTGGTCGGCGGTGCCGTCTTCGTGCCGGTGGTCGTGTTTGAGGCGGAGGCCGGTGGCGGTGCGCGTGATCACCCAGGTGCGCGAGCGGTTGTCGCCAACGTGGAAGGGGATTTTGATTTCGTTTTCACCTTAGGCGCGCGCCTGCAGGACGAGACGTTTGCCGGCGAAGGCGTCGTCGGTGGCGCTGGTGCTTTCGGCAATTTTGCCGGCGAAGGCCTGGCCGCAGAGGGCGCGGAGTTCGGCCCAGAATGTTTCCTGAGCGGGCGGGAGCGCGCGGTCGGTGGGCGGGAGGAGGAGGAAGGGGCGGCGAGGCAGGGCGCGGAGGGTGACGGGGGGTCAGGGTGAGGATGAAAGGGAAAGTGAAAGTGAGAGTGAAAGGGAAAGTGAAAGTGAGAATGAAAGGGAAAGTGAAAGTGAGAATGAAAGGGAGAGTGAGAGTAAAAGGGAAAGGGCAGGGGGCTGTGAGGAGAGCGAGGGGGTCGAACGTTCAAGGTTTAATGCTCAATGCCGAACGCTGGGCGGATTAATGCGGTGACTCGGGGGTGAAGAGGTGGGTGAAGGTGGTGGCCACTTGGGCGGCGAGGTCATCGAGGGGCACGCCCCGAAGTTTGGCGAGGGGCGCGTAGGCGACGACGACGTTGGCGGGGTGGTTGATGACGGTGCCGTCGGGGGCTGCGCCGAGCGGGAAGCGGTTGCGGTCGGGGGCGGGGGCTTTCAGGGGCGCGTCGGTTTCGACGAGGAGTCGATCGGCGGGGATGGCGCGGAAATGGGCGAGGCGCGCGGCGACGAAGCGGGCGACGAGCAGGCGTGGGGCGGGCGGGCGGGCGGTGAAAAACGGCGTGGGCATGAAGCGGAGGGGGGCCGGGGGACGGTCGGGGGCCGAGGGGGAAGGGCGAGCCAATCCGGCGGGAGCGGGGCGGGGCTTGCGCGGGGGGAGAAAACGGGCACGGTGGCGGGTGTCATGAGCGCCGCCGAAATTATTGAGCTGATCGAAAAACTGCCTGTCGCCGAACAGGAGCAGGTGCGGGTGTATTTGGAAAAGAAGACGGCGACGGCGGAGGGAGGGCGCGAGATCCGCTATGTTTCCGACGAGAAATTTGGTGAAATCATGCCGAAGATTTTTGAGCAGCATCACGATCTGCTCCGCCGGCTCGCGCAATGAGCGAAGGGGATGCTCCTCTCTTTCTTTCCTTGGCGCAGGTGATAGCGCTGCATCGACGTTCGTTGGCGGAGCATGGAGGCATTGAGGGTGTGCGGGATCCGGGCGCGGTGGAGTCGGCGCTCGCCTCGGCGCAGAACACGTGGCTTTACGCCGACGGCGATTGGTTCGACATCGCGGCGGCCTATGCCTTTCACATCGCCGAGGCGCAGGCGTTCTTGGACGGTAACAAACGCACGGCGGTGGCCAGTGCGATTGCATTTCTTACGGCAAATCGTTGCGCCGACCTCGGAGATGATCGGGTGCTCTACGACGCCATGATCGCCCTGAGTGCGCGGCGGATGGACCAGGCGGGGCTGGCGGCGGTGTTGCGGAAGCAGTTTCCGCGGGCGGCGGGGGAATGACGGGTCGACGGGCAATCAGACGGGACCGAAGAGGCGCGTGAAGTTCGTGGCCACTTGGGCGGCGAGGGCCTCGAGGGGCACGCCCCGAAGCTCGGCGAGTGCCTCGTACGCGACGACGACGTTGGCGGGGTGGTTGATGACGGTGCCGTCGGGGGCTGCGCCGAGCGGGAAGCGGTTCCGGTCGGGAGCGGGGGCTTTCACGGGCGCGTCGGTTTCCACGAGAAGGCGGTCGGCGGGGATGGTGCGGAAATGGGCGAGGCGGGCGGCGAGGCGGGGTTGGAGGGCCTCGAGGTTGAAGGAGAAATACGCGCCGAGGTCGGCGAACGGTTTGATCATTTCGAAGGAGCCGCCGTAGCCGTGCAGGAGGAAACCGCAGGCGGGGAGACGGGGCGCGGCGCGGAGGACGTCGAGGGCGGCGCCGTAGGCTTGCGTGGCGTGGATCGAAGCGGGGCGGTTCAGCTCGGCGGCGAGGTCGAGTTGCGCGGCGAAGACCTCCGTCTGCTCGGCGAGCGGGGCCACGCGGAGGCCGGCGATGCGGGGATCGTCGGGGCGGACGCCGTCGATGAGCCAGCGGTCGAGGCCGATTTCACCGACCCCGGCTCGCGGATCGGCGAGGAGAGCGGCGCGGAGGAGGCGAAGCCAGTGGGGGGTGCGTTGGCCGCAGTCCCAGGGGTGGAGGCCGTAGCTGGGGAGAAGCGTGAGGGGGGAGCCGGGAGGGGAAAATTCGACGCAGAGGGCGGCGACCACCGGGAATTCGTCTTCGTTGGTAGCGTTGACGACGCCGGCGCGGACACCGGTGCGCACGAGGTCTTCGACGACCGTTCCGTGGTGCGGGACGAGGGCGTCGAACTGGAAGTGAAAGTGGGCGTCGTAGAGGGGAGCCATGGGAGGGGGAGAGGCGAGAACCGCACCGGAAGCGGTGCGGCTGTTCAGGCGGAGGGGCTACCCGAGTGAGTGTTTTTCGGCGAAGGCGCGAATGGTCGCGCGGGCGCTGGCGAGACCGTTGCGGCGGGTGGGGCTCAGGTTTTTTGCGAGGTCGAGAGCAGCGAGGGGATCGAGGTCGAAGGTGGCGATATCAGCGGGCGTGGCGCCGCTGTAGAAATTGCACAGCAGGGCGACCAGACCGCGAACGAGCGGGCCGTCGGCTTCGCAGCGGAAGCAGCAGCGACCGTCGCGGACTTCGCCGACGAGATGCACGAGCGAGATGCAGCCGCGGACGCGGTTCGCGTCGGTGCGTTCGGTCTCGGCGAGGGGTGGAAGTTTTTTCGCGCGGTCGACGACGGCGCCGAGGCGTTCCTGGGGGTCGTCGATGATGGCGAGGTCGTCGGTGAGTTGAGTGAGTTTTTCGGCGAGGGTCACGGGCCAGAAGTGAGCGCGAGACTCGCACCCGCGCAAGGATCTGGTGGCGGCGAAGGACCGATGGACCGCAGCTTCGCTCCGGTGGTGCGATACCCCTGCTGGAATGACGACGGTCGGTCGACCGCAGCTCCGTCCGGACTAGAAGTTGCCCTTGAGGCCGAACTGGAAGTTGACGCCGTATTCGCCCTCGGAGGCGAACTTCACGTAGCGGGGGCCGCCGGTGGTGTAGGCGTAGTTTTGGTCGCGGTTGTTGAAAATGTTCCGCGCGGTGAAGTAGAGGCCGTAGTGGCGGCTGAGGCGGTAGTCGCCGGAGAGATCGAGGCGGAGGCGTTCGGCCTGGTAGTTCCAACCGGCGGCGCCGATGTTGCCGGCGGCGATAGTGCCGACCCTCTTCTTACCGACGAGGGTCCATTTGGCGAAGAGCGAGAGGGGGTTGCGGTTATAGCTGACGCCCCAGTTGATGAGCTTCGGGGTGAAGCCGCGGAAGTCGGCTTCGGCGGGGCTGCGGTTGGTGACGAGGGTGGCGTTGGCGAAGACGCGGACGGCCTTGGCAAAATTGAACTTCGTGAAGGTGGTGAGCGGGGCGTTGAGGTCGAATTCCCAGCCGTTGATGTGGGTGATGCCGGGGACGTTGATGGGGGCGTTGACTTGGTAGCCTTCGTATTCTTCGCCGAGGCCGAGGTTCGCGAGGAAGGCGGGGGTCGCGAGGAAGTTCTGCGTGGCGAAGGAGTTTTTGATCTGCTTGCGGTAGAAACCGACGGACATGACGGAGCCGTTGGCGGGATAATATTCGAGGCGGACGTCGCCGCTGTTGGCGGTCCAGGGGATGAGCGCGGGGTTTTTGGTTGTGATGGTACCGAGGGCGGCGCCGGTGGCGCTGCTGGCGGGATCGAAGTCGACCTGGTTGACGTTGGTGGCGCCGAGGATGTTGCCGAAGTCGGGGCGGCCGACGGCCTTGGCGAGGCCCAGGCGGGCTTGGACGTTGGTCGTGAGGTTATAGGTGGCGTTGAGGCTGGGGTAGTAGCCCGCGTAGACTTTGGCGAGGCGGGCGCCGAGTTTTTGATAGACGAGGGCGTCTTCGGCGATGCCGTCGGCCTGCACGGTGGTGGCGGCGGGGTAGAGGAGAATCGGCCGCTTGTTGGCATCGAGGATGACATTGCCGGCGGCGTCCTGGCGGTATTTCGCGTTGTTGTCCTGGAAGACGGCGCGGCCGTCGTCGGTGGTGCGTTCGTAGCGGATACCGCCGACGAGGCGGAGGCGGTTGTTGAAGAGGGCGACGTCGGCCATGAGGTAGAGCGAGTCGAGGCGCTCGGTGATTTGGTCGGGGGCGGTAAGGTAGGCGCGGAGGTCGGTGCGGCGGTTGGTCTGGGTGTCGAAATATTGGGGAAAATTTTCGTAGAGCTGGAAGGCGCGGCGGCTGCTGACGAACTGGGCCTGTGGGGCGTTGCGCGGCATGGGGAAGGACAGCATGGCCTGATTGAGGAGGCTGAACGGGAGGGCGGAGACGGCTTCGTCGGCGGTGTTGGCGCGGCCGTCGGCGCCGACGAAGACGGGGGTGAACTGGCTGTTGCGGCGGGCGCGGTAGGTCTCGTTGGTGGAGGCGCCGGCTTTGACGGAGAAGTTAGTTTGGTCGGTGAAAAATTTCCGCTTGGCGTCGAGCTTGGCGCTCTTGGCGGTGGAGCCGTTATCGCGGGTGCTGTTGGCGCCGTTCAGGAAGAACGTGTAGTGGTTGAGATTGAACGGATCGATGACCTGGCCGGCGGCATTGCGGACGGTGAGGGTGCCGGGGAGGTAATCGCTGAAGCCGTCGAAATCGATCGTGGCGCCCTGGATGCGGGCGCTGGCGGTCTCGAACTGACGGTGCGAGGTGGCGCGGTAGGTCTGGTCGGAGAAGTTGTAGCCGGCGCTGCCGTTGAAGTCCCAGAGCGCACCGATGTGGCGGTAGTTGAGGCGGAAGACGTTGTTGCGGACGCGGACGTAGCGGGCGGTGTTGTTGACGTTGATCGCCGCGGAGCCGGGGCGGCCGTGGGTGAAATCCGGGCCCCACGAAAGTGGGTTGGTGCCGGCGTTGAGGACGAAGTTGTGCTGCTCGTAGTCCTGCACGAGCCAGTTGCCGGAGTAGGAGAACGAGAGGGTGTCGACGGGGGAGACCTTCCAGTCGAAGCGGGTGCCGACGGCGTAGCGGTGCTCGTAGACGGGGAAGACGTTGTATTGGTAGGTGGTGAGGTAGGGGTTATCGAGGGTGGCCTTGAAGGGATTCGCGGCGGTCGTGGTGGTGTTGAAGGTGCGGTTGATGCGGCGGGCGGAGCCGAACTGGTCGTTCTTGGTGGCGTTGACGGAGAAGCCGAAGGTTTTGGAGACGGGGACGGTGTAGGCGAAGTCGAAGTCGGGCTGGTAGTGATACGCCTGCTTCTGGTCGTCGCCGTCTCCGCCGCCGGACTGGCGGCGGAGGTTAAATTCGCGGGAGTTCTGGTTGACGTAGGCCTTGAAGCGGAGTTCGGGTCGGGAGGCTTCGAAGGCGGTGCGGCTGACCATGTTGATGCCGCCGGCGAGGGAGGCGGGCATGTCGGGCGTGGGGACTTTATAGATTTCGACGCGCTGGGCGTTGGAGAGGGAGAAGGCCTGGAGGAGGGTGTTGCGCGTGGGGCCGGCGGAACCGGCGGCGTTCACATCGTCGCCGTCCATGGCGATGTTCGTGTAGTTGGACGGCAGACCGCGGAGGCCGATCTGGACGGAGTTCATCTGGTCGGTGCCGACGTCGACGCCGGGGAGAAATTTCACGAACTCGCCGAGGTTGTTTTGGATGACATCGCCCAGGGCGTCGGTGGAGAGGACGGTTTTGATGCCGGGTGAGAAGCGCTGCTCGTTGATGGCGATGGTGGCGGCGTTGGTCTCGCGGGCGGCCCCGACGACGAATTGATCGAGTTTCACCGTGCCGTCGGCGGAGATGGGTGCGGTGCCGGCGGGGACGAGGGCGAAGTCACGTTGGGTGGTGGTGCCGGCGGCGACGGCGAGGGTGACGGTCTGCGGAGCGAGACCGGTGGAGAAGACGGTGAGGGTGAGGTTGCCGGGGGCGAGGCCGGTGAGGCGGAATTCTCCGAAGGCGTCGGTGAAGATTTCACGGTTGGTGCCGGCGACGGTGATGCGGGCGTTTTCGAGGGAGAGATTGGCGGCCTGATTTTGGACGCGACCGGTGACGGTTGCGGTGGCGGCGGCTTGGGCGTGGGCGAACGGCGCGGTCAACGTGAGAGCGAGGAGGAGGGCGACGAAGGCACCGGTGGCGCGGGTGAGGCGGGAAAAACCGGGCAGGAGGACAGAGGTCATGGGTGGCGGGGAGAAGGAGGTCGGAGCGCAGGAGCGGAGTGATCTGAGATTTTTCCGAAAGCGGCGACCGTGTCGAACGCCGAAAAGAATCGGGCACAAAAAACGCGCCGCGGTGAGGCGGGGCGCGAAGCGTGCGGGGGGGCGCGAGGTCACGCGCTTCCCGCGCTGGCGAGGCGATTGCGAGGACCACCGGGGCGGGTCGGAGACCGCGCCCGGCTCAGTTGTAGAACATCGCTTCGTTCGACTGGAAGAGAGCGTGGGCGAGTTTCGTCCAGGCGTCGAGCGGTTGGTTGTCGAAGACGCCGCCGACCTGGGTGTTGAACTTGGGGTTCCCTTTCGGGGCCTTGGCTTTTTTCTCGGCGATGCGGGCGTCGCGGGCGGAGGCTTTGGCGGCGGGCATCTGGGCGGTGAGCACGACGTCGGTGCCGGCGGGATTGGATTTGACGTAGCGGAGGCCGATCTCGACTTCCTTTTTCGTGGGCCAGCGTTGGAAGATCGCGAGGTAGAGCGAGGTCACGCGGAGGTCGTCGGATTTGAGGTCGGCGAAGCCGGGGCGGTCGACGAGTTTACGGGCGGTTTCGATGACCATGGGGCTGTTCATGAGGAACAGGGCCTGCTGGGGGACGAGGGTTTCGTAGCGGCGGCCGGAGGAGACGTCGGGGCTGGGGAAGTCGAACTGGGTGAGGAGTTCGGGCGGGTTGGTGCGGTCGATCAGGGTGTAGATCGAGCGGCGTTTGGCGAAGGCCTCGCTGCTGATGGCGACGGGTTTGCCGCCGCGGGTGCGGTCGAGCTCGCCGGCGATGGCGAGGAGCGAGTCGTGGAGTTCCTCGAAATCCATGCGGCGAAGATTGTAGCGCCAGAGGAATTTGTTGTTGGGATCGAGTTCGACGTAGCTCGGGTTGGGCGCGCTGCTCTGCTGGTAGGCGGCGCTGAGGACGATGAGGCGGTGCATCGATTTGATGGACCACTGGTTTTCGACGAAGGTGGCGGCGAGCCAGTCGAGGAGCTCGGGGTGGGTCGGCACGGAGGACATGTTGCCGAGGTCGTCGGGCGTATCGACGAAGCCGGTGCCCCAGTGCTGTTGCCAGAGGCGGTTCATCATGACGCGGGCGGTGAGCGGGTTTTTCGGGTCGATGATGGCCTGGGCGAGTTGGAGGCGGCCGGAGCCCTGGTTCCAGGCGGGGCGTTTTTTCGGATCCGGGGAGAGGATCTCGAGGAAACGGCGCGGGACGATGTCGCCTTTGTTGGCGTTTTCGCCGCGGAGAAGGACGGGGTAGTCGCGGGAGCGGGGAACGTCGGTCACGGCGTTGGCCCGGATGGGGGCGCCGGGGTGATTGAGTTCCAGGTCGGTCTTGTCGCGATAGAGTTCGCGTTCGGCGCGCTGGAGTTGCTGGCGCTTCATGGGGTCGATCTTGGCGGCGCTGTCTTTGGCTTTTGCTTTGCCGGCAAACATGCGGCGGAGCTCGGCCTGCTCGGCTTTGAGGGCGACCTCGCGTTGGTCGAGGGCCTTGGCTTTTTCGAGATAGTCGAGGTAGTCCGTGGTTTGGGGCGCGTGGGCGGCGAGGAGCGGGAGCTCGGTGGGCGTCATCGTGTTCGCGAAAATGCCGTAGAGAGAGTAGTAGTCCTTGGTGGGGATCGGATCGAATTTGTGGTCGTGACAGCGGGCGCAGGTGACCGTGAGGCCGAGGAAGGCTTTGGTGGTGACGTCGATCTGGTCGCCGATGATGTCTTCCTTGCGGCCGTTGAACTGATTGCCGAGGGAGAGAAAGCCGAGCGCGGCGAGGGGCCAGCGGGAGTCGGGCCGGCTGGCGGCGACCTCCATTTTGGGGAGTTCGACGATGGGGTCGGCGGAGTCGTTGACGGGTTTGCCGGCGACGTTGGGCAGAACGGCCGAGCGGGCGGCGGAAGGGGAGGGCTTGAGCTTTGACTGTTTTTCGAGGTGGGAGGCGAGATAGTCGCCGGCGAGTTGGGCGAGGATGAATTTGTCGTAGGGCAGGTCGGCGTTGAGGGCGTCGATCACGAAGTCGCGGTAGGTCCACGCGTGGGGAAAGCGGTTGTCCTCCTGGCGCGGGGCGTCGCCCTTGGTGTCGGAGTAGCGGGCGACATCGAGCCAGTAGCGGGCCCAGTGTTCGCCGTATTGGGGGGAGGCGAGGAGGCGGTCGACGACTTTGGTGTAGGCGCCGGGGGAGGTGTCTTGGACGAAGGCCTGGACGTCCATCGGGTGAGGCGGGAGGCCGATGAGGTCGAAGTAGATGCGCCGGATGAGGGTGGTTTTTTCGGCGGCGGTGTTGGGGCCCATGCTCTTGGCCTCGAGTTTCGCGAGGACGAAGGTGTCGATGGGATTTTTGACCCACGCGGAATTTTGGACTGCGGGGAGTTCGGGCTTTTTCACGGGTTTGAAGGCCCAGTGGTTCTTGCCCACGCCGGCGTAGGCGGCGGAGCTGCCGGTGGCGACGTTGAGGCGCGGGTCGGGGGCGCCGCGGCGAACCCACTCGGTGAGGTCGGCGATGTGTTGATCGGAGAGTTTCTCGCCCTTGGGAGGCATCTGGAGATCTTCGTCCTTGTAGCGGATGGCCTGGATGAGGAGGGAGTCGTCGGGTTTGCCGGGGACGATCGCGGCGCCGGTGTTGCCGCCGGCGAGGACGGCTTCGCGGCTGTCGAGGAGGAGGCCGCCCTTCACTTTGTCGCCTTCCTTGCTGTGGCACTTGTAGCACTTCTCGGCAAGGAGGGGGCGGATTTTCGCTTCGAAGAATTGGAGGTCGGTGGGAGCGATGGCGGCTTTGACGACCGGGTGGCCGGCGGGGAGGTCGGCGGCGCGGGCGGCAACGGACGAGAGAACGAGAAAGAAAACGAGGAACGACACGCAAGGTGCGTCCAGTCGCTGGCGCTCGCGGCGACGGGTGGGGGGGAGCGAGGTCATGCGAGGATGGGCTTGATGACGTTGCCGGCGACGTCGGTGAGGCGGAAATCGCGGCCGTTGAAACGGTAGGTGAGCTTGGTGTGGTCGAGGCCCATGCATTGCAGGATCGTGGCGTGAAGATCGTGCGGGTGGACTTTGTCGACAATGGAGGCGGCGCCGAATTCGTCGGTCGAGCCATAGACGGTGCCGCCCTTCACGCCGCCGCCGGCCATGACCATGGAGAAGGCCTTGGCGTTGTGGTCGCGGCCGGGGTTGTCGGAGCCGTTGCGGTCGCGGGTGGGTTTGCGGCCGAACTCGCCGCCCCAGACGACGAGGGTGGAATCGAGGAGGCCGCGCTGCTTGAGGTCGGTGAGGAGGGCGGCGAGGGGTTGGTCGATTTCACCGGCTTTGGTGGCGAGGCGGGTTTGAAGGTCTTGGTGGTGGTCCCAGCCCTGATGCCAGACTTGGACGACGCGGACGCCGCGCTCGATGAGGCGGCGGGCGATGAGGAGCTGTTTGGCCTGCTCGCTGCCGCGGCCGCCGGCGCCGATGCCGTAGGCGGCGCGGGTGGCTTCGGATTCCTTGTTGATGTCGAAGGCGTCGAGGGACTCGGCCTGCATGCGGAAGGCGATCTCGTAGCTCTCTAGGCGCGTCTCGAGGGCGGCGTCGCGCTGCAGGTTTTGCGCGTGAAGTTCGTTGAGCTGGTGGATCATGTCGAGCTGGCGGCGCTGCTCGGATTTGCCGACGTAGGTGTTGCGGATGTTTTGGATCATCAACGGCACGCTCGGGGCCTGAGTGTTGATGCTGGTGCCCTGGTAAACGCCGGGGAGAAAGGCGGCTTGGTAGTTGGCGGAACCGCCGGGCGGGAGGCCGCCGCCGCGCAGGGCGATGAAGCCGGGGAGATTTTGGTTTTCCGTGCCGAGGCCGTAGACGAGCCACGAGCCCATGCTGGGTTTGGCGATGCGGAGGGAGCCGGTGTTCATGAACACCGTGGCGACTTCGTGGGCGGGAATGTCCGTCCACATCGAGCGGATGACGGCGAGGTCGTCGGCATGCGCGGCGGTTTTTGCGAAGACGTCGCTGACCTCGAGGCCGCTCTGGCCGTATTTGGAAAATTTAAACGGCGAGCCGAGGGCGATGTCGCCGCCGGGGATACTCTTGCCGTGCATCCGCGTGAGCGAGGGTTTGGGGTCCCAGGTGTCGATGTGCGACGGCGCGCCCTGCGCAAAGATGTGGATGACGGCTTTCGCTTTACCGGGAAAATGGGGGGCATGGGGTGCGAGCGGGCCGCTGACGCCTTTGGCGCCGGGCTGGGCGGCGACGAGGTCGCGGGGGTCGAGGAGATTGGCGAGGGAGAGGGCGCCGACGCCCATGCCCATACGGTTGAGGAACTGGCGGCGCGTGAGGAAATAGTCCGAGAGGTCGGTCGAGACCCCGTGGCAGGGATGACGGTCGCTCGCGTGGTGGTCGGGAAAATCGTCGGGCGGAGTGGACATGGCAAAAGGGTGGGGGGATGGGCGATCAGAACGCGGTTGGGCGCCCAAGACGTGCGCGTTGGGCGGAAAGACGCGTTTGGCAGCGCGCGGTTTCCACGGAAAGCGACGGGTTGGGATCGGAGGAATTGGCGGAGGAAAGGGGCGGTGGCAAACGCTTTGACGCGGACGGGTTCGCCACCCACGGTGGCCGGCCATGCTTTCCGAGCCTCCCCTTGCTGCGGCGCCCGGCGCCCGGCCCCTCTCGCCGCGCAATACGCTCTATCTTCAAGTGCTCGCGGGCATCGTGCTCGGCGGCGTGCTCGGCTACGTAAAACCCGCCTGGGGGGTGGAGCTGAAGCCGCTCGGCGACGCGTTTGTGAATCTGGTGAAGATGCTGATCGGGCCGATCATCTTCACGACCGTCGTGGTGGGGCTCGCGGGCATGGGCGACCTGAAGAAGGTCGGGCGGGTGGGGGCGAAGGCGCTGTTCTATTTTGAAATTGTGACGACGCTGGCGCTGGTGATCGGGCTGGTGGTGTCGAATGTGTTTCGGCCGGGGGACGGGTTTCACGCGACGGCGGAGACGCTCGCCAAAGGGGCAGGCAGCGTGACCAAGTATACGTCGGCGGCCCAAGGCATGGGCACGGTGGATTTTTTGATGCACATCATCCCGAAGACGTTTGTGAGCGCGTTTGCCGAGGGGGAAATTTTGCAGGTGCTGCTGTTGGCGGTGCTGTTCGGTCTGGCGTTGGGCAAACTGGGCGACCACGGCCGGCCGATCTTGAATTTGCTGAACGAGATCGCGCGGGTTTTCTTCGGGATTGTGGGCATCGTGACGAGGCTCGCGCCGCTGGCGGCCGGCGGGGCGATGGCGTACACGATCGGGCAATTCGGCCTCGGCTCCTTGGCCAAACTGGGCGGGTTGCTGCTCTGTGTTTATCTCACCTGTGCGGTCTTTATCGTGATCGTGCTGGGCGGGATTGCGCGGGCGGCCGGGTTCAGTTTGTGGAAGATCATCCGGTATGTGCGCGAAGAGCTGCTGCTGGTGCTGGGCACGTCGTCGTCGGAATCGGCGCTGCCGGCGCTGATGGACAAGATGGAGAAGGTCGGGTGTGCCCGGCCGGTCGTGGGGATCGTGGTGCCCTCGGGCTACTCGTTCAATTTGGACGGCACCTGCATTTATTTGACGATGGCGGCCCTGTTCGTGGCGCAGGCGACGGACACGCCGCTGACGCTGGGGGAGCAACTCGGGTTGCTCGGCGTGTTGCTCTTGACCTCGAAAGGGGCTGCCGGGGTGACGGGCAGCGGGTTTATCACGTTGGCGGCGACGCTCGGGGCGACGGGGAAAATCCCGGTCGCGGGCATGGCGCTGATTTTGGGGGTGGACCGGTTTATGTCGGAGGCGCGGGCGCTCACGAATTTCATCGGCAACACGGTGGCGACGCTGGTGGTGGCGAAGTGGGACAAGTCGTTTGACGAGGCGAAGGCGGGGCAAATTTTGGCGGGGAAAAAATGACGTGACCTGCGCGCACCCCGTGCAGGGGTGATCCGCCCCGGACCGGCGGAGCGGTGGGTTGCAGGAAAGGGGGCCGCCGCGTCGGGAGGGCGGGCTCGGAGGTGATGAGCCGCACGCCGATGAACATCACGAGGAGGAGCGGGAGGACGGCGCGGATGACTTCGCCGAGAGGGTTTTTCAGGCGGGAGGAGGTGAGGAGGAGTTTGAGGCCGAAGGGCGGGGCGAGGAAGCAGAGCGCATGTTCGCGAGGAAGATCCCGCCGCGGTGCAGGGGATCGATGCCGAGGCGGCGGCCGATCGGCCCGAGGAGCGGCCTGACGACGCTGATCGCGGCGGAGATTTTCACGAGGCCGCCGGCGAAGATGCACCCGACGTTTAATCCCAACGTCCTTTGAGCTCTGGACTTTTCGGTCGCCGCGAGTGCCAGCGAGTGGCCGGATCACCCCTCGCTGGCGCTCGCGGCTACCCGGCAAATCAAAGTCTGAATCTTTTGGGCGATTGAGATAAGCCGAGGAGGAAGAGCCAGCGCGACGGGATGTGGGTCGCGCTCCAAGGGGCGAGGGCGCGGCCGGCCATGCCGACGACCTACGTGAGATGTTGGACGAGCGGGCTGGAGCCGGTGAAGCCGGGGTGGCAGACCGGGCGCCGGCCGATGTCCGGGAGCGGCAACACGACTCTCGCGGCGAGGGTGAGGGCGATGAATGCGGCCGGGGGGCGCGGCGGCCGAGGGGAATTTCGTGGGGCCGCGATCGAGCCAGGGCGGTCAGTCGACCTGTTGCGCCTCGAGGAACATCGACTTGCCGAGCGCGGCGAAGAAGTCGCGGTAGGGCGCGGGATCCGCGATGGGGCGCGCGATGGCGTTGGGGTTGGGCTTGTAGTGCGCGTTGGCGCGCACGAGGAGTTGCGCGGTGCCGCGCGGGCGCACGGTGACGGTGAGGCGCAGCTCGTAGCCGGCGAGCTTGGTGCCGCTCACGGAACCGAGCGTGGCGTCGGCCTGGTCGATGACGAAGCCGAGATCCTGCAGCGTGGCGATGATGGCGCAGAGGGTTCTCTCGCGGTCGGTGGTGGTGAATGCGCGCGTCTGGTAGCTGCGCGTCTGAAGCTGGTCGCCGGCGGCGAGCACTTGCGAATAGTTCGGCGCCATGCAGCCGGAAAAAATCGCGGCGATGGCCAGGAGCGGAGGAAGCAGGAGGAGGTTTTTCACGGCGCGGAGGTTTCGAGGAAGACGCTTTGGCCGAGGCGCGCGTAGAATTCCTGGTAGATGTGCGGGTCGTTGAGCGGCTCGGCGGTGAGGATCAGATTCTGGGCGTTGTAGACGCGGCGCTGGAAGGTCGCGCGCACCGTGGGTTCGCGCCCGGCGCCGGGCCGTGCGGGCCGGAGGACGAGGGAGGCGCGGATGACCTGGCGTTTTGTATAGGGGTCGTTGCCGAGGCCGAAGGTCGTGAGCCTGTTCAGCAGGGAGAGCGCGGTATCGACCTGGTTCATCGCGCTGGCCTCCTTGGTGGCGACGATCAGGCCGAGCGTGGTTTCGCTCTCGTCGAGCGTGAAGCCGAGATCCTGGAGCACGCCGGCGGCGGCGGTGAGCACGTCGGCTTCCCGGGCGGCGCCAAACGCGCGCGTTTGCACAGCGCGGTTGACGTCGGAGTCAGGCCAGAGCTTCAGCGCATCGGCCGGGAGGGCCGCGCAACCGCCGAGCGCGAGCGCGGCACCGGCGAGGGCGGCCGCGTTCGCGCGACCGCGGCGGGGGAGGGCGAGCAGCGAAGTGGCCATGGCGGGGGATCAGAACTGCGTGGCGTGGTAGGCGAAGTCGCGCACGCGCTTTTGCTCGTCGAACTTGATTACGACGGTGAGCGTGCGATCGGAGCGGGAGGTGGCGCTAACGGAACGGTTGACGCCGCCCGTGGCGCCGCCGAGCACCGAGCCGGTGGCGAGGACGAGGGGAGTGAGGCTGAGGGCGCTGCTCGACTGCACGACATCGCTGGCGATTTTGTCGTAGACCCAGACTTCGCGGCGCTGCTCGTCGGTTGTGACGATATTGGGTGCGCCGAGCACGGCGGCGACCTCGGCGCCGCTCATGCCGGGGCGGATATCTTTCTGGACGGTGCCGACCGTGAGACGGTCGGTGGCGGTGCCGTCGACCGCCGCCCGATGCTGGTCGGCGGAGAGGCAGCCGGTGAGCGGGAGGGTGGCGGTGCAGAGTGCGATCAGGGACAGGCGGCAGGAGGTGGATTTTGGATTCAAGGCGGAGAGGCGGAGGCGGGTGGGGGAAGTTTTCATGAGGGAGGCGAACGAAGGTCGGCTGGGGCGGTGTGCAGACTAGCAGCCGGCGGCGAAAGGCGTGAGTTGATAAATTTGATCCAAGCCATCGGTTGGAGTGATGGGACGGGAAACTGCGGGCGGCCGCCCCGCGGGCCGGGGTCAGCCACCGGTCGGAGGCGGTCCAGCAGGGGCGGAACGCGATTGCGTCGGACGCGGGGGCGCAGCTTACTGCGGGCGGCCCCGGATGAACGTTCATCACCTCGAACTTTTTTATTACGTCGCGAAGCATGGGGGGATCAGTGCGGCGGTGCGGCATATTCCCGATGGCATCCAGCAGCCGGCGGTGAGCGGACAGATGCGGGCGTTGGATGACAAGGTGGGGGCGAAGCTGTTTGAGCGCAGTCCGTTCAAGCTAACGGCAGCCGGCGTGCGGATGTTTGGATACGTGCAGCCGTTCTTCGAAGGCCTCGACGGGGTGGCGGCCGGGATCCGCGAGGCGGCCGCGCCGCGGCTTCGCGTGGGGGCGGCCGAACTGATCATCCGGGAGCATCTGCATCCGGTGGTGGAGCGGTTGCGCGGGCACGATCCGCGGATGAAACTGGCGCTGCGCTCCGGGTTCACCCACGAACTGGCGGCTTGGTTGCGCGACGGCGAGATCGACGTAGCCATCGCACCGATCGAGGGCCGGCTGCCGGCGCGTCTGCGTTGTGCGCGGATGCTGCGCCTGCCGCTGGTACTGGTCGTACCGCTCGACTCGAAGTTGCAGTCGGCCAGCGAACTTTGGGCGCAGGGTGTGATCACCGAACCGCTGGTTACCGTGCCGGCGACCGAGACCATTAGCCGCCTGTTTCGCCAAGGTCTCCAGCGGCGGCGTGTCACGTGGCCGACGGCGATCGAAGCCAGTTCGCTCGAGCTGGTCTCGGTCTACGTCGAGCGCGGCTATGGGATCGGCGTGAATGTCGCGCTGCCGGAAATTTTGAAGAGCCCCGGAGTGCGCGCGCTGCCGCTCGAGGATTTCGCTCCCTTGGAGTTGGCAATTTTTTGGCAGGGCGAACCGACGCCCATGGTCCAGATGGTGATCGACGAGGCGCGTCGCTATGTGCGCGAACTCTGGCCGGATTGGGTGTGGCCGGAAGAAGCGCCGTGAGGCATGCGCAGGCGGGCGGGCCGGCGCGCGCGTCGCGGTCGGGCCGAGGGCCGGGCCTACCAGTGCAGGGTGGCCTGCACGCCGAGGCGGCGGGGGTCGCCGGCGACAAAGGTGGGGATGCCGAAAGAGCCACCGGTGTTCCCGGCATCAATCAGGTAGCGCTCGTCGAACAGATTGTCGGCGCGGGCGGTGACTGCCCAGCGGCCCTGCGGGGAGCGCCAGCCGACGCGGAGGTTCGCGACGCCATAGCCGTCTTGGCGGAGGGTGGACCCGAAGGCGGCGTTGTTATCTTCGAAGTAATGTTTCGACTTATACGTCCAGACCGGGGTGACGAAGAACTGGCCGGACCCGGCGACCGGGAGAGTGAAGGTGCCGCCGACAGAAAACGTCTGGCGCGGCGTGAGGCGGAACGTGGAGCCGGCGTATTGCTGGCGCGCGCCGTTGTCGCCGGTGTCGTCGAAGGTGGCTTCGGTGTAGGCGAAGTTGGCGAAGAGGCTGGTGTGGTCGGCGACGCGGCCCTGCACCGCGGCTTCGAGGCCGCGGCCGGTGGCGTTGCCGGCGTCGAGGGTGGTGAAGCGGCCGAGGCTTTGCACGGTGGTTTGGAAGTGGGCGTAGTCGTAGTGAAACGCGGAGGCGTTCCATTGGAGGCGGCCGGCGGCGAGCGAGCCCTTGAGGCCGGCCTCGTAGTTGAGCACGGATTCTTCGCGCACGCCGGTGGTGGTCGTGGAGTCCAGGAGCAGGGCGCGCGGCCGGTGGCCGCGGGAGACGCTGGCGTAGGCGTTGAGGGTTTTGGAGAACGCGTAGCGGCCAATCAGGCGGCCGTCCCCCGACGAAGTGGAGGCGGAGGCCTCGCGTTTGCCGCCGGAGGGCAGATAGGGATAGCCGGGGATGGAGTTCACGATGAAACCGAGGGTTTGGAACGCGGGATCGTTGCGCACCTCGTAGCCGGACGTGATTTGCTCGTGCGTGAAGCGGAGGCCGGCGGTGAATTCGAGCTGGTCCGTCGCGCGCCACGTGCCGTCGACAAACACGTCGAAGGCGCGCGTGCGGCCGGACTGCGTATAGTCGTCGGTGCGCGCCCCGCGGAGGGGCGCGCCGGCGAGATCGGCGAGGGGCCGGAGCGAGGCGGGGAGGCCGGGGGTGGCGAAGCCGGCGAACGCGAGCGGCAGGGCGGCTTGGGGGGCAAAGGGGTTGGCGGGCGGCACGAAGCCGTTGGCGAAGGGGGCGGGGAGACCTCCGCCGATCAGTGCGTCGCGGAACGAGCCGGCGAGGAAGGGCCAGAGCTGGCGCTCGTCCTGGTAGAACGCCACGCGGGACGCCCCGCTCTCGTTGAACCAACCGGCCCCGAAGAAGCCGTTGAGGCGTTGGCCGTCGGTCAGGTTGACGCGCAATTCCTGGCTGAACTGGCGGCCGCGGGAATCTTCGGCGAATTCGAGGAGCGGGAGGCGCGAGCCGTCGGCGTCGAAGTTTTCGGAGGAGTCGTATTCGCGCCAGCCGGTGATGCTGGACAGCGAGACGTTCTGGGAAAACTCGTGCGCGACGATGGCGGTGACGCCGCCGACGCTGCGGTCGATGCCGAGTTGGGCGCCGCGGTTGAGCTCGGCGTCGGCGAACGGGCTTGTGCTGCCGCGGGAGTTGGGAATGACGCCGCTGACGAACGCGACGCCGGGCGGCGTGTCCTGCTGCCAGTTGACCAGCAGGTCGGCGGTGGTGGCGGGTGCGGGCTGCCAGCGGAGGGCGCCGCGGAGGGCGAGGGTCTTTTTACCGTTGAGCGACGAACCGTCGGCGAGGTTGGCGATCACGCCCTCGTTTTCGCGGTAGGCGAGGGCGAAGCGCGCGAAGACCCGGTCTTTTGCGAGGACGGTGTTTGTGTAACCGGAGGCGCGGCGTTCGGAAAAATCGCCGAAGCCGAGGGTGAATTCCCCGGAGGATTCGTTGCGCGCTTTGTTTTGGACGAGGGCGATCGCGCCGATTTCGGCCCCGCGGCCGAAGAGGGTGCCCTGGGGGCCCTTGAGGATCTCGACCCGCTCCAGGTCGAAGAGTTCGACGACGCTGGCGCGGGAGCGGCCGATCGAAACGCCGTCTTGAAAAAGGGAGATGCGCGTCTCGGCGCGCGGGTCGCCGCTGTCGGTGGTGATGCCGCGGAGATTGATGCCGGGATTGTTGGGTGACTGCTCCTGGATGAAGAGGCCGGGCACGAGGGGCGCGAGGCTCTTGTAGTCGGCGATGCCGGCGCGGGCGAGGAACGAGCCGGTATAGACTGTGATCGGCACGGGGACGTCGGCGACGGATTGCGTGCGTTTTTGCGCGGTGACGGTGAACGCATCGAGTTGAACGATACCTTGCGCGCAGAGCGCGGTGGGCACGAGCGCGAAGAGCATCGCGCGGCGGATCAGACAATAGGACGGGGTGGTATGCATGGGAGGAAAAAGGAGGACGGCGACGAGGCGGGACGGGACGCAGCGGCGGCAGCGGGCACAAGGGCGCTGATCAGCCGGATATCCCAGGCGCTTTGCCATCAGGTCAGGCGGGTGAAAAGCGCGGGTAGGGTTGGCGGACGATGTTCGGTCGGATGAGGAGGGGACCGACCACGGGGGGGAGCCCCCGGTGTCCTCGAGCCAGTGCACTAGGCCGGCGACGAAATCGGCGAGCATCCCAATGCCGAGGACTTGGGCGAGGGAAACGAAGCAGGTGCGCATCGGAGGGAGGCGTGCCGCGGACGGGAGGTCCAGCGCACGGTGCCCAGCTTAGCCGAAGGCGCGTCCGAGGCGTTAATCGATAAACTTGATGCGTCCTATCGGTGAAGCGGGGGGCGGCGGCGGAGCGAGTTCGCGTCAAAGCGCGCGGGCGAGAATTTCCGTGAGCTCGTCGGGGGTGAGCGGCAGAGGATTGGCTTTTATGCTGCTGGCGCGGGCGGCCTGGTCGAAGAGGGCGGGAAGGTGCGATGAAGTGAGGCCGTAGGTGCGGAGCGGGGGGGATGCCGAGTTCGGCGACGAGGTCGCGCGTGAAGGGTGCGGCGTCGTCGGCGGTGGCTTCGGGGCGGTCGGTGAGGGCGCGGGCGATTGCGGTAGAGCGGTGCTCGGGGTCGGCAGCGGGGGTGCGGGCGCGGGCGGCGCGCGCGTCGGTGTCACGGCCGTCGTGATACGCGCGACGGAGGGCGGGGGCGGCGCGGCGGAGGCCGTCGAGGCAAAGGGCGTCGGTGGAGGGATTCGCGCGGGAGGAAACGTAGGGCTCGATGAGCTGGGTGAGCGCGTCGAGGCCGGACGCAGCGGTGAGGGCCGGCGGCAGGCCGAGCGTGAGGTCGGGGTCGACGAGGGCGAGGCGCGGTAGCAGGAGCGGGCGGCGCAGGCTGACTTTGACGCGGTGCGCAGGGGAGGACAGGACGGCGTTGCGGGTGACTTCGGCGCCGGTGCCGGCGGTGGTAGGGATCGCGATACAGGGGGCGGCCGGGCGCGTGAGGGCGCTGCCACCGCCGAAGCCGATCACGAGGTCACAACCGGCGGCGCGGGCGGCCGCGGTGGCGGCGATGACCTCGTCGGTGGTGGTTTCGCCGGGAATCGCAAAGGTCGTGACGGCGACCTGTTCGGCGCAGGGGTGCGTGAGGAGCGCAGTGGCGCGGGAGGGCTCGCGGCCGGTGACGACGAAGGCGTGGCGGCCGAGGGCGCGCGCGGCGGGTGCGGCGCCGCGGAGAGCGCCGGAACCGAAGAGGATGCGCGGGGGCGTGGTGAAGTCGAAGCGCAGAGGGCGGCGGCGGGCGCGGCGCGGGGTGGGCCGCGCGCCAACTACCCGGCTTCAGGCAGGAAGAGGTTGATGAATTTCGTCGCGGTGCGCGGCTCCGCCATCATCGGCGCAACGGTGTCCCGCTAGGTGGCGTAGTGGGGCGTCGCGCGATGCGCGACCTGGTCGGCGGGGGTGCGGTAGACCTCGACGAGGACGAAGCGGTGGGAGGCGTCGGCCTGCTGGAGGACATTGAAGCGGGCGACGCCGGGCTCGAGGATGCTGGCGCGGGCGTTGGCGAGCGAGGCGGCTTTGAACGCTTCGGTGCACTCGGGTTTGACGTGGATGAAGGCGTGGACGATGGGCATGACGGCGGATATCAGGCGGCGGTCGTGAGGGGCGGCATCGGCACGTCGAGGGTGGCGGCGATGGCGCGGAGGAGTTCGGCCTCGGCGACCCGAATGCGGCCGTCGGCGCCGGCGATGTGAGCGCAGGCCATGATCGTGCGCTGCCGGATGGGCAGGTTCGCGGTGGCGAGGGTGTCGAGGGCGGGATCGAGCGGGCCGACGTCGCAGTCGACCGGATCAAGCAGCGCGAGCTGGTGCTCGATGAGCTTGATGTGCGCGGCGCCGAGGGCAAAGGCGTCGGCGGCGGTGAGGGCGTCGTTGTCGGACGTGTGGGCCATCGCGGAGAGCACGATGGCGATTTCGTCGACGACCGCGTTGAAGGAGTGGATCTGGACGATGGCGGCGCCGGGATCGCGGCCGAGGCCGAGCGTGCGGATCAGGAGTTTTTGCAGGGCAAACTCGAAGGCGGTGACGCGACCATCGGCGTGGACGAGTTCGTCGAGGGTTTCGAGGAACGGGTTGAGGGCGGCGGGAGGGAGCGGGCGGAGAGCCGGGAGCGAGAGCTGGAGGAGCGGGAGCTTGTGCTCGGGGCGGAGGGCGCGGAGAGCGGGTGTCAGCTCGTCGAGGAGCCGGAGGGCCTCGCCGCCGGCCCGGCTCGCGATGCGGGTGCGCTGGTGGGTGCGCGTCGCGGGATCTTCATCGAGCAGCAGGGCGTAGAGGAGGACTTGCGCTTCGGCGGGTGTCTGCGTGGCGGTGCGGAGGCGGGCGGGGGTGGAGTCGAGGAGGAGCTGGGCGTTGGCGATCTGCTCGGGCGTGAGGGTGCCGATCGAGGCCATCGCGTCGGCGGCGGGAGCCGGGGCGAGGTGGGATGGGCGCGCGGGTTGGGCGGGGGCGAGGCCGGCGGTGACGAACGATTCGCGGGCGACGTCGACGACCTCGGGCGCATCGAACATTTTGCCGTCGAACTGCGGGTCGATGGCGCGGATGCGTTCGTCGAGGGGCGGGTGGGTGGCCCAGAGACCACCGAAATTCGAGCGAAAGCCCTGCGCGAAGAAGAAGTGGCCGATGGCGCCGCTCTTGTTGGACTGCAGCGAGGAGCCAAGGGCGAAGCCACCGATTTTCTTCAGGGCGCCGGTGAGACCGCCGGGGTTGCGGGTGAACTGGACGGCGGAGGCGTCGGCGAGGTATTCGCGTTGGCGCGACACGGCGGCCTGGATGAGGCGGCCGAAGAAGTAGCCGACGTAGCCGAGGAGGAGGAGGGCGAGGCCGACGAAGGCGATCGCGATGACGATGCCGCCGGAGTTCTTGCCTTCGCGGTCGCGGGAGCCGCCGAAGCTGTGGAAACGCAGGGACCAGAGGATGCCGCGGCCGGCGAGGCCGAGGACCAAAATGCCGAACACGAGTGCGGCGAGGCGCATGTTGAGACGCATATCGCCGTTGAGGATGTGGCTGAACTCGTGGCCGACGACGCCCTGAAGTTCGTCGCGGGAGAGTTTTTCGAGGGTGCCGCGGGTGACGGCGACGACGGCGTCGCTGGTGGTGAGGCCGGCGGCGAAGGCGTTGATGGCCGATTCCGCGTCCATGATGTAGACAGCGGGCATTGGGACGCCGGAGGCGATGGCCATTTCCTCGACGACGTTGAGGAGGCGGCGCTCGAGCGTGTCAGTGGTGTGGGGATCGACGCGGCGGCCGCCGACGCTCTCGGCGACGGCGGAGCCGCCGGCGGAGAACTCGTTCCACTTATAGAGGGAGGCGAGACCGACGACGGCGAGGGTGAGGGAGGAGACGCCGACGAACAGTTGGGGTTGCCACCAACTGGGGAACGGAGCGTTGAGGGTTGAGCGTTGCGCGCTGCGGCCGGAGCGCTGGGGGCGGTCGTCGTGCGTCTGGCGGAGGGCGAACACGGCGGTGCCATAGCCGCCCAGCACGGTGCCGATTACGGCGAGGGCGAAGAGCGCGACGAGGCGCGACGTGTGCTTTTTGGCGCGGGCTTGGGCTGCGAAGAAGTCCATGGGAGGGAGAAAGATATTCGGGGTGGGCCGCAAGGAGGCGCTGTAAAAGGACGGTGGCGCGAAGGCGGCGGGATCTGGTTTGCGCCCGCGGCGTCACGGATTTGGAACGTCCCAATCTTGGCAGATCTTCTGCGCGAGGAGGTCGTGGACCTCGGTGTATCGGGGAACGGCGGGACGACGATTTTTGGCCACGTGGCCCGACCGAGAGTGATGGCCTCCTTCGCGGACCAAGGTGCAGCCGTGTCGGGCGTGGTGCCGAATCAGCTCGCGCCGCTGCATGATCAGACGGTGACGGGTTCCTCGGAGCAATCGCCGGCCGCGGCTGGGCGGGCTTCGTCGCGATTAAATTCGAGGGCCTCCTTCAGGACGACTCCGAGAGACGGGAGCAGCGCCTCCTTGGTTTTTTCCCGGGCGGTGACGCCGGGAACCGCCCCGATCCAGCCGATCCACCGGCCGGCGTCATGTTGAGTGATGGCAGGATCGGTCGATTGCATCAGCGCGGAAGCGAATGGGGAGGGCCGGGGCGACAAGGCGGGAGGTGCGATCCGGAGAGTCGAGCGGTTCAGGTGAAACTCACCTTCGGTGCGTTGCGCTCGGTGGGGTCGTCGATCTTGAAGAGCTCGGCGGGGAGGAAGCCGAACATGCCGGCGAATATCACGCTCGGGAACACTTCGCGGGCCGTGTTAAAGGTCATGACGCTGTCGTTGTAGGCCTGGCGGGCGAAGGAGACTTTGTTCTCGGTCGAGGTCAGCTCCTCGGTGAGCTGGAGCATGTTGGTGTTGGCCTTAAGATCCGGATACTGCTCGGAAACCACCATGAGGCGGCTGAGGGCGCCGCCGAGGCCGGCTTCGGCGGAGAGGAGGCCCTTCATGGCGTTGGCGTCGGCGGGGTTGGCGGCGGCGGCCTGCGACGCGGCGAGCGCAATGTTGCGGGCCTTGATGACGGCTTCGAGCGTGCTGCTCTCATGCTTCATATAGCCCTTGGCGACCTCGACGAGATTCGGGATGAGGTCGTAGCGGCGCTTCAACTGGACGTCGATCTGGGCGAACGCGTTTTTGAAGCGGTTGCGGAGGTCGACGAGCTTGTTATAAATGCCAGCGACCCAGAGGCCGAGGACGACGACGAGGGCGAGCAGAGCGCCGAGAGCAATGAGAGCGGTAGTCATAGGAGGGATGGTTGGGTTGGAAAGGGTGAGATCGTGGCCGGGGAACTTTTTGGCGCGAGCGGGAACAGATTACAACGCGGTTGATTGTTTCCAAGGGGCAAAGCAAGGTGGCCGTGATCCAGCGTTAATCCATGCGATTCCGAAAAATTCCGGTTTGGTTCATGCCGTTTTGCTTTGTGGCGGGCGGGGCGGCGCGCGCGCAGGAGGCGTTGAATCCGCCGGCGCCGCTGACGGTGCGCGCCGCGGGTGCGGCGGTGTCGCCGGGCGGTGGGGTCGTCACGCGGGAGGCGGCCCAGCGGGCGCTGGAGCTGGGGTTTCCGTCGGTGGCCGTGGGTATCGCTCGACAGTTGCTCGCGGCGACGGAGGCGGCGGGCGCTCCGCCGGCGGGGGCGGACCGGGGGGAGCTGACCCTGGCGTTGGCGACGGCGCTGCTCGACGACGGGCAGCCGGCGGAGGCGGAAAAGGTGCTCGGCGAATTTGTGGGGCTGCGCGGGTCGGCGTGGCATTTGCGCGCGGGGCTCGCGGCGGTGCAGTTGAAAAAAGTGGACGTGGCGCGGGGCGAACTGACGGCGATCCGGGCCGACGAGCTGTCGCCCGCGGATCGGGCTTGGGCGTCGTTTTTGCAGGGTGCGCTGTTCGATTTGGCGCCGGTGCAGGACGTGACGAAGGCGAACGAGTTTTATATTAAAGCCGAGCAGGCGGCGGCCAACGAGACGGCGCGGGCGCGCTTCCGGCTGGCGGGCGAGCTGGTGCGGCTGGGGCTCGGCAAGCCGAGCGAGGCGGCGTTGCGGCAGGCGCGGGCGAACTATGAGCAGTTCCGCGGGCGGGCCGTGGGCGACGGGTTCGCCAAGCCGCTCGCGGTGATGCTCCACCTGGCGGGCCAGACGGCGGAGGCGGTGACGTTTTTGCAGCAGACGATCCAGACGCTGCTGCCGCAGGAGCGGGGGCGCGGGGACGAGCTGCGGTTGCTGCTGGGCATGATTGCGGACAAGGCGCCGGGCGGGATCGGGCGCGTCGCCCTGAACCAGTTGGTGGCGACGGGGAGCAACCCGGATCGTCAACGCGAGGCGTTGCAGCTGCTCGCACGGGGGTCGCAGTCCGACAACGTGCGCGGGGTGTTTCGTGCGGAGCTGAACAGGCTCGTCGAGGCGCCGGTGAAGCATCCGATTTTGGAGAGCCTGCTGCTGTTTCGCGCGCAGGTGGCGCTGGCGGAGAAGGATTATGCGCCGGCGGAGCGGGATGCGCGGCGGTTGTTGGACGAGTATCCGGGTTCGCCCTATCGGGTGCACGCGTTCGGTGTGCTGACGGCGGCGGCGTGGGAGCAGCGGCGCTATCGGGCGGCGGCGGACCAGGCGCGGAAGACGCGGGCGGCGCTCGCGCCCGGTCCGGCGCAGACGGACACGGAGGCGGCGGTCCAGGCCCGGGCGGAGTTGGTGGTGCTGGAGGCGGAAGCGTGGTTTCGGGCGGGCGGCGCGGGGGATGCGGGGGATTTTCGCAGTGCGGCTGACGCCTATGCGGCGGCGTTGCGCCAGCGGCCGGCGGGGATGCGGCTGGGTGATTTGATGTTTCAGCGGGTGTTGGCGGAGATCAAGGCGGGCGCGGTGGAGGCGGCCCAGCCGTTGCTCGACGAGCTGGGGCGGGACCCGGGGTTTGATCGGGAAAACCGCTGGCGGGCGGAGTGGACGCTCGCGCGGGCGCTGCAGGTGCAGGGACCGGCCGGGGTGAAGCAGGCCTACGCCCGCGTAAACGCGCTGCTCGCGGCGCGGCGCGGCGATGGCCCGGTGGCGGCGCTGCCGGTGGAGCTGCGCGCGCGGATGGCGTGGCTGCAGGCGCGGCTGGCCCTGGACGCGGGCGAACCGGAGCGCACGTTGCAGCTGGCGGACGAGATGACGGCCCTGCTCGACGGGGTGGACGAAAAGTTGCGCAACGAGATTGCGAGCACGGGGGCGTTGGCCAAGGCCGAGGCCAATTTCGCGCTCGGGCGCGAGGCGGCGGCGCTCGCGACCCTGAAGACGCTGCGCGAAGACCCCAAGTTCGGGAAGTCGGACGCGGCCGTGCAATCCTACCTGATCGAGGCGGGCCATCTGGCGGCGCAGGAGAAAACGGTCGATGCGCAGAAGCTGCTGACGCGGCTGGCTGACGAGTTTCCGCAGAACGAACTCGCGCCCTATGCGCTATATCAGGCCGCGTTGCAGGCGGAGCGCCGGGGGCAGGATGCGAATTACAAGGAGGCGAATCGGTTGATCGAGGACCTCGTTAAAAAATATCCGCAGAGCGATTTGGTGTTTTCGGCGCGGCTGAAACAGGGGGATTTGTTGCGGAACCTGAACGATCTGCCGGCGGCGCAGCACTCCTATGAAGACCTGCTGAACAAGCCCGCTTCGCAGGAAAACCTCATTTTGGCGCAACTCGCGTTGGCCGCGGTGCACAACGCGCAATCGTCGGGCGACGTTTCGCACTTCGCGAACGCGCAGAGGTTGTTCGAAAATCTCCGTGACCGGGTGGATGCGCCGGCGGATGTGCGGGTCGAGGCGGGTTACAATCTCGGCGAGCTCTGGGTGCGGCGCGACAACCGGGCCAAGGCGCTTGAAGTGTGGTGGAACGATGTCGTGAGTCCTTTTCTCCTCGACGCGAAGCGTGCGGGCGAACTGCGGACCAAGGGGCGTTACTGGATGGCGCGAACGCTGTATCGGGCCGGGGAGGTTTTCGAACAGCAGGAAAAACTGGAAGAGGCCAAGGAAGCCTGGGTGCTGTTGTTGAAAACCAAACTGGGATGGGGCGAGGCGCTCGCGAGGGCGAAGTTGGCCCGGTTCGGCCCGGTGGAGGCGAAGCCGTGAGGGCGCGCGGGATTTCGGATTTACGCCGCGCGACGAACCCCCTCTAACCTTCTACCGATGTCCGTTTTCGATTTCAGTCTCTTTGCCAAGGGCGGTCCGATGATGTGGGTCTTGCTCGCGCTCGGCCTGCTGGCCCTCGTGCTAACCATTGAGCGCGCGCTCTATCTGCACCGCGGGCAGATTGCGGCCAAGGCGTTCGTCGACGGCATCAAGAACATCCTCGCGAAGCGGCGGCTCGTCGAGGCCTTGACCGTGTGCGAAGAGGCGCCGGGGCCGGTCGCGGCCGTCGTCAAGGCGGCGTTGCTCCACGCGGACGCCAGCGCGGATGCGATGCGGTTTCATGTGCAGGAGGCGGCGGTGATCGAGCTGCCGGCGTTGGAGCGGCGGCTCGGTTCGCTCGCGGCGATCGCGCAGGTCGCACCGCTCGCCGGCCTGCTCGGCTCGGTGCTGGGGATGGCGGTGACGTTCTTGGCGTTTGAAAAAGGCGGCAACTACGCCACTGCCGGAGCCTTGTCGGCGGGGATGTGGCAGGCGCTTCTGGCCACGGCGGGGAGCCTGATGCTGGCGATCCCCGCGCACCTGGCGCACCATTTTCTGAGCGGCCGGGTCCGCGCCATCGTCCGTGACTTGGAATGGTCGGGCAATGAGATCATGAAGTTTTTGTTGACCGAGTATCGCGGCGTAAAGCCCGGCGAAGGGGCCGCCGTCGCCGCGAACAAATGATCACGCGCCCGCTCGACCTGGCCTCGCGACTGCGGCCCGAGCCGCGGAGCTTTGACTGGCTGTTCTATGTGAACGGCGGGGTGATCGTTCTCTTTTTCTCGTTGTTCGGCTCGCGGTTCGTGCTCGCGCCGGGGCTCGGGGTGAATTTTCGGGTGCCGACGATGCCGGGTGCGCTCGCCGGTGCGGCGCTCACGACGCACCGGATCAGTGTGGTGCGCTCGGATCTGGTGTTCGTCGACGACCAAGGCGCGATCAACCTGGCCGAGTTGCGCGCGTGGCTCAGGGATGCGGCGAAGAAAGCCAAGCAACCATCGCTGCTGGTGCTGGTGGGCGTCGGCGTGCCGACGACGGCGTTTGCCGAGATCGCGAGCGCCGCCTACGGAGCCGGGTTCGTGCAGGTGCAGATGGGCGCGCAGGAGCCGACGAATCCGGGGAGCGGAGGGCGTTGACATGACTGTGATGTTGCGCACGCCGAAGCGGCGCTGGGCGGTGGCCGGAGCGGGCGCGGCGGCGGTGGGCGCCCTCGTGGTTCTCCTGTTTCGCCACGCCACCCCGCCGTCTCCGCCACCGGCGAAAGTGCCGCACCGCCCGACCGTCACGCTGGTGAATGCGAAGGACCAAGCGGTGAACGACGAGGCGGTCCTGCTTGATCCGACCCCGCTGTTTCTGCCGACGAAATGGAATGCGACGCAGCGCGAACTCGCCCCGCCCGATCCGGTTGGGCGTTTTCAAGGGTTTGATGCGCCCAAACTCAGTTTCGCCGAGAACGAACTCAACTTGGGCTTGCCTGCGCCCATCGCGGTGCCGCCCGGGCCCGCCGAGGCGGTGGCGGCGGACGCGCCTACGGCGGTGCTCGCGGGGTTCGGTCGGGTGGATGTGCCGGCGGTGGGGCCGGCGGCCCGGGGGGCCTTCGTGGAGATCCGGACGGCGGGCGACGGTCGCAACGTGTTGGCGCAGGCGATCCCCGGGGCTCTGCCGGGCAAAGCCGGCTGGGCGCCCGTCGAGTTCGTGCTCCGGGTCGACGCCGCGGGACTGGTCGGCCCGCTGGTCGTGACCGAGCGGTCGGGGCTCGAGGAGGTCGATGCTTTTTTTGCGAACTACCTTGCGCGCACGCTGCGGGTAGGAGAGCGTCTGGCGCCAGGTTTCTACCGTATTTGCGTCGGACCGTAGAATATTTAGGGATTGGGTGAATTTGCTGTTGACGGTGCCAAATCAGGGCTGCACTTTCCTCCGCTCTTTTCGTTTTTTGGCACTCCCTTAGTCTGCCCAGATAGCTCAGTTGGCAGAGCACGTCCTTGGTAAGGACGAGGTCACGAGTTCGAATCTCGTTCTGGGCTCCAGGGCCATTTTACCAACGTCGTTCCGGCTTCTCGACGCTAATCCAGGGGTCACTTTTCATCATCCACACCCAATAAACGTCTCAAACGTCTACCACGCACATGGCTAAAGCCTCATTCGAACGCACCAAACCGCACGTAAACGTCGGCACCATCGGCCACGTTGACCACGGTAAAACCACCACGACGACCGCCATTCTTGCCGTTCAGGCGCGCAAGGGCCTCGCCGAAGTTAAGACCTACGCGGATATCGCCAAGGGCGGCACTGTGCGCGATGCCTCCAAGATCGTCACGATCTCGGTCGCCCACGTGGAATACCAGACTGAGAAGCGCCACTACGCGCACGTCGATTGCCCCGGGCACGCCGATTTCGTCAAGAACATGATCACCGGCGCGGCCCAGATGGACGGAGCGATCCTCGTCGTCTCCGCCGCTGACGGCCCGATGCCGCAGACCCGTGAGCACATTCTCCTCGCCCGCCAAGTCGGCGTGCCGAAGATCGTCGTCTGGCTCAACAAGGTCGATCTCATCGACGACCCCGAGCTGCTCGACCTCGTCGAGATGGAAATCCGCGAGCTCCTCAGCAAATACCAGTTCGACGGCGACAACGCCACCATCGTCCGTGGATCCGCCACCGCCGCTTTGGATGACAAGCCCGAGGGCAATGCCGCGATCACGGCGCTGATGGACGCGATCGACGCCGACATTCCCGAGCCGATGCGCGAGATGGACAAGCCCTTCCTGATGTCCGTCGAAGACGTGTTCTCGATCACCGGCCGCGGTACCGTAGCCACCGGTCGTATCGAGCGCGGCATTGTCAAGGTCAACGAGTCCGTCGAGATCGTCGGCCTCAAAGACACCGTCGTCTCGGTGGTGACCGGGATCGAAATGTTCCGTAAGCTGCTCGATAGCGGCCAAGCCGGTGACAACGTTGGTATCCTACTCCGCGGCATTGACAAGGACGGTATCGAGCGCGGCCAAGTGCTCGCTGCCCCGAAGTCCATCAAGCCTCACAAGAAGGCCAAGGCCGAGATCTACGTCCTCTCCAAGGACGAAGGCGGTCGCCACACGCCGTTCTTCAACGGCTACCGTCCCCAGTTCTACTTCCGCACGACCGACGTGACGGGTATCGTCAATCTGCCCAAGGGCGTAGAGATGATCATGCCCGGTGACAACATCGCCGTGGAGATCGACCTCATCGTCCCGATCGCTATGGAAACGACCCAGAAATTCGCGATCCGCGAGGGCGGCCGCACCATCGGTGCCGGTCGTGTCTCCGAGATCATCGAGTAAGCGGTCGTTCCAACCCTCCAAACTCGACACCGCCGAGGCCTCGCACTGGGGCCTCGGCTGCGTTGTCTAAGAAAGCTTATCACAGGCGTGTAGCTCAATTGGTAGAGTAGCGGTCTCCAAAACCGTTGGTTGGGGGTTCGATTCCCTCCGCGCCTGCCAAATTTCCGTTCATGAAAAATCCGTTCCGCAGCACCCGTATCTTCTTCGGCGAAATGGTCGGCGAGCTTCAAAAAGCTTCCTGGCCCACGCGCACCGAGCTGCGCGACTCCACCATCGTGGTTGTCGCGGCCGCGGTGATCCTTGGCGTGTTCACTAGCATCAGCGATTTTTCGCTCACCCAGGTCGTGATTTTGTTCACCGACTGGGTCAGCTAACCCCGGTTCCCGCCCGCCATGTCCACCCAAACGATCGCGCCCGCCAGCGCCCAGTGGTTCGCTCTTCACACCCTCTCCGGTCAGGAGAACAAGGTGAAGATCTACATCGAGAAGTTCAAGAAGGCAGAGGAACTCGATGACGCCATTTTTGAGGTCCTCCTGCCGACCGAGGTCGTTTCCGAGGTCAAAAACGGGAAGAAGACCACCAAAACCCGCAAGCTCTACCCGGGCTACGTGTTTATCCAGATGTGCCTCTACGGCGAGGACAAGAAGGTCATCAACAAGCCGTGGTATTTCGTCAAGGAAGTCGCCGGCGTGATTGGTTTCGTCGGCGGCGACCGTCCCGCCGCGCTGCGCCAGTCCGAGATCGACGAGATCCGCGCCCGCATCGAGGCCGCCAACGGGAAAGAAGTGCCGAAGGTCCAGTATCTCGTCGGCGAAGAAGTGAAAATCACCGACGGTGCGTTCGCCTCCCTGACCGGCCGCATCGACGAGATCGATCCCGATCGCGGCAAGCTCAAGGTCTCCGTCTCCATTTTCGGCCGTTTTACGCCGGTCGAGCTCGAATACTGGCAGGTGCAACGTCTCACCGAGTGAGGCGACGCCTCTTTGTCACCGCCGCCCTCCGCACGCTAATTCACTAAACACCCGCCACCTCTACTCACATGGCTAAGAAGATCCAAGGTTACATCCGCCTCCAACTGCCCGCCGGGGCTGCGAATCCCGCTCCCCCGGTCGGCCCCGCTCTGGGCGCGCAAGGCGTCAACATCATGGCGTTCTGCAAGGACTTTAACGCCCGCACCAAGGACCAAAACGGCATGATTTTGCCGGTGGTCATCACGGTGTTCAGCGACAAGAGCTTCACCTTCATCCTGAAGTCCCCGCCCGCGAGCATCCTGCTCAAGAAAGCGGCCAATATCGCGAGCGGTTCGGCCAAGCCCAACCAAGACAAGGTGGGCAAGGTCACGAAGAAGCAGCTCGCCGAAATCTGGAAGCTCAAGAAGGCCGACATGAACGCCAAGGATGAGGCCGCCGGCATCAAGATCATCGCCGGTACCGCCCGCAACATGGGCATCGAAGTCGTCGACTAATTTTCGTCCGCACCCTCAACCGCTCACCGCGGGAGTCTTCACCGACGTTCGCACCGCAAGGAGTCTACATGCCAAAAGCCCACAGCAAACGCTACACCAGCGCCCTCAAGGTCGCTGATCTCACGAAGGATTATTCGCTCAAGGAAGCGATCGACATCCTCGCCAAATTCCCGAAAGCCAAATTCGACGAGACCGTCGAGTTCTCCTTCCGCCTCGGCGTGGACGGCACCTCGGGCGACCAAAACGTACGCGGCACCACGCCGCTCCCGAACGGGTCCGGCAAGAAGGTCCGCATCCTCGTCTTCACCGACGACACCGCCAAGGCCATCGCGGCCGGTGCCGATCATGCCGGCCTCGCCGACATGATGCAGAAGATCAACGAGGGCTGGCTCGACTTCGATGTCGCGATCGCGACCACCGAGGCCATGAAGCAGGTCCGCACCCTCGCCCGCGTCCTCGGTCCCAAGGGCCTCATGCCCAACCCGAAGTCCGGCACCGTGACCGACGACATTCCCGCCGGCATTAAGGCCGTCAAGGCCGGCCGCGTGGAGTTCAAAATGGACAAGTCCGCCAACATCGGCATCGGCCTAGGCAAGCGTTCGTTCACGACCGCGCAGATTCTCGAAAATGCGCAGGTTGTCCTGGAAGCTGTGGGCAAGGCCCGTCCGGCCTCGTTCAAGGGCGGCCAGTATATCAAGACCATCGCCCTCTCATCCAGCATGAGTCCCGGCGTGCACATCTCGTCCACCGAGTTCAGCAAATACTAATAGGGATCACGACCATGAGAGCCGAAAAAAATTACCTGATCAAAGAGGTCGAGACGCACCTGAAAAAGTCCGACTACGTCATCCTCACCAACTTCTCGAAGGTGACCGTCGCCGACGCCGCCGAGCTGCGCAAGCGCCTCGATGTCGAAAAGGCCGAGTTTCACGTCGTCAAGAACAGTTCGCTCCGCGTTGCGGCCAAGACCCTGGGTCTGCCGGAATTTGAGGGCGCACTGATCGGGCCTACCGCCGTCATCGTTGGCGGCAAGAACTCCGCCGGCGTCGCGAAAGTCCTCAAGAAATTCTTCGAGGACAAGCAGAAGCTGGAAGTGAAGATCGGCGTGATCGACAAGAAGCTCATCAGCGCTTCCGATCTCGCCAAGATTGCCGACCTGCCCTCCTTCGAGGCGCTCCGCTCGCAACTGTTGGGTCTCTTCTCGCAGAACGCGGCGTCCTTCGTCCGCCTGCTCGACGCCAAGGTCAAGAAGGAGCAGCCCGCTGCTCCGGCCGCCTAATCCGTATCCTCCCTCCACCCAATTTTTCCGGCGCAAGCCGGAGAACCCATATCCATCGCGGCAGGCTAGGGGATACGTCTCTTAAACGCGTTTCACTTTTCGAAACCGCTAGTCGGCCCAAGGAGAACTCAACATGAGCAACATCACCAAAGACCAAGTTATCGAGTGGCTGTCCGCCCAGACCGTCCTCGACCTCGCTACCCTCGTCAAAGATCTCGAAGGCAAATGGGGCGTTTCCGCCGCTGCTGCCGTCGCCGCCGCTCCCGCGGGCGCCGCTGCGGCCGCTCCGGCCGCCGAAGCGCAGACCGAGTTCACGGTCATCCTCAAGGAAGCCGGCGCGAACAAGATCGGCGTCATCAAGGAAGTCCGCGCCATCACTGGCCTGGGCCTCAAAGAAGCCAAGGACCTCGTCGAGGCCGCGCCGAAGCCCGTCAAGGAGAACGCTCCGAAGGCCGAGGCCGAAGAAATCAAGAAGAAGCTCGAGGCCGCCGGCGCCAAGGTCGAGCTCAAGTAAGCCGCGCGAAGCTTGGCGATTTCACTCGCACATCTTCCGTTTATCACGGGACAGGCCGAGCACGCGCACGGCCTGTCCTTTGCTGTTTCCTTTTCTGTTCTTTCGTCTGTTTCCCGCGCCGCGCGCTAAGCGCCGCGCCTTGTCCTTTTCAGCCTTTTAACCCTCACCGGGAATTCCCATGGCCGACCGCACACACTCTGAACGCATTAACTTCGGCAAGCTCCGCGAAGTCATCCAGCCGCCGAACCTCATCGAGATTCAGATTACGTCCTATCTGGACTTTCTGCAAAAGGGTATTCCCGAGAAGCAGCGCAAGCCGCAGGGCCTTGAGGCCGTGTTCCGCGAGGTCTTCCCGATCCTCTCCTACGACGAGCGCCTGACGCTCGAATACGTTTCCTACAATCTCGGCGATCCGAAGAGCACCGAGCTCGAGTGCCTCCGCGAGGGCATCACCTACTCGGTGCCCCTCTACGTCAAGCTCCGCCTCCGCGAGGAAGATTTCATTAAGGACGAGGACATCTACATGGGCGAGATCCCGATGGTGACCGAGCGCGGGTCCTTCATCATCAACGGCGCCGAGCGCGTCGTCGTGTCGCAACTCCACCGTTCCCCCGGCATCGCATTCGAAGTGACGCCCCACCCGAACGGCAAGCCGCTCCACTCCTTCCGCATCATTCCCGACCGCGGCACCTGGCTCGAAGTGCAGTTCGACAACAACGACCTGCTCTACGTTTACCTCGACCGCCGTCGCCGCCGCCGCAAATTCCTCATCACGACGCTCCTTCGCGCCGTCGGCTACAGCTCGGACATCGACCTGCTGAACCTCTTCTACGACATCAAGGAACTCAAGGTCGCCAAGGCCCTCGATCTCGAAAACGTCTCCACCCTCGTCCTCGTCGAGGACGCCATCGATGCCCAGAAGGGCGTCGTTCTCGCGCGCGCCTTCGAGCCGCTCACGAAGGCCATCGTCCGCACCTTCGAGAAGCACGACATCACCACCCTCCGCGTCATCGATACCTCGGTCGACGAAGGCGCCCTCATCCGGGCGCTGAAGAAAGATCCGACGCGCAACGAGGAGGAAGCGCTCAAGGAAATCTACAAGCGTCTGCGCCCCGGCGAGCCGCCGACCACCGCGAACGCTAAGGCCCTCCTCAAGCGGCTCTTCTTCGATCCGAAGCGCTACGACCTCGGCCGCGTCGGCCGCTACAAGGTCAATCAGAAGCTCGGCCTCAAGGTCGAGCTCGAGCAGCGCATCCTCGAGTCCGGCGACATCGTCGCCGCGACCAAGTATCTTGTCCGCCTCAAGCGCGGCGTCGGTGTCGTCGACGACATTGATCACCTCGGCTCCCGCCGCGTCCGCACCGTCGGCGAGCTCCTCGCCAACCAGTGCCGCGTCGGCCTCAGCCGCACTGAGCGTCTCGTCCGCGAGCGCATGACGATGTATGACCAGAGCGTCGACTCGATTACCCCGCAGAAGCTGATCAACCCGAAGGCGCTGACGACGGTCATCCGCGATTTCTTCGCGCGCTCCCAGCTCTCGCAGTTCATGGACCAGATCAACCCGCTCGCCGAGGTCACGCACAAGCGCCGCCTCTCCGCGCTCGGGCCGGGGGGTCTCAACCGCGAACGCGCCGGCTTCGAAGTCCGCGACGTCCATCCGTCGCACTACGGCCGTATTTGCCCCATTGAGACGCCCGAGGGTCCGAACATCGGTCTCATCAACTCGCTCTCGACCTACGCCCGCGTCAACGAGTTCGGCTTCATCGAAACGCCCTACCGTCTCGCGAAAGACGGCCGCGTCACGGACAAGATCGACTATCTCACCGCCAACCAGGAAGAGGCCAAGGTCATCGCCCAGGCCAACGCCGAAATCGACGACAAGGGTCACTTCGTCGGCAAGGTCACCGTCCGCAAAGACGGCGAGTTCCTCGAAGTTCCCGCCCACGAGGTCCACTACATGGACGTCTCGCCCAAGCAGGTCATCTCGATCGCCGCGGGCATGATTCCCTTCCTGGAGCACGACGACGCGAATCGCGCGCTGATGGGAGCCAACATGCAACGCCAAGGCGTGCCGCTCCTCCAGGCCGAGGCCCCCTTCGTCGGCACCGGCATCGAAGAGCGCGTCGCTCGCGATTCTAAGATCGTCGTCGTCGCCGACGACGCCGGCATCGTCGCGTCCGTGGACGCCAAGCGCATCATCGTCACCCGCGACGGTGAGTTGCCGCGCCACCTCAAGACCGACGTCAAAAACGGCGTCCATCTCTACGAGCTCCGGAAGTTCATGCGCTCGAACGCGGGCACGTGCTTCAACCAGAAGCCCATCGTCAAGCAGGGTCAGAAGATCAAGGCTGGCCAGATCATCGCCGACGGTCCCTCGACCGACAAGGGCGAGATGGCCCTCGGCCGCAACGTGCTCGTCGCGTTCATGCCCTGGAACGGCTACAACTTCGAGGACGCCATTCTCATCTCCGAGAAGGTGCTCCGCGAAGATATCTTCACTTCCATCCACATCCAGGAATTTGAGGTCACCGCGCGCGACACCAAGCTCGGGCCGGAAGAAATTACCCGGGACATCCCGAACGTCGGCGAAGAGGCGCTCAAGAACCTCGACCACAACGGCGTCATCCGCATCGGTGCGGAAGTGAAGCCCGGCGACATCCTCGTCGGCAAGATCACCCCGAAGTCTGAAACCGAGCTCGCGCCCGAGGAAAAGCTCCTCCGCGCCATCTTCGGCGAAAAGGCCGCGGACGTGAAAGACACCTCCCTCATCGTCCCGTCCGGTGTCACCGGCATCATCATGGACGTGAAGGTCTCTTCGCGCATCGACAATCAGGAGGAGAAACTTTCTCCCTCCGACCGTCGCCGCCAGGTGAAGCAAATTCAGGAAGAGTATAAGACGCAGATGGACAAACTCCGCGAGGGTTTGACTGAGGCGCTCTCCAACATCCTCCTCGGCGAAAAGATCCCGCTCGACGTCATCAACGGCGAGTCCGGCGAAATCATCATCCCGGCCAACCGCAAGATCACCAAGACCCTCCTGCGCAAGCTCGCCGCCGTCTCGAAACACGTCCAGATCGACCCGTCCCCGGTTCGCATCAAGATCATGGAGATCATCGGCTCGTATCAGACTAAGTTTGACGAGCTTGAGACCGACCGCGAACGCAAGATCGGGTCCATCGAGGCGGGCGAAGGCTCGGCCGACGGCGCGATCAAGCAGGTCAAGGTCTACATCGCCACGAAGCAAAAGCTCGAGGTCGGAGACAAGATGGCCGGCCGGCACGGCAACAAGGGGGTGGTCGCCAAGATCGTGCCCGAGGAAGATATGCCCTTCCTGCCCGACGGCACCCCGATCGAGATCTGTCTCAACCCCCTTGGCGTGCCTTCGCGCATGAACATCGGGCAGGTGCTCGAGACCCACTTGGGCTGGGCCTGCAAAAAGCTCGGCCTCAAGATCGCGACACCCGTCTTCGACGGCATTCCGGAAAAGAAAATCCGCGAATACCTCAAGGAAGCGAAGCTGCCCACCTCGGGCAAGAGCACGCTCTTCGACGGTCGCACCGGCGAGAAGATCGATCAGGAGGTCGTGGTCGGCTACATCTATATGATGAAGCTGAACCATCTGGTGTCCCACAAGATCCACGCCCGCGCGGTCGGTCCCTACTCGCTCGTTACGCAGCAACCCTTGGGCGGCAAAGCCCAATACGGCGGCCAGCGTTTCGGCGAAATGGAAGTGTGGGCCCTCGAGGCCTACGGCGCCGCGCACACCCTGCAGGAACTGCTCACCGTCAAGTCCGACGACGTCCAGGGCCGTACCAAGATTTACGAATCGCTCGTCAAGGGCGACAACACGCTCGTCGCCGGCACCCCGGAGTCGTTCAACGTCCTCATCAAGGAAATCCAGTCCCTCGGCCTGGATATCAAACTCCAAAAACGCGACGCCATCAGCTACGGTTCCTAAACCGTCGCAGCGTTTTTCACCTTCTCACGACATTTGCTTAGGGAGACATCACCATGATTCAACCCGCTGATACAGCCGCCTCCGCCCGCGACGACGTCCGCTCCGCTCTCGGTATCGAGGAGAACGCATTCGACTGCGTCTCCATCACCGTCGCTTCGCCCGAGACCATCCGTAAATGGTCCAAGGGTGAAGTGAAAAACCCCGAGACGATCAACTACCGCACCTTCAAGCCCGAGCCGGGCGGTCTTTTCTGCCAAAAGATCTTCGGTCCGGTCCGTGACTACGAGTGCGCCTGCGGAAAATACAAGCGCATCAAATATAAGGATGTCGTGTGCGATCGTTGCGGCGTCGAGGTCACCATCGCCCGCGTCCGTCGCGAGCGCATGGGCCACATCGAACTCGCCGTGCCGGTTTCGCACATCTGGTTCCTGAAGAGCATGCCGAGCCGCCTCGGTCTCCTCCTCGACATGACCGCCCGCTCCCTCGAGCGCGTCATCTACTACGAAAACTTCATGGTCATCGATCCGGGCAAGACCCCGCTCGAGATGAAGCAGCTCCTCACGGACACCGAATATCGTCAGGCCATCGACGAGTACGGTGACGATTCCTTCGTCGCCAAGATGGGCGCCGAGGCCGTCCGCGATGCCCTCGCCAAGACCGACATGGAAGCGACCGTCGGCGAACTGCAGGAGCAGATGCGCGCCACCAAGTCCAAGCAGATCAAAAAGAAGCTCTCGAAGCGGCTCAAGGTGATCCAGGGCTTCATTCACTCGAAGAGCCGTCCGGAGTGGATGGTCCTCGAAGTGCTGCCCGTGATCCCGCCAGACTTGCGCCCGCTCGTCCCGCTCGAGGGCGGTCGCTTCGCGACCTCCGATCTCAACGATCTCTACCGCCGCGTCATCAACCGCAACAACCGTTTGCGCAATCTGATGCAGCTGAAGACGCCCGACGTCATCATTCACAACGAAAAGCGCATGCTGCAGGAAGCCGTTGACGCGCTCTTCGACAACGGCCGCCACGGCCGTCCCGTCACTGGCGCCGGCAACCGTCCCCTGAAGTCCCTTTCGGACATGCTCAAGGGCAAGCAGGGTCGTTTCCGCCAAAACTTGCTCGGCAAGCGCGTCGATTACTCCGGCCGCTCCGTCATCGTCATCGGTCCCGAGCTCAAGCTCAACCAATGCGGTCTCCCGAAGAAGATGGCGCTCGTCCTCTTCGAGCCGTTCATCATCCGCCGCCTCAAGGAACTCGGCTTCGTGCACACCGTCCGCGGTGCCCGCAAGATGATCGAGAAGAAGTCCCCGGAAGTTTGGGACATCCTCGAGGAAGTCACGAAGGGTCACCCGATCCTCCTCAACCGCGCGCCGACGCTCCACCGTCTGTCGATCCAGGCCTTCGAGCCGATCCTCATCGAGGGCGAAGCCATCCGCATTCACCCGCTCGTCTGCACCGCCTACAACGCGGACTTCGACGGTGACCAGATGGCCGTGCACGTCCCGTTGTCCCTCGAAGCGATCATGGAGTGCAAACTCCTCATGATGGCGACGTCGAACATCTTCTCGCCGTCCTCCGGCAAGCCGATCCTCACGCCCTCCCAAGACATCGTCCTCGGCGCCTACTACCTCACCATCGAGCCGCGCAAGAAGCCCGAAAAGGGCGTCCGCGTACCGCTCCTCAGCGGCCTCCAGGAAGTCCTCTACGCCAAGGCCGACGGCGCGCTCAAGATGCACGACTGGGTCGAGGTCCCGAATCCTGACTACACCCGGGAGACCGTCTTCGGCGACATCAAGCGCAAGACGATCCGCACCACCGTCGGCCGCGTGATCTTCAACCAGATCTGGCCCGCCGGTCTCGGCTTCGTGAACTTCCCCGTACCGAAGAGCAAGCTGGGCGACCTCATCCTCAATACCTACAAGATCTCCGGCAACCTCATCACGGTTGAAACCCTCGACAAGCTCAAGGAGCTGGGCTTCCAGACCGCCATGCAGGCCGGCATTTCGATCGGGATCGATGACATGATCATCCCGGACTCCAAGAAGGACATCGTCGCCGACTCCCGGAAGAAGATCACCGAAGTCGAAGGCCAGTTCAACAAGGGGATCATCACCGACGGCGAGCGCTACAACAAGGTAATCGACATCTGGACCAGCGCCACCGACAAAATCGCCAAAGAGGTTTTCGCGAAACTCGAAAACAACGACGGCAAGACGGAAGTGAATCCCGTCTACATCATGATGGATTCCGGCGCGCGCGGTAACAAACAGCAGGTCCGCCAGCTGTGTGGCACCCGCGGTTTGATGGCCAAGCCCTCCGGCGAAATCATCGAGCGCCCCATCCTGTCCTCGTTCCGCGAGGGTCTGACGGTCCTCGAATACTTCATCTCGACCCACGGCGCCCGCAAGGGTCTCGCCGACACCGCGCTCAAGACCGCCGACGCCGGCTATCTCACTCGCAAACTGTGCGACGTGGCGATGGACGTCATCATCGCGGAAGACGATTGCGGCGTCCGCGACGGCGTGTGGAAGAAAGCGATCTTCGAGGGGGACGACGAAATCGTCGGCCTCAAGGAGCGCATCATCGGTCGCTTCTCCAGCGACGACGTTTACAATCCGATCAATCCCTCCGAGCTGCTCGTCGGCTCCGGCGAGATCATCACCGAGGACACGGCGGCCAAGATCGACGAGCTCGGCATCGAGCGCGTCAAGGTCATGTCGCCCCTCACGTCCGCCACCAAGGGCGGCATCGATGCGAAGTCGTACGGCATCAATCCCGCGACCAACAAAGTCGCGAAGATCGGTGACTCCGTCGGCATCATCGCCGCCCAGTCGATCGGCGAACCCGGCACGCAGCTCACGATGCGTACGTTCCACATCGGTGGCGTCGCGTCCGGCGGCTTCAAGACCCCGGAAATTCGCGTGAAGACCAGCGGCACCGTAAAATACAAGGGTCTCCGGCTCGTCGAAACCGCCGATGGCGCCGCCATCGTGCTCAACAAAACCGGTACCATCCAGATCCTCGATTCCGAGGATAAGGAAATCGAAAACTACAACATCGTGGTCGGTTCCTTCCTGCACGTCGGCGACGGCGCGAAGATCGCGAAGGGTGCCGTCCTTGCACAATGGGATCCCTATAACATTCCGGTTCTCTCCGAGAAGGGTGGCACGCTGCACTTCAAGGACATGATCCCCGGTGTCACCGTGAAGCGCGAACTCGACGAAGCGTCGGGCCGCATCGCCACGGTCGTCATCGAGCACAAGGAAGATCTCAATCCGCAGGTCGAAATCCGCGACGCGAAGAACAAGCCACTCGCGGCCTATTCGATCCCCGTCGGCGCGCAGATCGCGGTCAACGAGGGCGACATCATCCAGCCGGGTGCGTTGCTCGCGAAGACCCCGCGGCAGGCGTCCAAGACCAAAGACATCACCGGTGGTCTCCCCCGGGTCGCCGAGCTCTTCGAAGCCCGTCGTCCGAAGGAAGCCGCCGAAATGTCCCGGATCGACGGTATCGTCGGTTTCGAGGGCACCGTCCGCGGCAAGCGCAAGCTCGTCGTCAAAAATGAGGAGACCCAGCAGGAAGAGGAACATCTCATCGCCACCGGCCGGCACATCATTGTGCAACCCGGTGACGTCGTGCACAAAGGCCAGCACCTCACGGAAGGTGCCGCCGACCCGCACGAGATTCTCGAAATCCTCGGGCCGTCCGCGCTCTACGACTTCCTGATTTCGCAGGTGCAGGAAGTGTATCGTCTCCAAGGTGTGACGATTAACGACAAGCACATCGAGATCATCATCCGCCAGATGCTCCGCAAAGTTCGGATCACCGATCCGGGCGACACCGAGAACTTCTGGGGTGAGCAGGTCGATCGCGCCAATTTCCTCGCGGAAAACCGGCGCATCGAAGAAGCGGGTGGCAAACCCGCCGAGGCCGAGCCGATCCTGTTGGGCATCACCAAGGCCTCGCTTGAGACCGAGAGCTTCATCTCGGCCGCTTCCTTCCAGGAGACGACCCGCGTCCTCACCGACGCTTCGACTCTGGGCAAGGTCGACCTCCTGCGCGGCTTCAAGGAAAACGTGATCATGGGTCACTTGATTCCGGCGGGCACGGGCCTGCCGACCTACAAGCAGCTCAAGATCTCGTTGCCCTTCGGTGCCGAAATTCCCGAGGAGCCCAAGGCCGTCGAAGCCACCGCGAGCTAAATCTCGCGACGTATCCTTCAAAGCCCCGCGCCGGAAACGGCCTGGGGCTTTTTTGTGCCCAAGCCGTTGAGCCGTGGACGCGGCGCGGCGCCGGCCGCGCGATGGCGTTGGTGATGCCGGGCGGGTGCGGTCTCGGGCCGAGTGAAGCTTCCCCTGATGGCGCGCCGGTTGCTTGCTCGCCGGGCGCTCGGAAGGCCGTGGCGTCCGGCCCCAACCGGTTCGCCGAAGCCGTGGGCCGTATGGCCGGGTGAGGGGAGGGCCGCAGACGGCGCAGGTGTGGCGCGCGGCGCGGGGTGAAACTCACCCCCGCGGGGGGCACCTTTTCCGGACGTCCCGGCCGGTGGACGCTGCGGGGGCGGAGCGGGCCGGCGATCTTGCAGCGGTCGGCCACTGGGGCGCACGCGTTGGCGGCGGTGCACCACGCGTTTCAGTGGTGCGTGAACGGGGCCGCGCGCGCCCACGCGCGAATCGCTGGGGCGGGCGTTGCAGGCGTTGCGGGCGAAGAATCCCCAGAAGCCGATGGCGACGTGGCGTCCTCTGGCCATGCCGCCGCGGGCGGGGGGGCGTACGGTGGGTCCGCGGGGATCGCGGCGACGACGGTGTGGGCGCAGGTGGGCAACGCCGTGCACCTTGCCGGCCTCAAGTCGCGGCAGGCGCAGTGTGAGCGGGGCCGTTTCGGATGGACTGATCGGTCGGAAGCGCGGCGCCCCGCTTGGGAAACGGGCAACGGCGAAGAGCCATCGCGATCTACAGGCTGGAAAATTCACGCGCCGCAAGGCGAGGGAAGCAGGGTTGGCCCCGGGCGGAGTAGGCGGGCGCCCCGCCGATTTTTTCGGATACGGCGGGGGCCTTTCAGCGGAGGCGGGTGTCGGGGCTCGCTCCGGCGAAGGGCCGGAGTTCGGCGACCAGGGCGGCGAGCGTGTCGGGCGACGGGGCGCCGATGAGGCAGAACTGGATCCAGTTGCGGCCGGTGAGATAGGCGCTCTGGTAGCTCGCGAAGAAACCGCGGCGTTCGAGGTGTGCGCCGACGTCCGTGGAGTTGAGCAAATGCGGCAGCTGCACGGTGACGATGATCGGGGAGGCGTGCGGCGCGGGGGCGACCACGGTAAAGCCGGCGGCGGTAAGGGCCGCGCGGAGCCCCGCGGCGCCCTCGTCCTGGGTGCAACGTCCGCCGGCGGGCAAGCGCTCGATCTCGGCCAAGGCGACGTCCAGCGCGGCGATCAGATTCGACGAATGCGTGAAGGGCACGGAGTCGGCGGCGGCCCAGAGCGCGAGGTCGAGGTAGCGCGGCAAATCGGCGCGGGGATGGGGCGGGTTTTGGTGAAACACGAGCGCGAGTCCCGCGAGCGCCGCGAGGCCTTTATTGCTGGAGGCGGTGGCGAGGTGGACGCCCGCGAGGTCGACGGCGATGGCGCCGACCGAACTCATGCAGTCGAGGCAAAGGGCGAAACGGTGTTGGTCAGCGAACGATTTCAGGAGCGCGAGGTCGTGCAGGACGCCGGTCGAGGTTTCGTGGTGCACGACCCAGAGCCAACGCGGGGCGGGGGCGGCGCCCAGGGCGTCGGCGAGCACAGCGGGCGTGAGTGGGGTGCCCCAGGGCAGGCGCGCCCAATGGCAATCGAGTCGGGCGCGGCGCGCGTGGTCGGCGAGGCGTTCGCCGAATTCGCCCGTGGAGACGACGAGGCCGGGGCCGGGGAGGGTGGCGAGTTGAGCGGCGACGACGTCGTTGGCGAGGGTACCTGAGCCGGGGAGGATTTGGACATCGCCGGCGCGGGTCAGCGCCGCGAGGCGGCGGCGGAGATGGACGACCTGGTCGCCGAAGGCGGGGGCGCGGTGCGAGGTGGGCGGCTGCGCGAACGCCGCGAGCACGGCGGGCGAAACGGCGACGGGGCCGGGGAGGAGGTTGACGGGCAGGCGTGGAGTGTCCGTCGCGGCAGCGGGGGCGAGGCCGTGGCGGAGGCTGGGGCGGGTGAGGGTGGCGTGAGTGAATTTTTCCAGCGTGAGCAACATCGGCTGGTACGGTGCTTCGAGGGTGCCGACGAGCGGGCCGAAGGGTTCGAAGCCCATCGCGCGGTAGAGGCGCTGGCGGCGGACGGCGCCGGAGATGACCGCGAGGTCGTCGCCGCGGGCGTGACAGTGGCGCGCAGCGAATTGGAGGAGTTGGGCGGGCACGGGGCCGCTGCGGTGGGCGGGATCGACGGCGAGCAGGCGCACTTCGACGAGGCGGCGGCCGGGCGGCAGGTGGCGGTCGAGGTCGGGGAGCTTGGCGTCGAGGGAAAACGGGCGGCGGCGGCGGAGGGCGATTTGCGCGATCACGCGGTCGTCGCGCACGCCAATGAGATAGGTGTTGTCGGCGTGAAATGGGTCGACGTGGCGGCCGTCCGGATTGGGCGCGTGTTGCGGGATCTCCTCGACAAAGGTGCGGTAGTTCAGGCGGTGGATTTGCTCAAACTCCGCGGGGGTCGTAGCGAGTTTGAAACGGGTGGAGGGCTCCATGGCGGGTCAGGGTTGGGATCGCGTATCACGTTTGGTCAGACGGTCGCGGTGGGCCAGGAGGACGAGCGCGACGGCGGCGGCGAACGCGGCGCGGGCTTCGCGGCCGGGGAGGAGCCACGCGGCGGCGGCGATGCCGCCGAGGGTCGCGGCGAGCGCGAGCGCGAAGCTGCGGCGCGTGAAGACGCCGGCGAGCGCGGCGGGTGCGCCGGCGGCGAGGGCGAAGAGCGGGTGCAGGGCGAGGCAGCCGCCGAGGAGCGGGCCGGCGCCCCGACCGCCGTGAAAGCGCAGGGGCGCGGGCCAGATGTGGCCGGCCACCACCGCCGGGAGCGCGAGGACATGCCAGGCCTCGGCGGGGGCGAGCCAGCGGGCGAGGAGGACGGCGAGGGCCGCTTTCGCGGCGTCGAGGGCGAGTACGAGCAGGCCGAGGCGCGGTCCGAGGACGCGGGCGGCGTTGGTGGCCCCGGTGACGCCGCTGCCGTGGGCGCGGAGATCGCCGCCGGTTTTTCGCCGCACGAGCCACCAGCCGGGCGAAAAGCAGCCGAGGGTGTAAGCGAGGAGAAGGGCGAAGGCGAGCACCGGGAGGGGGTTGGGAAGCCGGGGGCATTGAAACGACACGAGCGGAAAAGGGAAGCCCGGGCCGGGAGGGCAGGTGGGAGGTAGGCAAGGGCAAAGGGGCGGGTAGAGACTCCGGGGTCCGGCTGCTTCCGGCGGCCAGATCACAGCGATGGCTCGACGCGGGCGGGACTCACCGCTGAAATCAGGTGCAATGATGTCTTACTGGCAACTGTTGCTGCTGGTGCTGCCGGTGTTCGCGGTGATCGCGATCGGGGTCGTGGTGCGGCGCGTGCACTGGGTCGAAGGGGAGGCGGAGACGAGCCTCATGCGGCTGGTCGTCAATGTGTGCTCTCCGTGTTTCGTGTTCGAGTCGGTGGCGAGCAACGCGGCGTTGCGGGAGCCTGAAAATCTCCTGCTGCCGCCGCTCGTCGGGTTTGCGATGACGTTCATCGGGATTCGCGCGGGGCTGTTGGGGGCGAAGGCGATCGGGCTGCAGGTGGGCACGGGGATGCGGACGTTTGCGCTGGCGGTGGGGGTGACCAATTACGGCTATCTGCCGCTCCCGATCATGGCGGGGCTCTGGGGACCGGAGAGCCGCGGCGTGTTACTCGTGCACAACGTGGGGGTGGAGATTGCGATCTGGACGGTGGGGGTGCTGGTGTTGAGCGGGCTCTCGTTCCGCGAAGGGTGGCGCAAATTGGCGAGCCCGATGTTGATCGCGCTGGTGCTGGCGGTGGTCTGCAATCTCGCGGGGGTGACGCCGCGGCTGCCGCAGCTGGTGCTGGACACGATCCACGCGCTCGCGGTGTGCGCGATCCCGCTGGGCCTGATCATGACGGGCGTGAACTTGGCGAACTATCTCAGCAAGCCCGGCGAGTTGTTTGATGCGAAGGTGACGGGCGCGGCGGTGGCCCTGCGGCTGGGCGTGCTGCCCGTGGTGATGCTGGTCGTCGCCAAATATCTGCCCTGCTCGGTCGAGCTGAAGCGCGTGATGCTCGTGCAGGCGGCGATGCCCGTGGCGTTGGTGTCGATCATCATGGCGCGCGTGTATGGCGGGCACCCGCGGACGGCGGTGCAGATCGTACTCGGGACGACGGCGCTCGGGGTGCTGGTGATTCCGCTGTGGTTACGCGCGGGACTGGCGTGGCTGGGCGTGTAGCCGTGAGACGAACGTGCTGAAAAAACTGAGTGAAACCCACTGGCGGGGACGCCCGTGCCACGCCGATCCAGCAGAGCAGAAATCAACAGACGGGGGTTACGAGGCGCGGCGGCAGCGGTCGAGGCGGTAGAGTGGGGCTTCGTCAAACAGCCGGCCCGTGTGGATCCGCCCGAGGAATTCGAAGCTGACGGCGGCGAGGTCGTCGGCGCTGCACAACGCGGCGAATTCCTGGCTCGCGAACACCTGGCCGGTCGGGGTGATGGGCTCGATGCGCGAGGCGCGTGAGATGTGCGAGCCGAGGCAGGTCGAGCGCCCCAACACGGGATCGGCAAACGTGAAGACCGGGCCGGCGTGGAGGACGAGGCGGATGCCGAGGTCGGCGGGCAGGCCGAGAGCGGCCCAGGGGATGCGCCCGAAGCGGTCGCGCAACTCGAGCGCGAACAGCGCGGCGTCCTGGGGGCGGTCAAACGTGAAGGCGTGGGTCTTGAGCCAGCTTTCGGTGGACCTCGGCGGCACCGGCATCTCGGCGATGAGTTGGGCGACGGGCACCTTGAATTCGCGGATGAACACCGGGATCTGGCGCTCGGCGATTTTTTTGAAATGGACGATTTCGACGGAGAGGAGGGCCCGGATTTCGTGCCGGACCGAGAGGGCGTCGCCGGCGGCGGGTGCGGGGCGGGCGGCGGGGGCGACGCCTGCGGGCGGCTCCGGGGCGGGCAGGGGGCGGCCGTCCGGGTGGATGAGGTGGAGATCGAGGCCGCGTAGGGCCCAGTCGGTGACGACGCTGCCCGTGCTGCCGGCGGTGCCGCCCGGTTCACCGTCCCAGACCGCGAGCGCGTGCACCTCGAGGTCGAGGGATTGGGCCTGCAACACGGCGAGACCGGTGACGATCCGGTTGGCGTAGTGGTAGCCCATGGGTGAGACGGGATCGTCGATGGTGGCGGTGTATTCGTCGGGGTTGGCCACGAGGGTCGTCGTGGCGTTGCCGAGGACGTGGTGGAAGCGGCGGACCCAGTCCGGGCCGGCGAAGTCCACGCTCAGGCGTTTGAAGGCGTCGACCGGGCAAGGGAGGACAAGGTGCAGTTTGGCGTCCCGTTCGAGGAGGTATTCGCAGAAGAGGATGTCGGCGCCGCAGGCGGCCGAAGAGTAGCCGAAGCCCGGGTTGAGTGGGTCGAGCTGCGCGCGGATGGCCGCGCGAATCTGGGATTCGCGCGCGGCGGGAAAGCGGGGGTTGGGGCGGCCCGGCTGGTCGAGCATGTGACCGGCGAAGACGACGACGGAAGGGAACTCGAAGCAGTGGTCGAGCCACTGCTGGCCTTTTTCGCTGCGGCCGAAGGCCTCGCGCAGGCGTTGCTGAACCGAGGCGAGATCATACCAGCGGGCGCGCGGCACTTCGGGCTGACGGGTGGCGAAGCCGATGATTTCGCGGGCTTGGCGGCGCATCGAGGCGAGGTCGCGCCAGCGGCCCTTGAAGAGGGCGGCGGCTTGGCGGTAGTAGTCGGCGGCAGCGGCGGTGGCACGCTGGTGGGTGAGGGCCTCGGCCAGGGTGGCGAGCAGCCAGCCGTCGGGGGCGTCTTTATGCAGGGCGATCTCGGCCTTGCAGCGGAGGGCGACTTTGCCGGCGATGGCCGCGGCCTGTTCCGTTTCGCCGGCGGCGGCATGGGTAAACGCGAGGTTGATGCCGGGATAGGAGCCTGCGGCGAGGTCGAAGGCCTCCCCGTAGTATTTGCACGAGAGTTTGAGCGCTTCGGCGGCTGCGGCGGGATCGCCGGCGCGGCGCCAGAGCTCTTTGTAGACGCGGCCGAGCAGGCAGAGCGTTTCCTCGTCGCGGGCGGATTCCTTGAGCACCTCGTCGAGCATGGCGCGGGCGCTGTCGAGCGCACCGGTTTGCGCGAGGGCGAGGGCGAGTTGCTGCTGGAGGACGGGGTTGACGCCGTAACGGCCGAGCCCCTCGCGGGTGACTTCGATGGCGGTGAGCAGGTGGCCGGTGGAGACGGCCTGGCGGGCGGCCTTCTCGTATTCCAGCACGTCGTGCGAGAGCGGGGGACGGGTCTGGGATTCGTAGTCCGGACGGGTTGAAGAGTCGTAGGCCGGCCGAGTTTCTTTGTCCATCGCGGAGGGGAGCTTGAGGAGAATGAGCGCCGCAGCAATCCTTCGCGGGGGGGGCGGCCGATCCGTTTTGCCGGGGGGCGTGGCTTAGAGAACGGCGCGCTGGTCTGGCGCGGATACGCGCGCGACGCCCGCCTGGCTTCCTGGGCGGGGAGGGTTTGAAAATGATTCCGTTGGAGGGTCAGGCAGATGCACGGCACGAGCGTGCGGATCGTGGCGGAGCGCGGCGTATCGCGCCGGAAGCCGAGTTCGCCGAAGTCGTCGCCGTCCTCGCGGATCTTGACGGCGAGCCGGGTGCCGTCGGGTTGGCGGTTGAGCGCCTCGATGCGGCCGCGGGCGATGATGGAAAATTTGGCGCCGTGGTCGCCTGCGACGACGGTGCGGCCTTGGGCGATCCGCGGAGTAACGGTGCCCGGTCAGCACGGGCAGGGCCACAATCGTGCGGACTGTGATTGGGTGAAACGGTCGCGGGGCCCGGTGTGCGTCCGGCGTTGGCCGGCCCGAAATTCCCCCGGCCTACCCATTGACTGCCCGGGGGCGCACGGCTCAATCGGCGTCACGATGGAATGGCTCACTAACCCGCAGGTTTGGATTTCGCTGCTGACGCTCACCGGTCTCGAGATCGTGCTCGGCATCGACAACGTCATTTTTATCTCGATTCTCGCCGGGAAGCTGCCGAAGGAGCAGCGGGCCAAGGCGCGGCAGCTCGGTCTGACCCTCGCGCTGGTGACGCGGATTCTGCTGCTGTGCAGCATCACGTGGCTGATGAGTCTGACAAAAGTGCTTTTCGTGCTTCCGGTGTTGAACGCGGACATCAGCGGTAAGGGGTTGATTCTCCTGGCGGGCGGGCTGTTTCTGATCGGCAAAAGTGTCATGGAGGTGCACGAAAAACTGGAGGGTGAGGACGGCCACTCGACGGCCGGCGGCAAGGTCTCATCGTTCAAGGCGGCAATCGTGCAAATCCTGATCCTCGACGTGGTCTTCTCGCTGGATTCGGTGATCACCGCCGTGGGCATGGCGAGTGAGCTGTGGATTATGATCACGGCGGTCGTGATTGCCCTCGGGGTGATGCTGGTGTTTGCCGGAGCGATCAGCGACTTCGTGAACCGTCATCCGACGCTGAAAATGCTCGCGTTGAGTTTTCTGATTCTGATCGGCGTGACGTTGGTGGGCGAAGCGCTGGGGCAACACATCCCGAAAGGGTACATCTACTTCTCGATGGCGTTCGCGTTTGGCGTCGAGCTGTTGAACCTGCGACTGCGGTCGAAAACGAAGGCGCCGCCGGTCGAACTGCACCAATCGATTCGGTAAAAAGAGCGGGCGATGCGCCGGTGCACTCCGTCCGCCGGGAAAGCCGAAGACCGGCGCGCCGGTTATTCGGTCTTCGGGAGCGTTGTGTCGAGCTCGACGGCGTGCGGGTGGTTGCGCTTGTCCTTGTGGAGGCCGTGGCGGCGGCGCAGGAGGCCGTCGAGTTTGTCCACGAGCAGGTCGAGGGACTGGTAGGCGTCGTCACTGGACCCGCTTGCGATCAGATCCGGGCCGGCGATCTCGATGTGGCCCTTGGCGATGAACTGCGCGCCGACGCCGTGGGTCTTGTCGAGCTCGAGATCGACGCGCAGACGGATGAGGTGGTCGTTATGGCGCAGGAGGCGGGCGGTTTTTTCCGCGATGGCGGCGCGCAGAGCGTCGGTGAGCTCGAGGTGGATGCCGCGGACGATGAGCTTGGCGGCGAGATCGGGCGGGAGGTTTTTTGAGTTAGGCATGCGGGGCAATAGACCCCTTTGCCGGGTTTAGGTTGAGTGGAATATGAACGAAAAATCCCAGCTGGGACGACGGGGCGGGTGGTCAGCGTTTCTTGTTCAGGGCGGCAGCGAACCAGTCGTTGTTCACGGCGGCGGGCGCCCGGGGAGCAGCGGGCGCACCGCCGCCGCCGGGGCGCGGGCCGCCGGGCGAGCGCTGACCGCCGGGGCTGCCGGTATTCGCGGTCTTCGGACCGAGCGTCGGATTGCTGCGCATCGAGAGGGCGATGCGGTTGCGCGGCAGATCGATTTCGGTGACGGTCACCTGGACTTTTTGGCCGGGCTTTACGACGGCGGAGGGTTCTTTCACGAACGAGTCCGCGAGCTGGCTGACGTGCACTAGGCCGTCCTGATGGACGCCGATGTCGACGAAGGCGCCGAACGCGGTGACGTTGGTCACGATGCCGGGCAGTTTCATGCCGGGCTTGAGGTCTTCGGGCCGGTGGACCTCGGCGGAGAAAGCGAAGACCTCGAATTTTTCGCGGGGGTCGCGGCCGGGCTTGGCGAGCTCGGCGAGGATGTCGGTGAGGGTGGGGAGGCCGACCTCGGGCGTGACGTAGGCCTCGAGTTTGATGCGGGCGCGGAGTTTGGCGTCGCGCATCAGGTCGGGAACGGTGGTGCCCAGGTCGCCGGCCATTTTCTCGACGAGGGCGTAGCGCTCGGGGTGGACGGAACTGGCGTCGAGCGGATGGGCGGCGTCGCGGATGCGGAGGAAACCGGCGGCCTGTTCAAAGGCTTTGGGACCCAGGCGCGGGACGTCTTTGAGGTCGGCGCGGGATTTGAACGGGCCCTTTTCGTTACGGCGGGCGACGATGGCGGCGGCAGTCGCGGCGTTGAGGCCGGAGACGTAGCTCAGGAGCTGTTTCGAGGCGGTGTTGAGCTCGACGCCGACGCCGTTCACCGAGCTGACGACGGTGTCGTCGAGGGAGCGTTTGAGGGCGGACTGGTCGACGTCGTGCTGATATTGGCCGACGCCGATGGACTTCGGGTCGAGCTTCACGAGTTCCGCGAGCGGATCCATGAGACGGCGGCCGATCGAGACGGCGCCGCGCACGGTGAGATCGTGGTCAGGAAATTCTTCGCGGGCGACGTCGCTGGCGGAATAGATCGAGGCGCCGGATTCGTTGACCATCACGATGGGAATCGCGCCGGAGAGGCCGAGGGTGCGGACGAAGGCCTCGGTCTCGCGGCCGGCGGTGCCGTTGCCGATGGCGACGGCCTCGACGTTGAAGAACTTCACGAAACCGGTGAGTTTTTCCTTCGCCTCGACCTCCATGCGGTCGGGGAAAACGACGTCGTTGTGGAGGAGTTTGCCCTGCCGGTCGAGAATCACGACCTTGCAGCCGGTGCGGATGCCGGGGTCGATGGCCATGACGGCTTTTTGGCCGAGCGGGGCGGCGAGGAGGAGCTCGCGAAGGTTGTCGGCGAAGACCTTGATGCCGGCTTCGTCGGCGCGCTTCTTGGATTCGAGCCGCATTTCGGTTTCCATCGCGGGGCAAAGGAGGCGTTTGCAGGAATCCTGCACGGCTAGGACGACCTGGTCGGCCGCGGAGCCCTTGCCCTTCACGAAAAGCTGCTGCACCTCGGCGAAGGCGGTGGCCTCGTCGGGGAGCTGCACGCGCATCATGAGGAAGAGTTCCTTTTCGCCGCGGCGCATGGCGAGGACGCGGTGCGAGGGCGCTTTGTTGAGCGGCTCGCTCCATTCAAAGTAGTCCTTGAACTTCGACGCCTCGACGGAGCTGTCTTTGCCGGTGAGCACTTTCGAGGAGATAACGGCGTCCTTTTGGTAAACGGCGCGGAGTTTGGCGCGCGCGTCTTTGTCGTCGCTGACGCGTTCGGCGAGGATGTCGCGGGCGCCGGCGAAGGCTTCGTCGGCGGAGGCGATTTTGGAGACGACGTTCTTGCCGTCGTCGGCGGTGTAGTCCCGGCCGACGTAGGCCTGTGCGGCGGCGAGGGCGTCGGTGGTCGGGTCCTGCGCCCAGAGGAGATCGGCGAGGGGCTCGAGGCCCTTCTCCTTTGCGATAGTGGCGCGGGTGCGTTTCTTCGGGCGGAAAGGCAGGTAGATGTCCTCGAGGACGGCGAGGGTGTCGGCGGCGTTAATGGCCTTCTCGAGGGCGGGTGTGAGGAGGTTGCGCTCCTTGAGCGAGGCGAGGATGGCGGCGCGGCGCTCGTCGATGGCTTTCATCTGCTCGAGGCGGTCGCGGATGGCGAGGACTTGGACCTCGTCGAGCTCGCCGGTAACCTCTTTGCGGTAGCGGGCGATGAACGGCACGGTGGCGCCCTCGGCGAAGAGCTGGGCGGTGGCCGCAACTTGGTAGACCTTGATGTTCAGCTCGGCCGCGAGGCGGAGGACGTGGTCGGGGTTGGGTTGGGAGGTGGCCGGGGAGACGACAGCGGACATGCGTGGGAAAAGATGCGAGCAGAGCGCGCGGTGGGGCGCGCGCAATCTCCAAAATGACGCGCGGCGGCGGTTACCACGGAAAAAACTGAGCCGGCGCCGCCGGGTGGACGGCGGACGGTCCGGCACGGACGCCTGTCCTAATTTGTAACCGAGCCTTGTCACCGCCGGGGGAATGTGCGCCACTTTTTATCCGACCTCGTACTTTTTTCCGTTCCGCGCCATGTCCGCCATCAACCGTTTCCTCATCGAAAACAAACTTCGCATCGCGACGAACCCGTGTGTGTCGCCGGATTTCTGTCTCGATTGGCCGGCGCTGCGCGACGAGATGCGCGCTAGCAAAGCGGTCAAAGTGTACCCCAAGAGCCGCGTCGAGACGGCCGCGGGAGCGTTTACGTTGGTGGAAAACACCCAGGGCGACTGCGCGTGGCGCCTGGAGGGCGACGCGGCGAAGGCGGATGCGTTGCACGATGCCGTGGCGCTGTCCGACGGCACGACGGTGTTTCCGGCGACGTTTGCGAACCTGCTGAAGCTCAAAAATCTCATTCAGGCGCACCAGCCCGCCTCGACCGTCTTCCCGACGGCCGCGGAGCAGCTCGGCCGCAGCACGCTCGGCATCGGCGCCCGGTTCACGACGCTGCACTGGCCGGCGGTGGAGTGGGCGATGAGCGCGCTGAGCCTCGGCGTGACGGCGAACCAGAATTCGATCCCGCGCGAACTCGTTTACGACACCGACGTGATGCTGGCCGGCAAGCTCGACACCGTGCCGTTCCCGTTCATCGGCACGAACGTGCCCGAGGGCCACCAGGGCCAGAGCGTCGAAGGCATGAGCCACGGCTGTGTGCTCTCGAAACTGAAGACCGGCTTTCACCGCCGCGGGATTCCGTGGAGCTTCAACGCCGACCACCAGCCGATCGGCGGCAAGTTCGATTCCCGCGAGGACGCGCTTGTCACCGGCTGCGTGCTCGCCAGCTACATCACCTTCGATCTCTCGCCCGAACTCGCGCAGACGAAGGTCGCCGACGATGCCGGGGGGTGGGTCGCCGCCCAGGTTCCCGCCGCGCTGGTCGCCACGGTGAAGGCGCGGGTCGCGGCCGCCGGCCTCACGTTGAACGAAGGCGATTTCGCCAAACTCCTCGCCTACGTCTGGCCGTCGCTGCAGAAGATGAAGGTTCGCGACGGCAAATATGCCGCCGTGCGGGCCAAGCTGTTTACGACCGAGGTGGGGCGCGCCTATCTCCGCGAACTCTCCATCGACGAGTTGCCCGGGCTCACGACCCCTGAAACGACGGCGATTATGCTGGCGCTCTGCGAGGCGCTGGGGATGAAGATCCACTTCGTGGCGCCCGCGTTCGGGTTCCAGAAGAACATGCCGTATCCGGACAATGCGGCGTTGCGCACGCTGATCGAGAAGCAGTGGGCGGTGTGCCGAAGTTTCGGCGCGAGCATCGGTTTTCATTCCGGCTCCGGCAAATCGGCCGAGAACTACCAGGTCATGGGGCAGGTCACCGGCGGGCGCCTCGAGATCAAGACCAGCGGCCGCTACACTTACGAGATGGGCCGGGCGCTTTTCGCCTCGAAGAACGCCGCCGATCAGGCGCTTTGGCGCGACTGGTATAAGTTCACCCTCGAGCTCGCGCTCCTCGGCGCCACCAGCGCCGATCCTACCGAGCAGAAGTTGGCGCGCGTGTTCATCACCGACGCGCTGGCGAAGTCCGGCCAGTCGACCGAGGTGTTTTCGCACCCGACCGCCACGCGCGCGGCGCTCGAAGCGTTGCCCGCAAGCCCCGAGCATATGTTTTGGTTCGAGTATAATTTCCTCCACGTGCTCGCCGCCGGCGGGCGGGCGGAGAAAGCTGCGCTGGGCGACCATACGCCCGCGGGCTACCAGCAGCGTGCCCGGTTTTACGCGATCAGCGACGAGGGCCGGCTGAACTTCGCGAAAAATATCGCGAGCTACATCGTGTTTCTCGCCGAAAACACCGGCCTCGTCCCGGCCGCCACCTGCGCCGCCGCGCAAAAACTGCTCGCGGGCTACACGTCGCTCGACGTGATGCTTAACGATATTTCCAAGTAAGGGTTCGCGCCGCGCGCCCACGCCGCCGAGGCTCCCTCCCACTTTCCTCTCTCCCAAAAAAACGCCATGCCGAAATCCCGCTCCCTCATTCACGACGATTTCCTCCTGACCACGAAGCAGGCCCGCGAGCTCTACCACCGCTACGCGAAGAGCGAGCCGATTTACGACTACCATTGTCACCTGCCGCCCGACCTCATTGCGAATAACCACCAGTTCGCCGATCTCGCCGAACTCTGGCTCGGCGGCGACCACTACAAATGGCGCGCGCTGCGCACCAACGGCGTCAACGAGCGCTTCGTCACCGGCGACGGCACGCCCCGCGAGAAATTCCAGGCCTGGGCCGAGACGGTCCCGCACACGCTGCGCAATCCGCTCTACCACTGGTCGCACCTCGAGCTGAAGCGCTACTTCGGATTCGACGGTCTGCTCGACGGCAAGTCCGCCGAGAAGGTCTGGAAGCAGGCCAATGCGAAACTCGCCAAGACCCGCGTGCACGACCTGATCAACGAATCGAAGGTCGCCGTCATCTGCACCACCGACTGTCCGGCCGATCCGCTCGACCACCACGCGAAGATCCGCGCGAATCCCGGCAAGCTGAAGGCGCGGGTGTATCCGGCGTTTCGGCCCGACAAAGCGCTCGCGGTCGGCCACCCGCAGGCCTTCAACGCGTGGCTCGAAAAACTCGCCGCGACGGCGGGAGTGGCCAACGGCATCAGGACTTTTGACGACCTCCTCGGGGCGCTGAAAAAACGGCACGACGAATTCCACGCCGCCGGCTGCCGGGTCTCCGACCACGGGCTGGAGCATGCCCTGTCCGAGCCGTGCACCCATGCGCAGGCGAAGATGGTCTTCGACGCGGCGCGGGCCGGCCGCGTGCCGGACGCCGCCGCGGCGGTGCGTTATGGCTCGTATCTGATGTTCGAGTTCGGCCGGTGGGACGCCGCGCACGGTTGGACGAAGCAGCTCCATCTCGGCGCGCTCCGCAACAACAACGCCCGCCTGCTCGGCAAGCTCGGGCCCGACACCGGTTTCGATTCCATCGGTGATTTCCCGCAGGCGGTCGCGCTGTCGCGCTACCTCAACACGCTCGATTCGACCGACCAGCTGCCGCGTACGATTCTCTACAACAACAACCCGAACGACAATTATGTCCTCGGCACGATGATCGGGAATTTCCAGGACGGCTCGATCGCGGGCAAGGTGCAGTTCGGCAGCGGCTGGTGGTTCCTTGACCAGAAGGAAGGCATGGAGTGGCAGATCAACGCGCTCTCGAACCTCGGCCTGCTCTCGCGTTTCGTCGGCATGATCACCGATTCGCGCAGCTTCGTGAGTTATCCGCGGCATGAATACTTCCGCCGCACGCTCTGCAATCTCCTCGGCGGCGACATGGCGCGCGGGGAAATCCCGACCGACTACGCCTTAGTCGGCGGCATGGTGAAAAACATCTGCTTCGGCAACGCCCGCGCCTACTTCGGCCTCGAACTCGCGCCGGAGTTTGCGAGGTAGGACCGCGTAGTCGCCCGCGTTCGCGTTCCCTGCCCTTCATTCCGTTACCCCGACTCACACTGCCTATGTCCGCTGCCCTGACTTCCCCTGTCGTCCCTACGCCCGTGCCGAAATCCGGCAATTACCGCTGGAGGATTTGCGCGATTCTCTTCATCGCGACGACGGTCAACTACGTGGACCGCAACGTCCTCTCGTTCACGATGCTCGACGACGGCTTTCGCCGGGTGATGTTGGGCTTGCCCGCCGGGGCGCCGCTCGGACCGGCCGAGGTGTCGATGTTCAAGGAGAAGATGGGTTACGTGGATGCGGCCTTCAAATTCGCCTACGCGATGGGCTTTGTGCTCGCCGGCTGGATGATGGATCGCCTGGGGACCCGCCGGGGTTTTTCGATCAGCATTACGGTTTGGAGCATCGCCGGCATCTTGCACGGTCTCGTGAATACGGTGATGGGCATGTCGTTGATGCGCTTTCTACTCGGCCTCGGTGAGGCGGGTAATTTTCCGGCCTCGGTGAAATCCGTGGCCGAGTGGTTTCCGCGCAAGGAGCGCAGTTTCGCCACCGGTCTCTTCAATGCCGGCGCCAATGTCGGGATTATTCTCACGGCGATTTTCGTGCCCCTGATCATCGCCACGCTGGGTTGGCGGGCCGGATTCATTATTACCGGCGCCCTCGGGGCTTTCGTCCTCGTCGTCTGGCTGATGGCCTTCTACAAACCGGAGGAACATCCGAAGGTCACCGCGGCCGAACTCGCCTACATTCGTTCGGATGGAGAGCAGGACAGCGGCAAACCGGTGAAGTGGAGCCAACTGCTGCCCTACAAAGCCACGTGGGCCTTCGGCACCGCGAAATTTCTGACCGACGCGGTCTGGTGGTTCTATCTGACCTGGCTCCCGAGCTTTTTCAACGACAATGCCGCGCTGTCGACCAAGCTGGACCTCAAGTCCGTCGGCCTGCCCTTCATCATGATTTACCTCGTGTCCGACGGTGGCAGTATCTTCTTCGGCTGGCTGGCGACGAAATTCATCGGCCTCGGCTGGACGGTGAATCGCGCGCGGAAGACCACGATGCTCATTTGCGCGCTCTGTGTCGTGCCGATCTTCTTCGCTTCCATGACCTCCAGCATCGTGGTGGCCATCGTGCTGATTTCGCTCGCGACCGCGGCCCACCAAGGTTGGAGCGCCAATCTCTTTACGACGGTTTCCGACATGTTCCCGAAGCGCGCGGTCGGCAGTGTCACGGGCCTCGGTGGCATGATGGGCGGAATAGGCGGCGCCCTCCTGGCGGCCTTCGCGGGCAAGATTATCGCCACGACGGGCAGCTACCTGCCGCTTTTCATTTTCGCCTCCTGCGCCTACCTCGTGGCGCTGCTCATCGTGCAGATGCTGGTGCCGAAACTTGAACCCGTGAAGCTGGCCGACGTGACCGGCTAGTTGGCCCCGGCGGTCGCCCCCGTGAACGCCCGCCGCGCCCCTTGCGGCGCCGGGCTTATTGCGGGGGAATTCTCGGCCAGCGGGGAACGGGCCCGCTGCCTTGTTTTTTCGTCTCTTTTGGATAGCAGATACGTCTGCTTCTCACTCAGTCTCCGCCCCACATGAAATCGCCCCTGTTCCGTTCCGCTTTCGTTTCCGTGGCCGCACTGGCCTTTGCCGGCGGACTCAGGGCCCAAGCTCCCGCGCCCGAGCTTGTGCTCCCCGACGCCAGTCCGGCCGCCACCGTCAAGCAGCGCGTGGGCATCACCGACATCGAAATCGTTTACGCCCGGCCCGCCCTGCGCGGCCGCTCCGCCTTCGGCGGTTTGGCCCCCTACGGCAGCGTCTGGCGCACCGGAGCCAACCACGCCACGCGCCTCACCGTCAGCACCGACGTCAAAGTGCAGGGGGCCGCCCTCGCGGCCGGCACCTACGAACTTTTTTCGATCCCGGGCAAAGACGAGTGGACCGTGATCTTTCAAAAGCCCGCTAAACAGTGGGGCTCGTACCAATACGACCAAGCCAGCGATGTTCTCCGCGTCACGGCGAAACCCGCCGCCCTCGCGACCCCGGTCGAGTCGTTCACCATCGAACTCGGCGACCTGCGCGATGATTCCGCCACGCTCGCCCTGGTGTGGGAAAAGACCCGCGTCCCGCTGAAGGTGCAGATCGACACGGCGGGTCTCCTCTTCCCGAAGATTGAGGGGTTCATGGCCGGTCCCGCCGCCAAGAAGCCTTATGTGCCGGCGGCGATGTTTTACTTCGAGAACAACCTCGATCTGAAAAAAGCCCTCGCGTGGATGGACGCCGCGATCGCGGAAAATCCCCAGGCCTTCTACTTCGTTTACCGCAAGGCGAAGATCCTCGCGAAAATGGGCGACAAGGCCGGCGCGCTCGCCGCCGCCCAAGCCTCCCTCGCCGGAGCCGCGCAAGCCGCGGGTGAGATCAAAGCCGAATATACGCGCCTGAACAACGACCTCATCGCGAGCCTCAAGTGATGCGCACCGTGAAGTCCGCCTCGCGGTCCCGTTGGCTCGTCGCGTTGCTCGCGGCCGTCACGGCCGTGTTCGGTCACGCCGCCGAGCCGCCTTCGGGGGTCGCGATCCAGCATGATCTCCGGAGCTTCGGAACCTATGCCACCGTCCTCCACGTCGCGGCCCACCCCGACGATGAAAACCGCGGACTGCTCGCGTATCTCTCGCGCATCCGCGGCTACCGCACCGGCTATCTGTCGGTCACGCGCGGCGACGGCGGTCAAAACGAAATCGGTCCCGAGTTCGGCGAAAAACTCGGCCTGGCGCGCACCCAGGAACTGCTCGCCGGCCGGAGCTACGACGGGGCGCGGCAATTCTTCACCCGCGCGCTCGACTTCGGTTATTCGAAAAGTATCAGCGAAGCGCTTGCCGTCTGGGACCGTCCGCAGGTGCTCGGCGACGTGGTGCGGGTTATCCGCCAATTCCGGCCCGACGTGATCATCACGCGTTTTTCCCCACAGGCCCAGGCCGGCAATCACGGACATCACAACGCCTCGGCGTTGCTCGCGTTGGAAGCCTTTAAGCTGGCGGGAGACCCCGCGGCTTATCCCGAGCAAATCGCGGAGGGGCTCACGCCCTGGCAGCCGACCCGCATCCTCCAAAACGGCGGCGGCGGATTCAGCCTCGCGGCCGGTGGCACCGATCCGGTGACCGGCGACACCGTGCAGGCGATTTCAGCCCGTACCAGCGCCCAGCACAAAACCCAGTTTGGCGCCGGCGGTGGTGGCGGCGGTCGGGGTGGGCGCGGGGCGGCCGGCGGAGCGGCGGGTGAAGAACGCAGGGAATCATTTTCTCTCCTCGCCGGCGAACCGGCCGCGGCCGACATCATGGACGGCCTCGACCTCACCTGGGCCCGTGTGCCGGGAGGGGCCGAGATTGGACCACTTGCCGCCGCCGCGCTCGCGGGCTTTAAGCCCGACGATCCGTCCGCGAGCGTGCCGGCCCTGCTCGCGTTGCGCGCCCGCCTTGCGAATATTCCCTCCGATCCGGTCGTTGACGACAAGCGCGCGCAACTCGACCGCATCCTGCAGGCGTGTCTTGGCCTCACGATTGAAACGTCCGCGCCCTCCGCCGAAGTCGTCCCCGGCGAAAAACTCACGCTTCACACCAGCGTGGTCGTGCGCTCGAAAGCGCCCGTGCGGTGGACCTCGACCCACGTGAGCTATCCGGGCGGCGGCCTCTCGGTCGATGGCTTCGAGTCCAGCCGCACCTCGGCCGAGTTGGTCGTCGACGTGCCGGCCAATGTGCCGGTTTCCCATCCCTACTGGCTCCGCGAAGAAGCGACGGCGGGGATGTTTCGCGTGGCCGACGCTAAACTGATCGGGCAACCGGAGAACGCGCCGCCGTTTCTGGTCGACTGCACGTTCGAGGTCGCCGACCAGAAATTTGTCGTGAGCAGCGAACCGTTCGCCCCGGGCAAGCCCGGTAAACCGGGCCGGCGCCTCGTCGTGATTGCGCCGGTCTCGCTGCGCTTCGGCTCCGGCGTCGCGCTGTTCGCGCCCGGCGCAAAGAAGACGGTCGAGGTCGAAGTCACCGCCGCCCGCGCCGGCGAGCGTGGTTCGCTCCGCCTGGAGGCGCCCGCCGGTTGGGCGGTTGCACCCGCGAGCCTGCCCTTCCAGCTCGTGAAAAACGGCGAGAAAACGCGCCTCGCGTTTACCGTCACCGCTCCGGCCCGGCCCGCCGCGGGCACGGTGCTCGCGGTCGCGGAAATTGGCGGCGTGAGGTTCAGCCACCAGCGCTTCGAGATCCGCTACGACCATATCCCGGTCCAGCTCCTGCAGGCGCCGGCGCGGCTGAAAGTCGCGGCCTTCGACTACGCGACCCGCGGCCAAGCCGTCGGCTACCTTCCCGGCGCCGGGGACGACACGGTCGAGGCGCTCGAGCAGCTCGGCTACACGGTGACGATGCTCACGGGCGCCGATCTCACCGCCGAAAAACTGCGCGGGCTCGATGCGGTGGTGATCGGCGTCCGGGCCTTTAACGACCGCGCCGACCTCGCCGCGAATTTTCCCGGCCTGCTCGCCTACGTTGAAGCCGGCGGCACGGTGATCGCGCAATACAACCGGCCCAACGGTCTCAAGGCGTCGCAACTCGGCCCCTACGCCCTTTCGATCCAGGGCCCGGCCCCCACGTTGCGCGTGACCGAAGAAAATGCGCCGGTGCTCTTCCTCGTGCCGGAGCATGCCGCCCTCACGCGCCCGAACCGGCTCGGCCCCGCCGATTTTGTCGGCTGGGTGCAGGAACGCGGCACGTATTTCCCGAGCAGTTGGGACGAGGCGCACTACACGCCGATTCTCGCGATGAACGATACCGGCGAGCCACCGCTGAAGAGCAGCCTGCTCGTCGCGAAATACGGCAAGGGCTACTACGTCTACACCGGTCTCACGTTCTTCCGCCAACTCCCCGCGGGCGTACCCGGCGGCTACCGGCTCTTCGCCAATCTGCTTTCACTCGGGAAGGAATGAAGCCTCCCGCCGACCACGATCCCGTGCCCGCCGACGAGACCCCCGATGTGCCCGGCCTCCGCACCTGGGTCGGCGTGTATGGGTTCGCGTTTGCCGTCTTCGTGGCGGTGGTGGCGGCATTGACCGTTTTTACCCGCTACTACGCATGAACGGCGTCGACTGGCTCGTGCTCCTCGGGACCATCCTCGGCATTGTGGCCTATGGCACGTGGCGCACACGGCACACCGACAACCTCAACACCTACCTCAAGGGCAACCGCACGACGAAGTGGGGTACGATCGGCCTGTCCGTGATGGCGACGCAGGCGAGCACGATCACGTATCTGTCCCTGCCCGGCGTGGCCTCGGAGAACGGCATCGCCTTCATCCAAAATTATTTTGGTCTCCCGCTCGCGCTCATCGTCGTCTGCGCCGTGTTCCTGCCGATCTACCGCCGGCTCGGGGTCTACACGGCCTACGAGTATCTCGGCCAGCGCTTCGATCAGAAAACGCGACTCCTCGGGGCCGGGCTCTTCGTGCTGCAACGCGGTCTGCAGGCCGGCATCACGATCTACGCGCCGGCCATCATTCTCGCGACCGTCCTCGGCTGGCGTCTCGACCTCACGATTGTCTGCACCGGGCTGCTCGCCATCGTCTACACCGTGACCGGTGGCAGTGCGGCGGTGAACCTCACGCAGAAATGGCAAATGGCCGTGATCTTCGGTGGCATGGTTACGGCCTTCGTCGTCTTGCTGACGAAGCTCCCGGCCGATGCCCTGCACATCGCCGGAGCGATGGGCAAACTGAACGCCGTCGACCTCACGCCGGACCCCAAACTCCGCTACACGGTGTGGACCGGCATCCTCGGCGGTTTCTTTCTCTCGTTGTCCTACTTCGGGACCGACCAATCCCAGGTGCAGCGCTACATCGGCGGTGCGCGGTTGCGGGAGGGCCGCCTCGGCCTGATGTTCAATGCCGTCGTCAAGATTCCGATGCAGTTTTTCATCGTGATTCTGGGCGCGCTGCTCTTCGTTTTTTATCAGCTTCAACCGAACACCCCGGTGCTCTTCAACCAAGTTCAGTGGCAACAACAGGTCGCCGGCCCGCAAGGTGCCACGTTTCGCGCCATCGAGGAAAAGCATGCGGTGCTGCACGCCGACAAGCAGGATAAAATTCGCGCTTGGGTTGCCGCGCACGATGGTGGCGACGCCCAAGCGGAAGCCGCCGCCCGCGCCGCGCTCACCGCCGCGCAAAAAGCGTCGCTCGCCGTCCGCAACGAGGCCCGGGATACGCTGCAGACTGCCGATCCCGCGGCGAAGAAAACGAAGGATTCCGATTACGTGTTCATTTCGTTTATTCTGACGCAGCTGCCGCACGGCGTGATCGGCCTCCTGCTCGCGGTGATGTTCTCTTCGGCGCTGTCGTCGAAGGCCGGCGAGCTCAACGCGCTTGGCACCACCTCCACCATCGACCTCTGGCGCCATTTCCGGCCGCTGGCCGCGCATGACGAGGCCCGTAATGTCCGCGTCGCGAAGTGGCTCACCGCGCTGTGGGGACTGTTCGCCATCGGCTTCGCGCTGTTCGTCAGTTTCGCGGAAAACCTCATCGAGGCGCTGAACATCGTGGCCTCGATTTTCTACCCGGCGCTACTCGGCGTGTTCGTCGTGGCGTTCTTTTTGAAGCACGTGAAAGGCTCGGCCGTTTTTTGGGCCGCGATCGCCGCGCAGATCGTCGTGCTGGTGATTTTCTTTTTCGGCAAGGCCTACCCCGCGTGGGAAATCGGCTACCTCTGGCTCAACCCGATCGGCTGCGCGGCGTGCGTGCTGTTCAGTCTCGGACTGCAGGCCGTCATGCCGCTCGGAGTGAAACCCGCGTCCGTGTCCGAACCATGAGCAGCCCCGTCATCTGTTTCGGTCAGCAGCCCTGCGGATTCTTCCCGCGTCGGTTTCTCTACGCGAAGTTCGTCACGGCCCGGAAACTTCAGGCGGAGATCGGTGGCGAGATCGTGTTTTTCTGCCACGATAGCGATCACGACCCGCGGGAGACGCAGACGACGCTGCGGCACCGGAAAACCGACGTGCCGCTCGCGATGAATTTCGCCTTTGCGAACAAGCTGCAGCGGAAGTTTTCGCCGCTGCACCTGAAACGCATTCCGGCGGGTTGGCGCGACAACACCGCCCGCCAGCTCGGCGCCTATGTGCCGCCGCCGTTGATCGAGGCGTTCAAGACCAATCCCGCCACCACGGCGGGCGACTTCTGCCTCGAGATGTATCGGCGCATGGGGCTGCTCGACGGCATCCGGGTGGTGCGTTCGAGCGACCCCGCGGTGCGCACGGCCGCGTGCGGCATCACGGAGTGTTTCGTCGACGTGCCCTATCAGGGCGAGATCGTCCGCGCCCGCCTGCTCGACGGCGCACTGAAGCTCCACGAAGGCGGCGAGTCCTACACGACGCTGCCGCTGCCGGCCTTCACCCAGGCGCAGGTGAGTCCCACGCGCGACTCGCGTCTCGGCTGGATGCAGTCGGTGATCCATTGCACGCACTATATTGCTGGCATGGGCGAACAGGCCTACTTGAACAAAGCGGTCGCTCCGGACATTACGTTCGTGACCCGTGAAACCATTGACCGCTCCGATGAAGCCTTCGTCGAAATCTCTCGCCCCTGACGGACCGCTGTTGCTCGCCTTTGGGGCGCACCCGGACGACATCGAGTTTGGTTGTGGCGGCGTGATCGCGCGCGAGACGCAGGCGGGGCATCAGGCGCATTTCATCGTCTGTTCGCGCGGTGAGGCGGGCACGCACGGCACGCCGGCCCAGCGCACCGCGGAGGCGAAGAAGTCCGCCGGGATTCTCGGTGCGACGATCGAGTTCGTCGAACTCGGCGGGGATTCGCACCTGGAGCACCGGCTCGCCCATGTGCTCGCGTTTGCCGCGATTATCCGCCGCGTGCGTCCGCGCATGCTGCTCGCGCCCACGACCGTGGAAAACCAGCACCCGGACCATGTCGTGGTCGGCCGGATGGTGCGCGACGCCGCGCGCCTGGCGCGTTACGGCGGGGTCGCGGAGCTGATCAAACTCAAGCCGCACGCCATCGAGCAGCTGCTGTTCTATGCCGTTACCGTCGAGGCCGAGCCCACCGATCGTTCGGCGATGTTGATGGATGTGTCGGATCAGGACGTCGTCTCGGCCTGGACGGCCTCGATGGAAGCGCACGCCTCGCAGGCGAAGACGCGGCGTTACGTCGGCCTGCACCTCGCGCGCGCGAAAATGCACGGCGTGCGGGGCGGCGCCGGGCATGCGATCCAGCTCTTTCCGAACGACCCCCTCGTGTGCAGTTCGCTCGCGACGCTCGGCCGCGGTGCGCGGCAATTTTGACATGGCCGTGCAACGCCCGCTGAAGATCGGCATCACCTGCTACCCTTCGGTGGGGGGCAGCGGCATTCTGGCTTCGGCCCTCGGCGTGGAACTCGCGGCGCGCGGGCACGAGGTGCACTTCATCAGCTACGGCCGGCCGTTCCGGCTGCCCGAGCGCGCGCCGCGGTTGTTTTTCCACCCGGTCGTGATCAACGACTACGGCCTTTTCAAATATCCCGATTACACCCTGCCGCTCTCGGTGAAAATGGCGGAGGTCACCCGCGACTTCGAACTCGACCTCCTGCACGTCCACTACGCGGTACCCCACGCGACGGCGGCCATCCTCGCGCGCTCCATGCTCCCGGCCGGAAAGAAGCCGCGCGTCGTCACGACGCTCCACGGCACCGACACGACGCTCCTCGGTCGGGACGCCGGCTATGGCCCGGCGATCAGCCACGCGCTCGCACAATCCGACGCGGTGACGACGGTGTCGGCGTTTTTGTGCCGTGAAACTGAGCGGCTGCTGGGCGTGACGCGCCCGATCGACGTGATTCATAATTTCTTCGATCCGAAGAAACCGACGCGTTCCCGGGCCGCCGTGCGCCGCGAACTCGGGGTGGGCCCTGAGGCGATGATTTTGCACGCCTCCAATCTGCGCGCGCCCAAGCGGATCGACCTGTTGCTCGAGGCGGTCTCGCGCGTGCGTCCGGCTGGCTCGTTCAAGCTCGTGATCCTCGCCGGCGGCGATTTCGCGCCGTTCGAGGACGATGTGCGGCGGCTGGGTTTGGGCGAACGGATCGTGCTGCGGCAAAACGTCAGCGAAATCGAAGATTACTTTCAGGCGGCGGATCTGGGGTTGTTCACGTCGGAGTCGGAGAGTTTTTGCCTGAGTATTTTGGAAGCGATGAACTTTGGCTGCCCGAGCGTGGCGACTGCCGTCGGCGGCATCCCGGAAGTCGTCGAGACCGGCAAGTCCGGCCTGCTCGTGCCCTTCGGCGATGCGGACGGTCTGGCCCGGGCGATGGAGTCGTTGATCGATCATCCCGCGCGCCGCCGCGCGATGGGCCGGGCCGCGAAGCAACGGGCCCGCGCGCTGTTTTCCGCCGCGCAGATCGTGCCCCGCTACGAGGCGCTGTATCGCCGAGTGTGCGCGGCGCCGGGTGGGGGTGAATAGGGGTGGCTTTCGTCCGGCCAGAGGGTGGAACGAAGATGATTTCGAGCTTGTTTGCAGATTAGAAAGCGATTTCTATTTTGCAAATGATCGAACGCCTCATCACTGACCTCGTGCGGTCGCGGCTCGCGGACTATCCGGCAGTCGGGCTCGTGGGGCCGCGGCAAGCGGGCAAGACGACGCTCGCGCGCTCGCTTTCGGCGGTGTACTTCGATTTGGAGCAGCCGAGCGAACGGCTGCGGCTGGATGTGCAGTGGGATGCTCTCATCGCGCAGCGCAAGGTAATCGTGCTGGACGAGGCGCAAGCCTGGCCCGAGATGTTTCCGCGGCTGCGCGGCGCGATCGACGCGGACCGGAAGCGGGTGGGCCGTTTTTTGCTGCTCGGTTCCGTTTCGCCGGTGCTGATGCAGCAGGTCTCGGAGTCACTCGCAGGGCGTCTCGGGATGATCGAGTTGGCCCCGCTGCTCGGGGCGGAGTTGCCCAAAATTCCGTGGGCGGAGCGTTGGTTGCGCGGCGGCTTTCCCGATGGCGGTGTGCTGGGCGGCGGGCGGTTTCCGCAGTGGCAAACGGACTACCTGACCGTGCTGACGCAACGCGACCTGCCGGTGTGGGGCCTGCCCGCCAAACCGGCCGTGACTGATCGGTTGCTCCGCATGACAGCGGCGGTGCACGGGCAGATTTGGAATGCGAGCCAAGTGGGCCAGAGTTTGGGGCTGACCTATCACACGGTGAATAGTTATGTGGATTTTCTGGAGGGGGCGTTTCTCCTCCGGCGGCTGCCGCCCTGGCTGCCGAACTTGGGCAAGCGGCTCGTCCGCTCTCCGCGCGTCTACTGGCGTGATAGCGGGCTGTTGCATGCGCTTCTGGGTCTGCGCGACGCCGGTGAATTGCTGCACCAACCGTGGGTCGGCGCGAGTTGGGAGGGGTTCGTGATCGGACAAGTGGTCGAGTGGTTGACGGCGCGCGGTCGACCCGTTGAGCCGCACTATTTCCGCACGTCGGACGGCTACGAGGTGGATTTGGTGTTTAAGCTCGGCCGACACCTTTGGGCGGTGGAGGTAAAGCTGACCTCGAGCCCGGCGCAGGCGGACTTTGCGCGATTCAGTGCCGCTGCGGATATGATTGAGGCGGACCGGCGGGTGCTGGTGGCGCAAGTGAGCGAAACGGTGTTTAACGGTAAAAGCGGTGTCGCGTCGCTCCCGGGTTTACTCGCAGTGTTGGCTGAAGCCATCGGATGAGTGAGTCCCATCAAGCCGTCTTCCTCAGCCACGCGTCGCAAGACGCGGTGGCGGCGCTGCGCATCGCCGGTGACCCTGCGGGCGGCGCGGATCGTGGTGTGGTTCGACAAAGACGAGCTTACGGGAGGCGATGCGTGGGATGCGAAGACCCCGCGGACAGATTGCGAGCTGTGCGTTGTTTGGGCCGGTGATTTCGGCGAGCACGCAGACACGGCTCGAGGGATATTTTCGGATTGAGTGGAAGCTGGCGGCGCGGCGGACCCATGCGATGGCGACAGCGAAGGCATTTCTGCTCCTGGTCGTCATCGACGATACCCGCGACGCCGAAGCGCACGTGCCGGATGAGTTTCGCGACGTGCAGTGGACGCGATTGCCGGGTGGGGAGACGCCGGAGAAATGTTGTACGGGGGTGGGAAAATTGCTGGGTGGATCGGACGTGGCCCGGGTTTTCCAGCCCGTGGGTGTGGCGAACACGGACACAAATCGGAACACGGGCTGGAAAGCCCGTGGCACTCCGGAGGTGGACCCCCTCCTCCCGGTGGCGGCCTAGGTAGCGTTGGACAAGCGGGCGGAGGCGTTGGCCGTGCGGGGGATCGGGAACTCCACGGTGAACGAGACGGATGTGCGGTTGTGGTGACCGGTGTTTGATGAGGTGCGCGAGGCGCCCGAAGCGAAAGCCGTGATCGCGGCGATGGGTTTATCCGAGGCCACACCCGCGCGCAGGCGTGGCGGGCGCGGCCGACGAAGTCGCGTGGAGTCGTCGGCCGAGACGCGCGCTCGACATGGGGCCCGCAGATTTGCCAAGCTCGCCGGCGATGAAAACCCGTATTGCTTTCTTACTCCTCGCCTCGCTGCTCGGCCTCGCGGTCGGGCGGGCGGCCGACAAAGCCGCTGCTTGGACCCCGATGTTCAACGGCAAAGACCTCTCCGGTTGGAAGACCAATGATGAAGTGCCCGGCGCTTTCTCGGTGGTGAACGGCGAACTCAAGGTCGGTGGCGGCCGCTCGCATCTCTTCTACGGCGCGAACGGCGACGCTTCGTTCAAGAACTTCGAGTTCAAGGCCAAGGTGAAAACCACCAAGGGTGGAAACTCCGGCATCTACATCCACACGGCTTTCGAGCCGAAGGGCTGGCCGTCCAAGGGCTACGAGTGCCAGGTGAACTCGACGCACACCGACGTCAAGAAGACCGGCGGCCTCTACGCCGTGAAAGACGTTTTGAACAACGCGCCGAGCACCGACGACGTGTGGTTCGACTATTACATTAAGGTCGAAGGAAAACACATCGTCATCCAGATCGACGGCAAGACGACGGTGGACTACACGGAGCCGGCCGATTGGGATCCGTCCAAGGCGCTCAAGAACATGCCCGGTCGCAAGCTGAGCTCCGGCACGATCGCGATTCAGGGCCACGACCCGAAGAGCACGACCTACTACAAAGATCTCTTCATCCGCACGCTGCCGTGAGCGGCGCAGCGGCGCCAGTTGAAGTGAAAAGTTTAAGATGAAGCAAAGGCCGGTCGCGAGACCGGCCTTTTTTGTGTCCGGACAAGGTGCACCCGGCCGGCGGCCGGGTTGCCCGCTCACCGAGCGGACCTACAACTTCGTCGTTGGCGCGCGCCACGTGAGCGGTGTCGGGCGCGCGCCGGCGGGTTGGCCGGAGATTCTCGTGCGGAGCCAGTCGAGGCCAGCGAGGTTGTCGCGGAGGCGGCCTTCGGCGTCTTCGGCGGTGTGATTGAGGATGCCGATGGGGCCGTGCCAGCCGCTGTCGCGGATCGCGGTCAGGAGCGGCGCGTCAAGTTCGCCTTGGGCGAGCGGGACGATTTTTTGGCCGGTCTGGTCGCCGCCGGGGACGGTGCCGTTGAGGTTGAGCGCGAGCAGGTGGGGCTTCATCTGCGCGAGGAGTGCGGGGAAGCGGGCGAGGTGGGCGTGGCCGTGGTGCAGATTGTAGACGAGGCCGACGTTGGTGATGCCCGCGGCGCGGAGATGCGCGATGATTTCGAGCTGGTTTTCGGGTTCGCCGAACCACGCGCCGTGATTGTAGAGCGCAACGGTGCCGTCGAGTTTCGCCGCCGCGGCGGCGATCGGGCGGAGGCGGGCGGCTTCGGTGGCGACGCGGGCGCGCTGCTCTTCGGGGGATTTCGTCGGGGCGCCGGCGCCGGTGACCCAGAGCTGGACGCCGCGCTGGTGGTGCCGCGTGAGCACATCGAGAATGAGGCGGGCTTCGTCATTCAGCGTGCGGGGAAACCACCATGCGAGGAGGCGGATGTGGTGGCGTTTCAGCGCCTCCATCTCGGCGTCGAAGGTCGGGATATGTTCCGTGCGGTAGTCGTAGGCGAATTGGGTGAAGCCGAGTTTTTCCAGCATCGCGGCGCGCTCCTCGGGTCCGCGCTGTTTGGCGTCGAACGGCACGATGCACCACGCCACGAGGTTTTCGCGCGCGAAGAGGTCGGGGGGCGGAGCCGCGCCCGCGGGCAGTGCGGCTAGCAACGGCAGGACCAGGCGGGCGAGAACGAGGAGGCGGGGCGGTGGCATGGCGGGAGGGAACGTGGGCGGTTTAGCGCCAGCGCGGGGTGATTTGCTCGGCATTCCACGTTTCCCAGAGCGCGGCGAGTTCTTGCGCTCGGGCGGGCTCGGCCGTGGCGCGGTCGGTTTGTTCGCTGCCGTCGTGGGCGAGGTCGTAGAGCTGCCAGGCGCCGCTTTGGCGGAGAAGTTTCCAGTCACCGTGGCGGATGGCGCGGCGTTCGCCGACGCGCCAGTAAAGGGTGGTGCGCGGCACGCGGGTCGATTCGCCGGAGAGGAGGGGCCACAGGTTCACGCCGTCGAGGGGAGTGGGTGAGGCGGCAATGCCCGCGAGAGCGAGGGCGGTGGCGGTGGCGTCGAGGGAGATCACGGGCGTGTCGACGGTGCGCGGGGTGATGCGCCCGGGAAGCGAGACGATGAAGGGCACGCGGATACCGCCTTCCCAGAGTTCGCCTTTGCCGCCGCGCAAGGGGGCGTTACGGGAGGTGAGCTCCTTGGTCGGGCCCCCGTTGTCGCTCAGGAAGACGATGAGTGTGTTTTCCGCGAGGCCGGTGGCGCGGAGGTGGGCGAGCACGCGGCCGACGCTGTCGTCGAGGTGCGCGAGCATTGCGGCAAAGATGCGGCGGTGGAGATCGGGGAGGTGCGCGAATTTAGCCAAGTAGGCATCGGGGGCCTGCAGGGGGCTGTGGACGGCGTTGTAGGCGAGGTAGAGGAAGAACGGCTGCGTGCGGTGGCGCGTGATAAAATCGTTGGCCTCGCGGGTGAAGGCGTCGGTGAGGTTGGCGCGCTCGTCGACGGGTTGACTGGAGCGGAGGAGAGGATTGTCGGCGTCGTAGTCGGGCTCGTTGCCGCCCATGTGCGTGGTCCAGACAAGACGGCCGTCGGGGGAAATCCAGCGGCCGGTACCGCCGTCGGGGAGCGCGCGGCGTCGCAGCCAAGTGGTGACGCCTTCCCATGGGTGCGGGACGTAGGTGTGGCCCTCGTGAAGGAAGCCGAAGAACTCGTCGAAGCCGCGACGTTGTGGGTGGAACTCGGCCGTGCCGCCGAGGTGCCACTTGCCGACGAGGGCGGTGGCGTAGCCGGTGGCGCGGAGGTGGTCGGCGACGGTTTTTTCCCCCACGGGCAGGCCGATGCCGGGCGCGGCATTCTTCGCACCGATGGGATTAAACTCAAAACCGAAGCGCGTTTGATAGCGGCCGGTGAGCAACGCAGCGCGGGAGGCGGCGCAGAACGCGGCGGTGACGTAGCCGTGGGTGAAGCGCACGCCGCCGGCCGCGAGGGCGTCGAGGTGCGGCGTGGGAATGTCCTTACCGCCGTAGCAACCGAGTTCGCCGTAGCCGAGGTCGTCGGCGACGATGTAAACGATGTTGGGTCGCCGGGTGGACTCGGCGGTTGCGGCGATCGTCGCGTGGGCAATGGCGAGGCCCAGGAAAAGAGCCAGGGTCTTCATGATTTCGTCGGAGTGGGGTGCACGCCGCTCAACGGATGGGCGGTCACGGCGTCCCAGGCGAGTTGTTGCAGGAGGCGGTTCAGGCCGTCGGCCTCGGGCTTGTCTTTCAATGGCGCCGGCACCGGCAGGCCAACGGGACTGCGGCCGTAGATCGCGGCGAAATGGCAATACGTCACGAGCACGGCGAGCGGCGGATGCGGGTGACCGAGGTCGTCGCGGAACAGATCGGTCTGCTTCGTCAGGCCCGGGGCGCGGCCTTCGGCGATGCGTTCGCGCAGCGCGAAGACGGCGTCGCTCACGGGCACGAGGAAAACGGACGTGCGGCCGACGGTGGTGTTGAGTGCCCGCACGTGCGCCTCGAGGTTGACGAGCCAGGAGGAGCCATGGGCGTCGCGTTGGGCGCGGAGACTCGCAACCGTGGCGGTATTGCGGATCTCGTTGGTGAAGGACTTGCCGACCGTGCCATCGCGGGTGGGCCAGGAAGCTTGCACGAGCACGCGGAGGGCGGGGTTTTTCTCGAGGCCCAGTTTCGTGAAGTGATCGATCCCCGGGTCGGGCATGAGCAGGTTGGGCGAGAGGGTGAGCACGTCGACCTTACCTTCGCTCAGGGCGGCCTTGGCGAGATTCTTGGCGTCGGGCAAATCCCAGTGCTGGATCACGCGCGAGCCGCCGATCATCTGTTGGCCGGCATTCACGTACGCGATGCCCGCAGCTTCGGCCATGGGTGGCAGCAGCTTTGCGGTGTAAATCATGAAACTGTGGGCGCAGACGAAGACGCGCTGGCCGGAGGGTGGAATGGATTCCGCTGCGAAGAGGGCGCGGCCGGACCACAGCGTGACGGTGAGCCAGAGGGAGAGGGAGCGAAACCGTTTCATGTGATGAGTTCTTTGATCACTTGGCCGCCGAATTGGCTGAGCTGCTTGAAGCGACCGGCGTGGTAGTAGGTGAGTTTGTTGTCGTCGAGACCGAGGAGGCGCAGGAGGGTGCAGTGCACGTCGCGCACGTGGTGAACCTTGTCCACGGCGGTCATGCCGGTCTCGTCGGTGGCGCCGATGGTGTGGCCGGCGTTCACGCCGCCGCCGGCGAGCCACATCGTCATGGCGTTGGGGTTGTGATCGCGGCCGTAGGCGGTGCCGCCACGCACGCCGTTGTCGGGGGTGCGACCGAACTCGCCGCACCAGACGATGAGGGTGCTGTCGAGGAGGCCGCGCTGTTTGAGGTCGGTAATGAGCGCGGCGATGGGTTGGTCGACGCCGCGTACGAGATTGCCGTGGGCGCGCTCGATGTAGTCGTGGCTGTCCCAGGTGCCGTTGTAGAGCTGCACGAAGCGCACGCCCTTCTCGACGAGCTTGCGGGCGAGCA
>CANHJG010000005.1 GCA_947461205.1 Opitutia bacterium
GCCAGCCAGCGGGCGGCCGACGAAGTCACCGGTCGGTTTTTGCCTGCTTGAGGACCCTGGCATCGGGCTGAATGGACGCGGCTCAGCCGCGGCGGTTTTGGCGTCGGGAGGAGCGGACGGGGCACGGGCCCGCGCGCGGCGGCGAAGCTCGTCGAGGCGATTGTGGGGCAGGAGGGTTTTGGGAGGCCGCCTGCTTGCAGGCGCTCCAGGAGCGCCTGATACCAACGTCCCGTACGTTTCAGACTTTGCCTTGGTCGGCCCGCCCGCTGGGCGGGCAACCCGGCCATCGACCGGGTCTACAGCCTAAAAACCACAGTACTTTGGGATCATAAGCGCCAGCGAGCTTGGCGGAGCGCGACGGCGCGTGGAGCCCTGAGCCGCGCGGTTCGCGCCGTGCGCAGAGCAGATGGGCGAGTTCAAGCTGGAAGGGTTTTACGCGCGCTTCCCTGGGGAGGGACCGGTGGAGCGGGTGGCGCGGATCCATCGCGATCTCGCGGCGGTGGGCGGGGGTTGCGGCGCAAACGAAGGGTTGAGCGGCGCGGGTGCGGGGGGCCGCGGTGCGGGGCGATGGGCGGTCGCCCCCGGAGCGCACAGCCCCCGAGTTTTTTTCGGGCTTCCTCCGGGACGTCGAATTTCCTCGTGTCGACCGCCTGGAGTGCGGTCGTGGATTTTTGGTGGACCTCGACGTCGCGCCGGCGGCCGGGGGGGTCGACGGCGAGGGTGCCGGCGAGGCGCAGTTCGTATCTCACGAGGGCGCCGTCGCGGATCCACCGGCGAAAGGTGCCGCCGGCTTGCAAGGGGGTGAGTTCGTTCTGGCCGGGGTGGACCAGCAGGAGTTTGGCGCCGGTTTCGGAGAAGGTGCCCGCGATGAGGTCGTCCTCGGAGCGGATGGCGGTGTAGCTGCCGACGATGACGCCGATCTCTTCGTGGGGCCGGCTGAGGTTGATCGGCAGAGTGCTGTAGGGCGGCGGGGTTTGGCCGGAGCCGCGCCCAACGCTGGGCGGGCCGCCGCCGGGAAAGCCGCCGCCTGGGTAGCCGCGGGGGCCGGGGCCGCCGCGCGGGTTGGAACGAGCCGGTTGCGCCAATTCGGCGGGGGTTTTCCAGCCGTCGGGCTTCTGGACGACGCACCGCTCGGCGCCTTTGAGAACGGCTTCCACCTGGTTGTCGGAATTGGCGCTGCCCCGGCCCACGCGGCGGCGGACGGCGGACACCATGGGCATCGTGACGAGGGAGAAATCGCTCAGGTCGGTCTGGCCGCTGATCTCGGCGGTGCGCGCGTCGCCCTCGGCGGTACGCGCGTCGTCCTCGACGGTCGTGATCCAGCTGTCGTTCTTGGCGTCCGGCAGCTTCATTGCGGCGAAGATGGCGGTGTCGGTCGGAGCGGCGACGAGGGCTGAGCGGAGGCAGGCGAAGGCGAGCGCGAGGAGCGCGCGGGGGCGGGTGAGCCCGGGGATTACGGGAACAGGCCGCGCGCCGCTTTGGCGTCCGCGACGCGCTGGATGCCGAGGGTGAGCGCGGCGAGGCGCCGGCTGAATTTGAATTTGGCCTGCTGGGCGTCCACCGCGGCCTTCGCCTTGTCGAGCACGCCGAAGAGTTTGGTGAGCACTTCGTCGCGGCCCCAGTAGAAATTCGAGAGGTTTTGCAGCCACTCGAAGTAGGAGACGATGACGCCGCCGGAGTTGCAGAGGACGTCGGGGATGATCGCGATGTCGCCGCGGGCCTCGATGATTTTGTCGGCGGCGTTGGTGGTCGGCCCGTTGGCGGCCTCGGCGAGGAGGCGGCACTGGAGTTTCGCGGCGTTCTGATCGGTGATGACGCGCTCGAGGGCGGCGGGGATGAGGACGGTGCATTTCAGCTCGAGCAGCTGTTCGTGGGTGATGGGCTCGGCGCCGTCGAAGTCACGGAGCACTTTTTGGTAGTGGAGGTAGGTGAGGGCGCGTTTGAGGTCGATGCCCCTGGGATGGTAGAACGCGCCGGTGTAGTCGGAGATCGCGATGATTTTGGCGCCGTAGGCCGCGAGGGCGAGGGCGGTCTCGCTGCCGACGTTGCCGAAGCCCTGGAGGGCGACGGTGGTTTTGCCCAGCGGGATTTTCATGTCCGCGAGATATTTTTTGACGAGGTAGGCGACGCCGGCGCCGGTGGCTTCGCGGCGGCCCTGGGAGCCGCCGATGGCGATGGGCTTGCCGGTGACGATGGCGGGGGAGATGTGGCCGACGTGGTTGGAATAGGTGTCCATCATCCAGCCCATGATTTTTTCGTTGGTGCCGACGTCGGGGGCGGCGACATCGGTGTGTGGCCCGAGAAAGTTGACCATTTCCTGCATGTAGCGGCGGGAGAGGTGCTCGAGCTCGGTGGGCGAGAGCCGGTTGGGATCGACGACGACGCCGCCTTTGGCGCCGCCGTAGGGGAGGCCGACGAGCGAGCATTTCCAGCTCATCCACATGGCGAGGGCGGCGACTTCGCCGATGGTGACGCTCTGGTGGAAGCGGATGCCGCCCTTGGCGGGACCGGTGGAGAGGTTGTGTTGGACCCGGTAGCCTTCGAAGACGGTGACGCTGCCGTCGTCGCGTTTGACGGGCAGGGCGACGGCGAGACAGCGGCGGGGATACTTCGTGCGGTCGCGGATGGTCTCCGGGAGGCTGATGGCGTCGGCGGCCTGGTCGAACTGGCGGCACGCCATGCGGAAGACGTCGGAATCGTAGAGGGTGGAGACGATGGCTTTGGACATGGGCAGGAACGGGGGGAGATGGGTTGGGGCGCGGCGGTGCTCCGGAACCGATGACGCTGGGTTGACGATGCGGGGGGCGGGGCGGATTAGCAATTGGCTTCCGGCGGAAGGAGGGTTGAATCCCCGCCCTTATACCCGCGGAGACGCTCCGTGATCACCATGCTCACCGTCATTTTTCAGTTTATACGCTGGGTCTTCGAGAAGTTCGCCGCGGGCGTGCTGATCGTTGGGCTGGGGCTCGTCGCGGGCGGGCTGTGGCTATTTTTGAAGGACAACGTGGATCTGGACCAATGGCGGCAGGAGGTGGTGCGTTCGATCAACGGCGAGCGGACCAAGGTGAAGAGTGCGCTGGAGGAGGTGCACCAGCGGATGGACCGGATCGCGGCGGAGATCACCGCCGAGCAGGAGCGCGGGAAGCAGGCGGACAAGATCATGGCTACGCTGCGGGATTTGGAGAGCGCGTGGGACAAGCTGACGGGCAACGGGGAGCAGCAGAAGGCCAATGAGGAGCGCATCGCGAGCCTGACCGCGATGCGGCTGGTGACGACGGCGAAGGTGGCGGCGTTGCAGCAGCGGTTTACGCGGACCACGTGGGAGCGGGACGGGTTGGAGATCGCGCTCGGCAAGCTGGAGGCGAAACTGACGGTGGCGCAGGAGCAGCAGTCGCGGATTGTGCACTACGCCGAGCGGATCTGGGACTACGAACTGGGGCGCGGGCCGATCCGGATGGCGGTGAAGGGGTGGGTGGTCGTGGCGCTCGCGCTGTACTTTTTCGGGCCGACGGCGGGCAAGCTCGGCATGTATTTTTTCGTGGCGCCGTGGATTGCGGCCGGCCGGCCGGTGCGGCTGGAAGCGCAACTCGCGGTGCTGCCGGGCGTGAGCGAGAGCAAGGTGGCGACGGGGGTGGTGCTGCGGACGGGCGAGCGGCTGTGGGTGAAGGAGCGGTTTTTGCAGGCCTCGGACGAAGGGCTGAAGCGGGCGTCGCGCTACGTGCTCGATTGGACGATTCCGTTCACGTGCTTCGCGACGGGGTTGGTGGAACTGATCGAGCTGAGCCATCGCGGAGCGAGCGGAGAGGCGCAGCTGACGCTATCGAATCAGGGCGATCCGCACAGTGAGTTGGCGGTGGTCACGCTGGCGGAAGGATCTTCGCTGGTGTTGCGGCCGAGTTTTCTCGCGGGGGTGGTGACGGCGGAGGGGCGGAGGTTGAAGATCCGGCGGCGGTGGCAGCTGTTTCGCTGGCAGGCGTGGGTGACGCTGCAGTTCCGGTTTTTTGAGTTTGTCGGGCCGTGCCAGCTCGTGGTGGCGGGGAGCCGCGGCGTGCGGGTGGAGCAATTGGGGGAGCGCGCCGGCGGCGGATTCGCGGCGCGGCGGACGAACCAAAATGCGACGATGGGGTTTACGCCGAACCTCGATTACCGGCCGGCCCGGGCGGAGACGTTTTGGAGTTACTACCGCGGGATGAATCCGCTGTTCGACGACCTATTTGCGGGCCAGGGGTTATTTCTCTGCCAGCAGGTGTCCTCGGGCGGCGGCGCGAAACAGGCGCGGAAATTTTGGGCGGGGCTGTGGGGTGGGGTGATGAAAGTGTTCGGGCTGTGAGCGCGGCGCCGGGGTGCGGGCGGGCCGGCCGGAATTGTCGCGGACCACGGCGGAGTTGCGAAGTCGCAGACGGTGGTTTTCGGTGGAGTGATGCTTTTCAAACTCGCGTCCGACTATCAGCCGACGGGCGACCAACCGATGGCGATCGAGAAGCTGGTGGCCTCGGTGAACGCGGGGAACAAGCATCAGACGCTCCTGGGTGTGACCGGTTCGGGCAAGACGTTCACGATGGCGAACGTGATCGCGCGGACGCAGCGGCCGACGCTGATTGTCTCGCACAACAAGACGCTGGCGGCGCAGCTCTACTCGGAGTTCAAGAGTTTTTTCCCCGACAACGCCGTCGAGTACTTTGTCAGCTACTACGACTACTACCAGCCGGAGGCCTACATCGCCTCGAGCGACACGTTCATCGAGAAGGATTCGTCGCGCAACGAGGAGCTGGAGCGGCTGCGGATGGCGACGACGAGTTCGCTGGTGTCGCGGCGCGACGTGATCGTGGTGGCGAGCGTGTCGTGCATTTACGGGTTGGGCTCGCCCGAAGAGTTTACCGAGATGCGGATCGGGCTGCGGCGCGGGGCGGCGTTGGGCCGGCAGACGTTTTTGGCAAAGCTCGTGGAGAACATCTACGAGCGAAACGACTACGAACTGAAGCCGGGGCGGTTTCGGGTGCGCGGGGACACGGTGGATGTGATGCCGTCGTATCTGGAGCACGGGTTGCGGGTGGAGTTTTTCGGCGACGAGGTGGAGGGGTTGAGCGAGTTCGATCCGCTCACGGGTGAGGTGTTACGGACGCTGGAGCAGTTCGATCTTTACCCGGCGAACCAATATGTGACGAGCCGAGGGAAACTTGAGCCGGCGATCCGCGCCATCCGGGCGGAGCTGGACGAGCGGGTGGCGTTTTTCGAGAAGAACGGCCAATACCTCGAGGCGCAGCGGATCCGGATGCGGACGAATTACGACCTCGAGATGCTGCAGGAAATGGGCTTCTGCAACGGCATCGAGAACTACTCGCGGCACATGACCGCCCGGGCGTCGGGCGAGCGGCCGTTTTGCCTGATCGATTTTTTCCCCAAGGATTTCCTAGTGATGGTCGACGAGAGCCACGTGACGCTCCCGCAGATCGGCGGAATGTTCAACGGCGACAAGGCGCGGAAGACGACGCTGGTAAATTTTGGTTTTCGGCTGCCTTCAGCGCTGGACAACCGGCCGCAGAGTTTTGAGGAGTTTCAGCAGGTGACGGGGCAGACGCTCTACGTGTCGGCGACGCCCGCGGAGTTTGAGCTGAAGCTGTCCACGGTCGTGGCGGAGCAGCTGATCCGGCCGACGGGCTTGATCGATCCGGAGATTGTGCTGCGGCCGACGAAGAACCAAGTGGAGCATCTGATCGGCGAGATCAGGGCGGCGACGGCGGTCGGCGAGCGCGTGCTCGTGACGACGTTGACCAAGCGGTTGTCGGAGGATCTGACGAGTTATCTGCGCGAGGCGAAGATCCGGGTGGAGTATCTGCACTCGGACATCGACGCGATCGAGCGGGTGGAGATTTTGCGGAATCTGCGGCTGGGGAATTTCGACGTGTTGGTCGGGATCAACCTGTTGCGCGAAGGCCTTGATCTGCCGGAGGTGGCGCTGGTCGCGATTCTCGATGCGGACAAGGAGGGGTTTCTGCGCAGCGAGACGAGTCTGATCCAGACGGCGGGGCGCGCGGCGCGCCACGACAAAGGGCGCGTGATTTTCTACGCCGACAAGGAGACGGATTCGATCAAGCGGACGATGGCCACGGTGAAGTATCGGCGCGAGCGGCAGATCGCCTACAATCTGGAGCACGGCATCACGCCGCGCAGTGTGAAGCGGACGGCGCAGGCGAGCCTGCAGGTTTACGACGGCACGGGCGTGCGGCCGGACGACGAGCCGCTGGTGGCGGAGAACGCCGATGAGGTCGCGGCGGTGATCGCGGAGCTTGAGGAGGAAATGCAGGAGGCGGCCGGCCGGCTGGAGTTCGAGCGGGCGGCGCTGTTGCGCGACCAGGTGAACGCGCTCAAGAGCGGCGACTACCGGAAATCGGCGCTGGCGCCGGCGCAGGCGTATCCGAAGGCGAAGGCGAACGTCGTCGGGCGCCCGAAAAAGGCGCGGCGGTGAGGGGGGGCCGGCGGGGTGGCGCGGACCCGGCGGGGCGGGCTCAGTTGCCGCCCTTGGGCGCGGGCGCGCCGCCGCCGCGGATCGCCTGCGCGGTCTGCTCGGCGGTCAGGGTACCGGTGGGAGAGATGCCTTGGACGGCCTGGCCTTTCTTCACTTTGACGGGGACATTGGAGCCGAGAGGGGTGACCCACTCGTAGGCGCCGTCGTCGGCCTGGGCGTTTTTCGCCGGCGTGGTGGCACATCCGGCCAAGCCGAGGGCAACGAGCGGGGAGAGCGCGAGAACGGCGAGGTGGAATTTGGTCATGGAAAAGTGGCGCGGACGTCGGGCGGAATCAGGCGTGGACTTTTTGCCGGGAGGTTTTGAGGACGCCGATGTGGGTGAGATTGCGGTAGCGTTCGGCAAAATCGAGGCCGTAGCCGACGACGAATTTGTCGGGAATCTGGAAGCCGACGAGGTCGGCTTCGAAGGGGACGACGCGGCGGCCCTTCTTGTCGAGGAGCACGCAGACGCGGAGGCTCGCGGGCTGCATGCCGCGGATCATGCTGGCGATGAGCGAGAGCGTGCGGCCGGTGTCGAGGATGTCGTCGACGATGAGCACGTGGCGGTCGGTGACGTCGAGGGTGAGACCGTGCACGAGTTTGGGGGTGCCGTGGGATTCGGTGGCGTTGCCGTAGCTCGTGGTGCGGATGCAGTCGAGGCGCACGGCGTTGTCGATTTCGCGCAGGAGATCGGCGGTGAAGAGGATCGCGCCGTTCATGATGGCGACGACGGTGATCTCCTCGTCGCCGTAAATGCGCTTAAGTTCGCGTCCGAGGGACTTCACGCGGCGGCTGATCTGCGCCTTGGTGACGAGCACGCTGGCGAGATCGGGGTGGAGGGCGGGGGATTTTTTCGCGGGCATGAACGGAGGAGTTGAGAGTTGAGGGTTGAGAGTTGAAAGACGGAAATGCGCGGGGCGAGGCAAAGTTGGGCGGTCTGGTGGAACGGGGGTTAATTCTTTTGACAGTGCCGGGGGCGGGACCTTGCGTCGGCGGGCGGTTCCCGCGGGCATGATCTCCATTCGCATCCAGCAACTCACGAAGCGATTCGGCCCGGTGACGGCGTTGCACGATCTCGAGCTGGCGATCGAGCCGGGCGAACTTTTTTTTCTGCTGGGTCCGAGTGGCTGCGGGAAGACGACGCTGCTGCGGTGTCTGGCGGGCTTTTATCTTCCGGACGCGGGGACGGTTTTTTTCGGCGAGGAAGACGTGACCCGGCTGGCACCGCACAAGCGGAACACGGGCATGATGTTTCAGAGCTATGCGTTGTGGCCGCATATGTCGGTGGCGGAGAACGTGGCGTTCGGGCTGGAGGAGCGCAAAGTGCCGAAGGACGAGATCCGGCGGCGCGTCGGCGAGGCGTTGGAGTCGGTCCGGATGGGCGCTGATGCGGCGCGCAAACCGAACGAGTTGTCGGGCGGGCAGCAGCAGCGGGTGGCGCTGGCGCGGGCGCTGGTGATTCGGCCGCGGTGTCTATTGCTCGATGAGCCGCTGTCGAATCTGGATGCTAAGCTGCGGCTGGAGTTGCGGACGGAAATCCGGCGGGTGTGTCAGGCGTTCAAGGTGACGACGGTCTATGTGACGCACGATCAGAAGGAGGCGTTGTCGATTTCGGACCGGATGGCGATCATGGACGGTGGGCGCATCCGGCAAGTGGGGACGCCGCGGGAGGTGTATCGCCGGCCGGCCTGCCGGCTGGTGGCGAACTTCATCGGGGAAACGGATTTTCTGGAGGGGAAACTGGTGAGCGCGGGGGGCGGGCGCGCGGTGGTGGAGACGGCGCTGGGGCGGTTTGAGGGCGTGTGGGGGGACGCGAAGGCGGCGCCGGTGGCCGGGGCGGCGGTGACGCTGTCGGTGCGGCCGGAGTGTTGGGTGCTGGGGCGGGCGGCGCCGGAGCGCAACGGCGTGAAGGGGCGGATCGGCGGGTGTGTTTACCTCGGCGAGGCGGCGCAGTATGATTTTTTGGCGGCGGGCGGGGTGGCGCTGAAAATCGTCGAGTTGAATCCCCGGTATGTGGACCAGTCCGGTCGGGGCGAGCTTTTTGCCAGCGCCGAGCCGGAGGATGTGGTGGTCCTGACCGAGTGAGGCGCCCATGCTGAAGCAGGCGTGCATCCTTCTGGTGTTGGGGGCGACGGTGGCCCTGCCCTTCGCGCTGCGGCCGGAGCAGCGGGCGTTGGGCCAGGCCGACGACACGGTGGTCATCATCACACCGCACAACGAGGCGACGCGCTTCGAATTTGGCCGGGGCTTTCAGGCGTGGTATCGGGCGCGGACCGGACGGACGGTGGCCGTCGACTGGCGGGTGGTGGGAGGGACGAGCGAGATTGCGCGGGTAATCGAGGGCGCCTACCAGGCGGCGTTTGAACGACGGTGGAAGGCTCAGGCTGGGCGCCGCTGGAGCGCGGAGATTCAGGCGGGTTTTGTGCAGGCGAACCTGCCGGCGGAGGCGCCGACGGAGGTGCGGGCGGCGAGGGCCGAGTTTCTGGCGTCGGACGTCGGGTGCGGGATGGACCTTTTTTTTGGTGGGGGCAGTTATGATTTTGTGCGGCAGGCGCAGGCGGGGCGGATCGTGCCGTCGCGCGTGCGGCAGACGCATCCGGAGTGGTTTTCCGCGGCGGTGATTCCGCAGACGTTTACGGGCGAGCAGTTTTGGGACGATGAGGGGTGCTGGGTGGGAAACGTGATCAGCAGCTACGGAATCCTCTATAACGCCGACGTGCTCGCTCGGTTGCACCTGGCGCCGCCGACGGCGTGGGCGGAACTGGGCGGGGCGGGGTATCTGGGGGCACTGGCGTTGTGCGACCCGACGAAGAGCAGTTCAATGGCGAAGGCGTTTGAGACCATCGTCCAGCAGGAGATCTGGCGTTTCGAGCGCGCGAAGGCCGGGGCGGGAGACGCGGCAGAGCGGGCGGTGGTGCGGGAGGGGTGGGCGGAGGGATTGCGGGTGGTGCAGCGGATTGCGGCCAATGCGCGCTACTTTACGGACTCGTCGCAGAAACCGCCAATCGACGTGGCGCAGGGCGACTGTGCGGCGGGCATCTGCATCGATTTTTACGGTCGGGCGCAGGCGGAGGCGGTGGCGTCCCGCGGGGTTTCGCGGCTGGGGTTTGTCACGCCGCGCGGCGGCACGGTGAACTCGGTCGATCCGATTGCGCTGTTGCGGGGCGCGCCGCACCGCGAGGTGGCGGAGCAGTTTATCGAATACACGCTGACGCCGGAGGCGCAGAAGCTGTGGAATTTCAAGCCGGGCACGGCGGGCGGGCCGGAACGGTTCGCGCTGCGGCGGCTGCCGGTGCGGCGGGATTTCTACGAACACACGGAGTGGAAAACGCGGCGGAGCGATCCTGACGCGGCGCCGTTTGCCGATCCGTTTCCCCTCGTGTATCGGCCGGAGTGGACCGGGCATCTGATCCGCGAGTTGGCGTTCGTGGTGCGGGTGATGGGGCTCGACAGTCACGTCGAGTTGAAGGCGGCGATTGGCGCCATCAACGCGGTGCAGGCGACCGACGGACCGCGGGCCGCGGCGGCTCTGGCGAAGCTGGCGGACTTGGGCGCCGTCGATTACGAGCAGGTGAACGGACGCATCCGGAAGACGCTCGGGGCGAAAAATAAAGTCGACGAAGTGCGGCTGGCGACCGAGCTCGGAGAGCGGTTTCGCCGCCAGTACCGCGAGGCGGAGGCGATCGCGCGGGGCGAAAAATGATCAGCGCGGGGCCGTACGCCGGTAGACGTCGGGATCGCATTTCTCCAGGTGCCGATCGGGCAGGGACAGCGGCTTGAAGCCGAACTGCGCGTAGAGGCCGTGGGCGTCTTGCGTGACGAGCTGCTGGCGGCGGAGATTTTGGAGCCGCGGGTGCGACGAGAGGAGTGTCAGCGCGGCTTTGGCGAGGCCGTGGCCGCGGTGGGCCTCCAGCACGTAGACGTCGCACAGGTAGGCGAACGTCGCGGAGTCGGTGATGACCCGGACGAGGCCGATCTGCGGGCCGCCGGGGGCGTAGAGCCCGACGCAGAGGGAGTTTTCGAGCGAGCGCGCGACGACGTCGCGCGGGATGCCGGCGGCCCAATAACTCGTCGTGAGAAAGGCGTGGACAGCCGCGACGTCGAGGCGGGCGGGGTCGTCGGACAGGAGGTAGCCGGCGTGGCTGGATTCGTGCGGCATGGGGAGCGCGGTGGGGCGGCGGCCGGCCAGCGGCGGCCCTACAGCAGGGAGAAAGCGGCGGCGAAGGCGGCTTGGTCGGGGGCTTTGAAGAACGAGGTGCCGGCCACGAATGTATCGGCGCCGGCTGTACGGCAGGCGGCGGCGGTGGCGAGGTCGATGCCGCCGTCGACTTCGAGGCGGAAGTTCAAGGCGCGTTCGCGGCGCCAGGTGTCGAGCTGGGTGAGTTTCGGCAGCATGTCGCGCCGGAAGGGTTGGCCGCCGAATCCGGGTTGCACGGTCATGACGAGGATCAGGTCGACTTGGTCGAGGAAGGGCTCGACGGCAGCGACGGGCGTGCCGGGATTGAGGACGAGACCGTTTTGGCAGCCAAGGGCGCGGATGTGTGCGAGCGTGGCGGTGTGATCGCAGGCGGGCTCAATGTGAATGCTGATGAGGTTTGAACCGGTTTTCGCGAAGGCTTCGACGTAACGGTGCGGCTCGGCGAGCATCAGGTGCGTATCGAAAAAGAGGTTAATTCCGGCTCGGCGGAGCGCGGCAAACGTTTCGGGGCCGAAGGTGAGATTGGGGACGAAGTGTCCGTCCATGATATCGCAGTGGAGCCAGGTAAGACCGAGATCGGCGACGGTGCGGGCACTGGCGGCGAGCTGGGCATGGTCGCCGGCGAGCAGAGACGGAGCGAGGATGGGCGCGTGCGGCGAAGACATGACAGCGCAGAGACTGGGAGCGGTGCGGCGAAAAGCTCAATCCCGGACTGCGCGGCGGGAGGGGAGACGAACCGCAACGGAGCCCAGGCGGAGTTCGGGGCGCGCGCGATGAGCCGAGCCCGGGGGGGCTCACCACACGTCGAGGGCGGCGTGGGTGACTTTGGCGGCGAGGGATTCGGCGAGGAGCGGGAGCGTCTGATATTCGCTCTGGAGTTGGCCGCTGTCGGTGAAGACTTCGCGTTGGACCACAATCGGGCGGTTTTCGAACAGGACCTTGTTCGCTCGGCGATCGCGGAGCGTGGCGGTCGTCGCGAGGGTGAGATTGAATTTGCGCGCGAGCCCGGTGTCGCCTTCGCGCACCGTTTGGACCTCGCGGCGGTAGCTCGTGATGGTGACGGCGAGGGTGGCGTCGGCGGCTGCGGGGGTGTTGACGAGGGCGACGCGGGCGTCTCGGGCGAAGGCTTCGCGGAGTTGCGTGCTCAGTAACGCGCGCGCCTCCGGCAGGAGCGTCTTGTTTTCCACGGGCGCGAGGTAAAGCGTCTGAAAGGCGAGTTTGCCGGCGGCGCCGGTGCCGAGTTGGTAGTGGGCGCAGCCGGTGCCGACAGTCAGGTAGGCGAGCGCCGAGACAAAGAAGGCGAGCAGTCGGCTGACGGACATGGGAGCGGGATTGTGCGCGGCGCGCGGAAGGAAAGCCTGAAAGGGCGGGCGGGGTGCCCGCGGTCCGGGGGCCACCGGACTTAGAAGAACCAGAAGCGCTTTGGCTTGGGGGCGTCGCCTTCGGCCTTGCCCTCGGGGGCGACCTGCTTGCCGGCGGCCTTGGCTTCGACGTCGACCAAGCGGAGCTTGGCGCGACCGGCGATCGGGGACTCGGGGTAGGACGTGATGGCCTCGTTGTAGAAGACTTTTGCCGCGGTGTAGTTGTTGCGTTTGTAGAAGTAGAAATCGCCGATCTTCATTTTGCTTTCGGCGAGCATATTTTTCATGCCGTCGAGGCCTTTTTCAGCGGCGGCGACGCCGGTGTCCGACGGGAAGAGGAGCATGAAATCGGTGAAGTAGGTGATGGCCTCTTTGGTGGCGGCCTGGTCGTAATAGGGACCGTCGACGAGGGTGGCGTGGGTCTGGCCGAGCTTCAGATAGGCGTCGGGGGCGAGGAGGCTTTGGGGATAGTTATTCACCATGCGGTCGAGGGCGTCGATCGCGTCTGCGATCTGGTTCAGTTTCTGGTGGCCGCGCGCGATATTCATCAAGGAGAGCGGGGCGTAGTCGCTGTAGGGGGCGTTGACCAAGATGGTTTCGAAAAACTCGAGGGCTTTGTCTCGGGCGCGGAAGCCGGGGAGGAGTCCCCAAAGCATGCGGCCGCGGGCGCCGTCGAGGAGAGCGCTGGCGATGCGATATTGTTCACCGATGATTTCGTTGAAGCGCTTGGTGTTCGGGTAACGACCGACGACGCCCTGGAAATCCTCGAAGGCTTTTTGGAAATCGCGGCCGGCGAGGCGGAGATGGGCGGAGCGGTAGAGGGCCTCGGGGGCGTAGATGGAATTCGGATATTTCTTCGCGACATTGCCGTAGGCGCGGATGGCGGAGCGGCGGGAGCCGGCCTCCTCGCTCTTGCGGGCGCTGTTCATGAGGTCGAGGGCCTTGCGGCCGTCGTTGCCGGCGAGACCGGCGAGGGCGCCGCCTTCGACGCGCCAGCCGGATTGCGCGTCCCACACGAGATCGGCGCGGGAGGCCGTCGCGAAGAGTCCGAGGAGGGTAGACAGGAGAAGGAGGAAGCGCAGGGCGCTGGCGGAAGGGAGACGCATCGAGAAAAGGGATTACCAGCGAATCAGGGCGCTTCCGTAGGTCAAGCCCGCCCCGAACGCGACGAGCAGGGTGAGGTCGCCGGATTTGATCCGGCCGGTGCGGCGGGCTTCGTCGAGGGCGAGGGGGATGGAGGCGGCGGAGGTGTTGCCGTAGCGGTCGACGTTGACGAAGAAGCGCTCCAGGGGGAGCTCGAGGTAGGCGGAAATGGCCTCGATGATGCGGAGGTTGGCCTGATGGGGAATCACGAGCGAAATCTGATCAGCGCGCAGGTGGTGTTGTTCCAAAATATCCCGGGCGGCCTCGTCCATGACACGGACGGCGAGCTTAAAGACTTCCTTGCCCTTCATCTTGAGAAAATGGCTGCCGGCGGCGATCGACGCAGCGGTGGCGGGGGCATTGGAGCCGCCGCCGGGGATGCAGAGGAGGTCAACGCTATCGCCGAGGGCGCCGAGTTTGGTGCCGATGAGACCGAGGCCGGGCACGGGCGACTTACCGACGACCACGGCGCCGGCGCCGTCGCCGAAGAGGACGCACGTCGTGCGGTCCTTCCAGTCGACGATAGTGGAGAGTTTTTCGACGCCGATGACGAGGGCGTGGCGGTAGCGGCCGGAGCCGAGCATGGCGCAGGCGGTGTCGAGGGCGTAAAGAAAACCGGTGCAGGCGGCGTTGAGATCGAAGCACGCGGCGTTCGTCGGTACGCCGAGTTTTTGTTGAATGATACACGCGGTCGCGGGCATCGGCATGTCGGGGGTGATCGTGGCGACGATCAGGAGGTCGATATCCGCTGGCTGGAGGCCGGCGTCCGCGAGGGCGCGGCGGGCGGCGTGGACGCCCATGTCGGAGGTGGCTTCGCCGGGGGCGGCGATCCGGCGTTCGCGGATGCCGGAGCGGGTGCGAATCCATTCGTCCGAGGTATCCACCGTCTGCGAGAGCTCGGCATTGCTGAGGATGCGCCCGGGCGCATAGGATCCGGTGCCGAGGATGACGGTGGAAAGCGGGGACATGCGGTGGGCGTGGGCGGAGCGACGCGGGGGGCGGGCGCGTCAGGCGTCGAAGGGCGGCGCGGCGAGCAGGGCGTTGGCGCGGGAGATGTCGGCCCCGATGCGACTGTTCATGTCGGCTTTGATGATTTCGTGGGCCGCGCGGATGGCGTTCTTGATCGCGTAGCGGGAGGAGGAGCCGTGGGCTTTGAGAATGTTGCCGTTGAGGCCGAGGAGGGGGGCGCCGCCGTAGCGTTCTGGGTTGATGCGCTCCTTGAGGGCGTTGAACGCGCCCTTGGAGAGGAGGGCGCCGGTGGCGCGCATCGGGTTGGCCTGAAGTTCCTCCTTAAGCATGGCGGAGAAAAATTTCACGAGCGATTCCCAGCTCTTGAGCATGATGTTGCCGACGAAACCGTCGCAGACGACGACGTCCACGTGTTCGGCAAAGACATGGAAACCCTCGATGGAGCCGGAGTAATTGATGAGGTCGCCGACGCGGCGGAGCAGGTCGTTGGTCTCGGTGATGAGGGCGTTGCCCTTGCCCTCTTCCGTGCCGATGGTCATGAGGCCGACGCGGGGGGATTTGATGCCGAGCATGACGCGGCAATAGTGGCTGCCGAGAATGGCGTTGTGGACGAGGTGCTCGGGTTTTGCGTCGGGATTGGCACCGGCGTCGATGAGGACGAAGTGGCCGCCCTGGCGGGGACAGATCGCGGCGAGGGCGGGGCGGGCGACGCCCTCCATCATGCGGAGGCGAAGGGTGCCTCCGGCCATGAGCGCGCCGGTGTTGCCACAGCTGACGACGACGCCGGCCTCATGGTTTTTGACCAGTTCGATGGCACGAACCATCGAGGAATCTTTTTTCTTCTTCAGCGCCTGGAGCGGCTTGTCGTCCATCGTCACCACCTCGGAGGCGTGGAAGACGGACAGCCGGTTCTCGCCAGTGAGACCTGCGTGGTCGAGCAGGGGTCGCAGAACCGCCTGGTCTCCAACCAAAGTGATTCCGCTGATCGTGTGATACTGGTGGAGCGCGAGTTTGACCGCGGCTACGACCTCGGCCGGCCCGAGGTCACCGCCCATAGCGTCAACTGCGACGCGCCCGCCGGCGCCGGACGTGGTAACCATCGCGGGGGGATGGCGAATAAAAACTAAACGGACGAGGTCAGACCTCGACGTTGAGAACCTGACGGCCGCGATACATGCCGTTCTTGGGGTTCACGCGGTGAGGGCGGAAGGCGCTGCCGTCGGTCGGATCCTTCGCAAACTCGGGAGCGATGAAAGCGTTGGCCGCACGGCGGTTAGCGCTGCGGCGTTTGGACTGTTTGCGTTTCGGATTGGCCATGGGAGGAAGTGGATTTGAGTGCGTGCGCTGCCTGAACAGCACCCGCGGGTTGAGTGAAAAGGTCGGAGTAAAGAGCGGTCGTTTGGCGCGTCAAGCGCCATAATCGTCTTTGCTCAGAGGTAGAATACGAACGCGAGCGCCGCGGCGAGGGCGAGACGGTAATACGCGAAGGCCGCGAGGCCGTGCCGCGTCAGCCACTGGACCAGGAACTTCACGCACACCGCGGCGGTGACAGCGGCGACGACGGCGCCGAGGAGAACGTGGGACCAGCCGAAGACCTGGATCATCGCGGCGCCGGATTTATAGCTCTTGAAGAGGGTCGCGGCGGTGAGCGTGACAAAACCGAGGAGGAAGCTGAATTCGGCGGCGCGGCGCGGATCGAGGCCGGCGAAGTAGCCGCCGACGATGGTGGTCATCGAACGGCTGGTACCCGGCCACATGGCGACGCACTGGAGGGCGCCGATGCCGGCGGCGCCACGCGGCGTCAGATCGGTGAAATCGGAGCGGGCGGGGGTGAGCACGGCGCGGCGCCGGCGCCAAAATTCCGCGTAGAGCATGAGAACGGCGCCCGCGACCTGGGCGAGGATGACGGCGCCGACGGAGAACAGGTGGTGGTTGATCCAGTCGTGGGCGAGGAGACCGACGACGACCGTGGGAATGAATGCGATCATGATGTTGACCAAGAGGCGGAGGCCCGCGGGATCGCGGCCGAGGAGGCCGCGGAGCATCGCCAGCAGCGGCGTCCAATAGAGCAGGGCGACGGCAGCGATGGCGCCGAACTGGATCACGACCGTGTAGGTGTCGGCGGCGAGTTTGAGTGTGAGCGGGACGCCGGCGGGGTATTTCGGCGACGGCTTTTTATACCAGAGCGGCTGACCGTCGGGGGAGGCGAGCGGTTTTTCCTCTTCCAGATGGAGCAGGCGCGTGGCGATGATGAGGTGCCCGGTGGACGAGATCGGGAGAAATTCGGTGACGCCCTCGACGACCCCGAGGATGATCGCGTCGGCGACGCTCAGTTCGGCAACGGGTGCGGCCTGGTCCGCTCCTGGCGCGGCGGTTTTGGGTTGGGCGAAGACCAGCGGGGCCAGGGTCAGGGCAACGAGGACAACGAATTTTCGCACGCGGGGTAGGTTTCAGTTTCAGGGGGCGGGCGCAAATTTATTTGCGGCGCGCGGCGGGGCCGCCTCACTGAGGTCCCATGTCCACGCTCGCCACGCTTACGCTCCAACTGACCGCCGGCCGCGATCTGTCCGTCGGCGACGTCGAGGCCGCGGTCGGGGCGTTGGCGGCGACGGAGGCGACGGATGACGCGAAGGCGGCGTTTCTCGAAGCGCTGGGGACAAAGGGGGAGACGGCGGCGGAGGTGGCGGCGTTTGCGACGGCCTTTCGCGCGCGCGCGATCAATCCGGGCGTGGAGGCGTGGGCGGCGCGGGCGATCGATATCGTCGGCACGGGCGGAGATCACGCCGGCGGATTCAATATTTCGAGCCTGGTCGTGCTGACGCTGGCGTGTGCGGGCGTGACGGTGATGAAGCACGGCAACCGGGGCATCACGTCGAAATGCGGCAGTGCGGATCTGCTGGCCGCGCTCGGGGTGAACCTGGAGGCGCCGCCGGCGAAACTGCGGAGTGCGCTGGACGAGCTGGGCTTCGTGTTTTTTTTCGCGCCGGCCTATCATCCGACCTTCCGGCACATTGCCCCGGTGCGGAAGCTCCTGGCGGCGCGCGGGCAGCGCTCGGTGTTCAACATTCTGGGGCCGCTGATCAATCCGGGGCGGCCGGCGCACGTGCTGCTCGGGGTGTTCGCCGAGCCGTGGGTGGCGAAGCTCGCCGGTGCGCTCGACACGCTCGGGGCGCAGGCGGGACTGGCGGCCCACGGGGTGATCGCGCCGGGACGTGGGATCGACGAGCTGACGACGGCGACGGCGAACCGCGTGCAGGGTTTCGGGCGATTGCGCGACGTGAGCGGGACGTGGCACGCGGCGGACTACGGGCTCGAGGCCACGGCGTTCGAGGATTTGCAGGGCGGCGATCTGGCGACGAATGTCGCGATCGTGGCGGCGGTGCTCGCGGGGCGCGGGCCGCAGGGTTTAGTGGATACGATCGCGCTCAACGCGGCGGTGGCGTTGTGGATCGTCGGCCGGGTGCCCACGGTGCGGGACGGGATCGGGCCGGCGCGGGAGCTGTTGCTCGGTGGTGCCGTGGCCCAGAAAATTGCGGCGACCCGGGAGTTTTACCGTTCATGACGCGGACGTATTTCGGCACGGACGGCGTACGCGGGCCCTATGGCGGGCCCGTGATCAACGAGGTCTTTGCGGCGCGGTTGGCGCAGGCCGCGGTGCGCTGGCTGCGGGGCGCGGGCGAACGGCGGTGTGAGAGCAGCGTGGGGGGGGCGCTGCCAGACCCGGGGTCGGAGCGTCGCGGGCCGGCCGGGGTGGGCCGGGTGCTCATCGGCCGCGACACGCGGGCGTCGGGCGCGGCGTTGGAGGCGGCCGTGGCGCGGGGGTTGCGCGCGGCGGGTGCAGAGCCGATTTTGCTCGGGGTGTTGCCGACGCCGGCGGTGGCGCGGGCCGTGCGCACCGCGGGGGCGCGGCTGGGCGTGGTGATCACTGCTTCGCACAATCCGGCCGCGGACAACGGCATCAAATTTTTTGGACCGAGCGGCGTGAAACTGACCGACGAGGAGGAGGCGGTGATCGAGAGTCACTTGGGTGCGCCGCTGGTGGTGGCGGAGCGGGCCGGGGCGGCAGAGCGGGCCGGGGAGCCGGCTGCGGGGGCCGCGGAGGATTACATCGCGGCGGTCCGGGCGCTGTTGCCGGAGGGCGCACTGGCGGGCTGGCGGATCGTGTTGGATACGGCGAACGGGGCGACGTGCGGCACGAGCCCGGCGGTGCTGCGCGGGCTGGGCGCCGAGGTCACCGGAGTCGGAGATACGCCGGACGGGAAAAATATCAACGCCGGGGTGGGCAGCGAGCATCCGGAGCGGCTCGCGGAGATCGTGCGCGTGACCGGGGCGCGCCTGGGCATCGCGCACGACGGCGACGGCGATCGCTGCATTTTGTGCGACGAGCGGGGCGAGGTGCTCGATGGCGACGAGATTCTGACCCTCCTGGCGACGCATGCGCTGGCGCAGGGCCGGCTGGCAAAGCACACGCTGGTGGTGACGGTGCAAAGCAATCTCGGCGTTGATGCCGCGCTCGCGGCGGCGGGCGGGCGGGTGTTGCGCACGGCGGTGGGCGACCGATACGTGATCGAGCGGATGGTGGCGGAGGGCGCGACGCTCGGCGGGGAGTCGAGCGGGCATATTATTTGTGCGGACATTTCCCCGACGGGCGACGGGCTGGTGGCGGCGTTGAAGGTTATCGAGGTAATGCTCGCAACGGGCCGGCCGCTGTCGGACTTGCGGCGGGTGATGCGGAAATTTCCGCAAGTGACGGCGGCGCTCCGGGTGCGCGAGAAAATCCCGTTGGAAAAACTCCCCGGGGTCACGGCGGCGATTTGCGCGCTGGAGGGCGAACTTGGGGCGACCGGGCGGGTGCTCGTGCGATATTCGGGGACGGAGGCGAAGCTGCGGCTCCTCGTGGAAGGCCCGACCGACGCGGTCGTCGCCGGCGGGTTGGCCCAGCTGGACGCGGCGGTGCGCGCGGAGCTGGCGGTCTTGTAACCCTGCGGTGCGGGGGCGTCGCGGGGTTGCGCCGAGTCTGGCGTTGACCGCGGACGACGCGGCGACTTCGCTGGGGATTCGTATGCCCGAAGTCCCCGTCACCTCGCTCGACCCCCGTCACCAGAAGCTGATTGAAAACGCCCGCGTGGCGCTCGATCGCGGCAACCTCGATTACACGCTCGAGGTCACGGCCCAGGTGCTGAAGGTGGCGCCGGGCTGTCTGCCGGTGCGCAGGCTGCAGCGGGCGGCTCAGCTCAAGGGCGTGAAGGGTAAGGGCGGTTTCATGGCGAAGGCGATTGGCGGGCTGTCGAATGCGCCGTTTATGTTTGGCGGCGGGAAGAAAGACCCGGCGAAGCAGCTGGAGACGGCCGAGACGATGCTGGCGAAGGATCCGCACAATGTGGCGGCGCTGAAACTGCTCGCGGAAGCGGCGGGCGGGCTAGGCTTGGCCGAGACGGTGGCATTCGCGCTGGATGCGGTGCGCGAGTTGGAGCCGGGCAACCGGGCCAATTTGCTGGCGCTGGGTGAGGCCTGGCTGGCGGCCGGAAAGCCGACCGAGGCCTTGAAGATGGCCGACGAAATGCTCAAGGACAAGCCGATGGACGCGGACGCGCAGAATCTCATGCGGAAGGCGTCGATCGCGCAGACGGTGACGAAGGGCAATTGGGAGGCGCAGGGGTCCTTCCGCGACAAGCTCAAGGACGAGGCGCAGGCCGTGTCGCTCGAGCAGGCGGCGAAGGTGGTCGCGTCGGGCGACATGACGCAGCGGTTGCTGGACGAAGCCCTCGCGCTCGTCGCGAAGGAGCCGACGAATCTGAACCACTACCGGAATGTCACGCAGGCCTACGAGAAACTGGGCAATCGGGAAGAGGCGCTGGTTTGGGTGCGCAAGGCCCGGGCGCAACCGGCGGGCGGCGCCGATGCCTCGCTGGAGAAACAGGAGATCGACCTGGCGACCACGGTGATCGAGCAGCACCTGAAGGCGGCGGAGGCCGCGGTGACGGCGGCGCCGAACGATGCGGGGGCGAAGGCGAAGATGGATGCGGCGCGGGCGGAACTCGCGGATTTCAAGTTGAGCGAGGCGAAGCGTTACGTGGAGCGGTATCCGAACGATTACGAGGCGCGGTACAAGCTCGGCACCCTGTTGCTGGAAGTGGCGCAGACGGACGCGGCGATCGGACAATTTCAGCAGGCGCAAAAGGGTCCGCAGGTGCGGGTCGCCTCGCTCGTCGGGCTCGGCCGGTGCTTCAAGGCGAAGAAGCTGTTCGACCTCGCGGTGGCGCAGCTCACCACGGCGAAGAAGGAGCTCGCCCAGATGGACGATACGAAGAAGGACGTGATCTACGAACTGGGCGCGTGTTTTGAGTTGATGGGCAAGGCGGACGCGGCGATCGCGGAGTTCAAGGAAATCTACAGCGAGGACATCGGCTTCCGCGACGTGGCGGACAAGATCAACGCGTTTTACTCGAAGTGAGCGGCGGCGGGAGGGCGGAGGGCCGGCGGCGGACCCGGATTTGAGGAACCGCGAAGACGAAGCGCGGGGATGGGTGGGTCGAATCCCCGCCCAACCTGCCACCCAGTTTACCCATGAAAACAAAACTACCCCGGTTGGTGGCTGGTGCGGTGGTGCTGGCGGCGGCGTTCGCCGTGCAGGCGCGCGCGGATCAGCAGACGAAGACGCTCGACGTGTATTGGGTCGATTCGGAGGGCGGCGGCTCGACGCTGATCGTGACGCCGGCAGGCGAGTCGGTGCTGATCGATACGGGGAATCCAGGCGGGCGCGACCCGGGGCGCATCGTCACGGCGGCGAAGGCCGCGGGGCTGACGAAGATCGATTACGTGCTGCTGACGCATTTCCACCTCGACCATTTCGGCGGCGGGGCGGAGGTCGCGCAGGGAGTGCCATTCGGGACGGTTTACGAGCGGCCGATACCGACCGGCGATCCGGACGGGCGGGCGCAGTCTTCATTCCAGGTGCAGATCAAGGGCTGGAGGGAGATAGCGGCGAAGCGCGTGACGCTGGCGCCAGGGGTGAGCGTGCCGCTGAAGTCGGCCGGTGCGGGCGCGCCGAAAATCGAGCTGCGGTGTCTCGCCGCAGATCAGCAATTCGTGGAACCGACCGCGGCGCAGGCGAAGATCAGGAATCCGCTGACGGGCAGTGTCGCGGCGAAGCCGGTGGACACGAGCGACAATGCGAACAGCGCGGTGTTTTTGCTTTCGTTCGGGGCGTTCCGATTTTTCGACGGCGGCGATCTGACGTGGAATCTCGAGGAAAAACTCGTGACGCCGGTGAACTTGGTGGGCGTGGTGGATGTTTATCAGACAAATCACCACGGGCTTGGCGTGAGCAACCATCCGATGCTGGTGCAGAGCCTAGCGCCGACGGTGGTCGTGATGAACAACGGTCCGCAAAAAGGCGGCGAGGCGGGGACGTTCGCGGCGATCAGGGCGGCGAAGTCGGTGCAGGCGATGTATCAAGTGCATGAGAGTTTCAAGTCGCCGGCGGACAATGCGGCGGCGGAGTTTATCGCGAACCGCGGCAATCTCGTCGGGGCCGAAGCGGTGAAGTGTCCGGCGAACGTGATCAAGCTGACGGTCGCGCCGGACGGGAAGAGCTATTCGGTGACGGTGCCGAGCACGGGGCATGCGCGGACGTATCAGACGAAGGGTTGAGGCAGATGTGGATTTTTTGATCGCGGATTGCGCGGATGCCACGGATCAAGGGAGTGAATCCGGATGCTTTCATCCGTGCGATCCGCGGAATCCGCGGTCAATTTTCCCGGCCGGATTTGGGTGAACTTTCCGCGAGCCAGACGGCGGCGCCCATGAGGGTGGCGCTGAGGGCGAGGCGGACCCAGTCGGCGGATTCGCCGAAGACCACGAGGGAGACGGCGACGGCGAGGGGGATTTTGGCGTTGTTGAGCGCGGCGAGGGTGCCGGCGGTGACGCGCGTTGCGCCGAGATTCCAGAGGAAGAAGCCGAGGCCGGAGGCGATGAGGCCGAGGTAGAGGAGCACGAGGAGCTGCGGGGGGGTGAGAACGACGGAAGGGTCGCGGGTGAAGGTGGCGGCGAGCGCGACGAGGAAGGCGCCGGCGAAGAGAAGGGCGAAGATATCGCGGTCGTGGAGGGCGGGCTGTTTCGCGCGGAGGCGGCGGTAGAGGATTTGGCCAAGGGCGAAGGCGAAGTTAGAGAGTTGGATCAGGACGACTCCGGTGGTCGTGCCGGCGGTGGGCACGGTTTTTACGACGATGGCGGCGCCACCGAGGACGGCGAACAAGGCGGCGAGGAGCGCGCGGACCCGGAGCGTGCGGTCGAAGGCATCGGCGAGGAGCGTGACGAAGATGGGCGTCGTCAATGTCAGCAGTGCGATCTCGTGCGCGGCGAGGAAGCGGAAGCTCTCGTTGTAGGCGAGGTACATGAGGCCGAACTGCACGGCGCCGATGCCGGCGAGCGCGAAGGCGGTGCGCGGGGCGAGGCCGCGGAAACGCAAAAACGGGAGGAAAACAAGCAGCGCGAGGCCGAGGCGGGTGGCGGAGAGCAAGGTGCCGTCGATGCCGCCGCCGGAGAGGTGCTTGATGAGGCCGAAGGAGAAGGCCCACAGAAGGGAGACGAGGAGGAGGAGGAGCACGTTTTGCTAAGGAGAAACCTTCAAAGCGGCTCGAAGTCGCCTCGGTGAACGACGACCTGGCGTAGGGCCGCAAGCAGTGGGCTCAACCGGTGGTCGTAGGTTGGAACAGGCATCGAACATTAGATTCTGAAAATCGCTCCGAGTTTTTTCCCGAGCAGCAGACTCATCCCGACGATGGTCACGCCGAGGAAGACCATGGCCCAGACGCCGAGGGCGCTGGCGAGGAACTTGCCGTCGCCGAGGAGCTGGAAGAGTTCCATGATCGCTTTCGTGATCGGATAGTAGAGCTGTTTTTGCGCGAGAATGAGGGAGTCGCTCACCTCCAGCATGGCGAAGGCGAAGGCGAGGAGGCCGCCGGCGAGGAGGTGGGCGGCGATCAGTGGGAGAGTGATTTTGACGAGCGATTTGAGGGGCGGGCAGCCGAGGTTTTGCGCGGCTTCTTCGAGGGTCTCGCTCGTCTGCTGGAAACCCGCGGTGGCGGCGCGCACGACGTAGGGCAGGCGGCGGACGGAGTAGGCGATGATCAGGAGGATGGTGGGGTCGCGGACGGGATTGAGGAACGCGAAAAATTTACCTTCCTGGGCCATCGCGAGGTAACCGAAGGCGAGGACGAGGCCGGGGACGGCGAGGGGGAGCATCGCGAGAAAGTCGAGGACCTGGCGGCCGGCGAGTTTGGAGCGGACGACGACGTAGGCGATGGCGATGCCGAGGACGACGTCGAAGAGAGTGGCGATGCTGGCGAACTTGAGACTGTTGGCGATAGCGGGAACGGTGAGATCGTGGCCCAGGGCGAGGGCGAAATTGCCGAGGGTATAGTCCTGCGGGAGGACGGTGCCGTACCAGTCGCGCGAGAAGGCGACGAGGGCAACGCCGAGGTGCGGGAGCACGGCGACAAACGTGACGCCGGCGAAGAGGGCGGTGCAGGCCCAGGCGGCGGCGCGGGGCAGAGGGCGCGGCCCGCCGGAGCTCGTGGCCTTGGCCATCATGGCGTAGCCGGCGCCGCCGAAGAGGCCCTTGCCGACCGCGTAGAGCGCGACGGAGGCGGCGAGCATCACGGCGACGAGGGCGTAGGGAAACGGGTTGCCACCGATCTCTTTGAGGCCGGAGTAAATTTGGACGCTGGTGACCTGCGCGTAGTCGAAGACGAGCGGCGTGCCGAGTTCGGTGAAGGCCCAGATGAACACGATGGTGCCGCCGGCGAAGAGTCCGGGCATGATGAGGGGCAGCGTGATTTTGCGGAAGCGGCGGAAGCCGGTGCAGCCGAGGTTTTCCGCGGCTTCCTCCATGGCGGGGTCGATGTTGGCGAGGGCGGCGACGGCGTTGAGGTAGATGATCGGGTAGAGCGAAAGCGCCTCGACGACGGCGATGCCCCAGAATTGGTGGGCGGCGAACCAGTCGATGGTGGCCGTGGGCGCGAGCAGGCCGAGGTGGTGGAGGAGGGCGTTGAGCGCACCGGTCTGGCCGAAGATTTGTTTGATGCCGATGGCGCCGACGAAGGGTGGCAGGATCATCGGGATGAGGACGAGGGAGCCGAGGAGGCCTTTGAACGGGAAGACGAAGCGGTCGGAGACGAACGCGAGCGGGAGGGCGAAGAGCAGCGCGAGGGTGGTCGCGGCGCAGGCGAGGAAGAAGGAGTTGCGCAGGCCGCCGAGGTAGATCGGGTCGGTGAGGAGCGCGGTCAGATAGGCGAAGGTCAGGTGACCGTCGGCGTCGATGAAGCCGCCCTGGAGGATTTGGAAAATCGGCCAGAGGAAAAACGCGGCGAAAAACGCGGCGGTGAGGGCAAACACGAGTCGCGCGAACGACGGGGACATCGGGGCGGAGTGTGCGGGCCGGGCGCAGCGCGCGGCAAGGGGTAAAGCGGCGGGCGGGCCGCCACTTTGGGCTGGCTCAGCCGCGGGCGGATCGCGGACACTGCGCGTCCGTATGAAGTTCCTTTACGCTCTCGTGTTGGTGGCCGGGATCGCGCCGCTCGCTGGCCAAGTCACCGAGACGCCGGACACGGTGGCGCCGGGAAAATTCTTTCTGCGGATGGACGCGATCTCGGTCGGGATCAACCGGGACCGGACGGAGCCGACCGCGTTTACCGCCCTCGGCGTCGCGACGACGCTGCTGGCGACGGGGCTCACGCGGGACGTGGACGCGCAGGTAGGTCTGCAATTTTTCGCGCGGCAGTCTTATCAGTTCAAGGGCGTGCGGACGACCCATGCGGGGTTGGGCGACGTGACGGTGCGGGCGAAGTGGACCTATTTGCGGAACGAAAAGATCGGGGCGGCGGCGGCGGTGATCCCGTTCCTCAAGGTGCCGACGAGCACCGGAGGCGTGGGCAACGAGCACGTCGAGGGCGGGATTATTTTTCCGTGGGCGATGTCGCTGGGCACGGGCACGGGGGCGGGGGCGATGGCGGAGTGGGATGTGCTGCGCAACGACGCGAACAACGGCTACGATTCGCGGTGGTTCACGAGTGCGTTTCTGCGGCAGGCCATCATCGGACCGTGGGGCGCGTATGCGGAGGCGACTTTCGGCGTGTCGTCGTCGACGTCGTCGAGTTTCCTGGGCTCGCTGGGCGGGGGCGCGACGTGGGACTGGTCGAAAGTGCTGCAACTCGACTACGGGATCAGCCGGGGGCTGGGCAACCGGGCGACCGACTGGACGCACACGCTGCGGTTGCGGTGGGAGTTTTGACGCGGGCTGGGCCGGCGACGGACGGCGGCGGGACGGCGGCCGGAATTACCGCGTCGGCTGCACGAGGATTTTTCCGGCGGCGGCCAGACCGAGGGCGAGCGGGCGGCCGGTGATTTTTTTGGCGGTGACGAGGCCGGAGGCGAGATTGCGCTCGGTCACGCGAACGGTTTCGCCGGGCAGCAGGCCGTTCTGGACCGCGAACTGGAGGAATTCGGCCGACTGGTCGGTGATGCGCACGATGCGGAGGGCTTTTTCCACGACGCACGTGGCGAGAGTGGCGTAGACTTGGGAGTCGAGTTGGCCGTGGCGGCTCGGGATGGGGTCGCCGTGGGGGTCGGTTTCGGGGTGCCCGAGGAGCGCGTCGAGGCGGTCGAGGACTTCGTCGGAGATGGCGTGTTCGAGCTGCTCGGCCTCGGTGTCGACGGCGGCCCAGTCCATCTTGAGGACGTTGACGAGGAAGCATTCGACGAGGCGGTGCTTGCGCAGGACGTTGAGCGCCACGCGGCGGCCCGCGGCGGTGAGGCGCACGCCCTGGCGGGGCCGGTGCTCGACCTGGCCGGAGTCGGCGAGGGCCTTGACCATGGTGGTCACCGTGCCCGGCACGACGGCGAGCGCCTCGGCGAGCGCGCCCATCGGCACAAGCTCCTCGCCCTCCGCGGAGAGCAGCAGGATGTGCTTGAGGTAATTTTCAACGGTGCTCGTGGCCATGTTTGGAGGATAGCGGAGGGCTGATTTGATGCAACTAAAGATTTATTTTGACTATTCAAAATAACCGATCACAACCACGCGTACCGTGACGCACTCAACAGGCCGATTCCTCCTTCGCCTCGCCGCTGCGGGCGGACTGATCGGCTCGGGCTTGTCCGGCGCGGCGCCGACAGGACCGGAGCGGGCCGACCAAAGCGCGGATACGTTTTTCCGGCCCACGCCGGACTCGCGCCTGCGGGAGCTGGCGACCGACCGGCCGGATGCGACGGAGAGTCCGTTCACGGTCGATGCGGGCCGCGTGCAGCTGGAAATGGATTTTACGAGCACGACGCGGAACCGGCGCGACGGGGTGCGGACGGTGGTGTGGGAGGTGGCGCCGTTCAACCTGCGCCTCGGGCTAACGCGGACGGTCGAGCTGGGCGTGTTGGTGACGCCGTGGCAGCGCGAGACGGCGCAGGCGCGCGTCGGGCCGAGAGAAAAACGCTTCGGCTTCGGCGACGCGACAGTGCGGGGGAAACTCAATTTCGCGGGCAACGACGGCGGGCCGTGGGCGTGGGGGCTGATGGCGGATCGTAAGCTGCCGACGGCTTCGGGTGGTTTCAGCCACGGAAAGTGTGAGGGCGCGCTGACGTTGCCGGTGGCGTTTGAGCTGGGCGGTGGGTGGGGCGGCGGGGCCATGACCTCTGTCGAGCGGCGCGACACCGGCGGCGGGCAGGATCGCGCGGTGTGGGGCAACACGGTGACGGTGGGGCACGACATCACCGAGAAACTGGGCGGCTTCGGGGAGTTGACCTCGGCGGCCGGCGACGGTGCGCCTGTCGCGACGTACAACGGCGGGCTGACGTATCGGGTGGCGCGCGGCGTCCAGGTCGACGGCGGGGGCAATCTGGGCCTCTCGCGCGGCGCTCCCGACGTGCAATTTTTCGCCGGGATTGCCCGGCGGTTTTGACCCAGCCACATGAACACCATCGGCTTTTTTCGTTCGGCTTTGCGGGGATGGGCGGGGCTGCTGCGCGGTGCGGCGGTGGCTTGGGTGATAGTGTGCGTGCCTTGTCACGGTGCAGCGGCCAAAAAACGCATCGTGACCACGTTTACGATTATCCAGGACATGGCGCAGAACGTCGCGGGCGAGGCGGCGACCGTCGAGTCGATCACGAAGCCGGGGGCGGAAATTCACGGCTACGAGCCGACCCCGCAGGACATCGTGAAGGCGCAGAAAGCCGACCTCGTGCTGTGGAACGGGTTGAACCTTGAGCGGTGGTTCGAACGCTTCTTCGGCAATCTTCAGAACGTGCCCAGCGCGGTGCTGACGGAGGGGATTTCCCCGATGGGCATTGCAGAGGGGCCCTATGTCGGGAAGCCGAACCCGCACGCGTGGATGTCGCCGCGCAACGCTGTCATCTACGTGGAGAATATCCGTAAGGCGCTGGTGAAGCTTGATCCGGCCAACGCGGCGACCTACCACGCCAACGCGGCGGCCTACACCGCGAAGTTCACCGCCATCGAGACGAGCGTGCGCGCGGAACTGGAAAAGATTCCAGCGGAGCGCCGCTGGCTGGTGTCGAGCGAGGGCGCGTTTCCCTACCTGGCGCAGAACTTCGGCATGAAAGAATTGTTTCTCTGGGCGGTGAACGCCGACCAGCAGGGCACGCCCCAGCAGGTGCGCAAGGTCATCGACGGGGTGCGGGAGCACCGGATCCCGGTCGTTTTCAGCGAAAGCACGGTGAGCCCCAAGCCCGTGCAGCAGGTGGCGCGGGAGACGGGGGCGCGGTACGGCGGCGTGCTCTACGTCGACTCGTTGACGGACGGGAAGGGGCCGGCGCCGACGTATTTGAAACTGATGGACTACAATGCGCGGACGATCGTGAAAGGATTTTTGGGCCATGAGTGACGCGCCGCAGGCCAAAGCCGCCCCGGACGAAATGAGTGTGCGGGTGAGTGCGGTCACGGTGAGCTACCCGAATGGCAACGTGGCGCTGCGCGACGCGTCGTTTGCGCTTGCGGGCGGTTCGATCTGCGCGCTCGTGGGTGTGAACGGCAGCGGGAAATCCACGCTGTTCAAGGCCATCATGGGCTTGCTGAAGCCGGTCGCGGGCTCGGTGACGATCGCGGGCGGGCCGGTCAAAGCGGCGTTGAAACAGAACCTCGTGGCCTACGTGCCGCAGGCCGAGGAGGTCGATTGGAGTTTTCCGGTGAGCGTGTGGGACGTGGTGTTGATGGGGCGCTACGGCTACATGAACTTTATGCGGATAGCGCGGGCGGAGGACCGGCGCATCGCGGAGGAGAGTCTGCGGCGGGTCGGTATGCTGGAGTTTCGCGAACGGCAAATCGGCGAACTGTCGGGCGGGCAGCGCAAGCGGGTCTTTCTCGCCCGGGCCTTGGCCCAACGCGGGCGGGTCATTTTGCTGGACGAGCCCTTCACCGGCGTGGATGTGAACACGGAGACGGCGATCATCGCGCTCCTGCGGGAGCTGCGGAACGACGGGCACATCATCCTCGTCTCGACGCACAATCTGGGTTCGGTCCCGGAGTTCTGCGACCATGTCGTGCTGGTGAACCGCACGGTGTTGGCGGCGGGGCCGATCGGGGAGGTGTTTACCGAGGCGAATTTGCTCCGGACGTTTGGGGGCGTGTTGCGGCACTTCCGCTTCGACGAATCGACGGTGCAGAGCCATGATGGCCGGGCGGTGACCCTGCTGACCGACGACGAGCGTCCGCTGGTGTTTGGCAAAGGCGGGCACGTCGAATACAGCAAACGGGCGGAACACGCCGAGATCCTGAAAAAGCGCGCCGAGGGCGAGGAGGACCTCTGATGGTGGATACCCTGCTCACGCCGCTGCACTACGACTATATGCTCAAGGCGATCTTCGTGAGCGCCGTGATCGGGGGCGTGTGCGCGTTTCTGTCGTGCTTCATCACCCTAAAAGGCTGGTCGCTGATGGGCGACGCGCTGTCGCACGCGGTCGTGCCGGGCGTGGCGGTGGCCTATTATGCGGGCTGGCCGTTTGCCGCGGGGGCGTTTGTGACGGGCCTGCTGGCCGCGGTGGGGATGGGGTTCGTGAAGACGAAGACCCGGCTGAAGGAAGACGCGGTCATCGGGGTCGTATTCACGGCGTTTTTCGCGGTCGGGCTACTGTTGATTTCGCTCTACCCGAGCCAGGTGGACCTGCGGTCGATCGTGTTTGGCAACATTCTCGGCATCTCGAATCCAGACATCGTGCAGGTGCTCGTCATCGCGGGGGTCACGCTGGTCGTGCTGGGGTTCAAGTGGCGCGATCTCCTGCTGTTTTGCTTCGATCCCAACCAAGCGCGCGCGCTGGGGCTCAACACGACGGCGCTGCATTTCACGTTGCTGACGTTGCTGTCGGCGACCGCGGTGGCCGCGTTGCAGACGGTGGGCGCATGTCTGGTGGTGGCGATGCTCGTCACCCCGGGTGCCACGGCGTATCTGTTGACGGACCGGTTCGGGAAGATGATCGGAATCGCGACGTCCATGGGGGTGGTCACCTCGATCGTCGGGGCGTATGCGAGCTACTTTTTCGACGGGTCGACGGGCGGGTGTATCGTGACGTTGCAGAGCGCGCTCTTCGTCGCGGCGCTAGTGCTTGCGCCGAAACACGGGCTGATCGCGCAACGCACGCGGCGGCGCACGGCGGGGCTCGCCGAGGGGGTACCCGGATGAACGCGCTGCTCGAACCGTTTCAGTTTCCGTTCATGGTCGATGCGATGATCGTCGGCGTGGCGGTCGGCGCGGTGTGTTCGGTGCTCTCGTGTTATCTCGTGCTCAAGGGTTGGTCGCTGATGGGCGACGCGATTTCGCATGCGGTGCTGCCGGGGATCGTGATCGCGTATGCGGTCGGGCTGCCGCTGGCGGTCGGCGCGTTTGCGTCGGGGCTGTTGTGTGCAGTGGCGACCGGGTACATCAAGGCGAACAGCCGGGTGAAGGAAGATACCGTGATGGGCGTGGTGTTCACGGGGCTGTTTGCGTTCGGGCTCGTGATTTTCACGAAGGTGAAAAGCGACCTGCATCTCGACCACATCCTGTTTGGCAACATTCTCGGTCTGGCGGCGGGGGATCTGCGGGACACGTTGGTCGTGGGCGGGCTGACCTTGGCCATCGTGCTCGCGCTGCGCCGCGACCTCGTGCTCTACTGCTTTGATGCCGGTCACGCTCGGACGATCGGACTGCGCACCGATGGGCTCTATTATCTGCTGTTATCGCTGCTGGCGGTGACCATCGTGGTCTCGCTGAAGGCCGTGGGTATCATTCTCGTGGTCGCGATGCTGGTGACGCCGGGCTGCATCGGTTATCTGCTGACGGACCGGTTCAACCGGATGCTGCTGGTCGCGGCGGCGAGTGCGGTGGGTTCGGGTTTCTTCGGGGTCTATCTGAGTTTTTTCATCAACGCCTCAACGGGTGCGTGCATCGTGTTGCTGCAGGCCGCGCTGTTTCTGGTCGCGCTCCTGTTCGCCCCGAAGCACGGGCTGCTCGCGGCGCGGCGGCAACGGCGGCTCGCGACCGTGGCGTTGCCCGACGGCGGCGCGCCGCCACCGCAGACGGAGCTTCCCTGAACTCGCCCCACTGGTTCGGGCTCACGGCGGTCTTCGGTTCACGTCGATCGGCGGAATTCGGTTCGGGCCCTTCGAAGAGGGGCGGCCGAAGTGGCCGCGCCTGACCAAGGGCCTGGCGGAAGGGGCGCGGGCGGGCCCGGTATCTGCGACCCTCAGCCGGGCCGGGTGTTTCGGGTGGCTCGGCGTGGGGGCTGTCGCCGTGGGGATGATCCATGGGTGGCGGCTGCCGCGCAAAGGCGTGAGCGGCTGAACGGCGGATCCGCGCGGGCGCCGTGACGCGGAGCGCGGTTGAACGATGACGTGCGCCGCCCGCCGACGCGGCGGGCGGGTCGAGCGGAACGGCCGGCGCTGATAAAATCGCTGGATTCCTATCACTCTTTGCGGTTCGGTGCGTCTGCAAAGAAACGTGTCAGTGCCTTGCCATGATTTACTTACCCCCCACGCTGGTCGCATGAGCGAATCTCCGCTGCCTCGCGCTGCACACACCCGACCCCGGTGGTGGGGCGCTGTCGTCTGCCTGGTGCTGGTTCGGCTCGGGGCGTTGTCCGCGGCGGAGCCGGCGGAGGTGCGGCGCGCATTTTTGGCCGGCAACTACCCGGTAGCCCTCGCGCAGTCCGAGGCGGGATTCCGTGATGCCCCGGGCAATTCCGAATGGCAGCTCCTTCGCGTGGAGGTGCTCCTCGCCACGGGCCGCCACCGGGAAGCCGACACCGCGATGTCCGTGGCCCTCGGGAGCGATCCGGCGAGCATCCGTTTGCGCTGGCTCGCGCGCGACGTCGCCTTCGCCAACGGGCGGCCCGAGGAGGCGGCGAAGCGCGCCGAGGAAATCACCCGGTTGGTCGCGGGACGCCAAGGGTCGTACCGTCAGCCGGCGGACCTCGTAGTTTTTGGGCGCGCCGCGTTGCTGCTCGGCGCCGATCCGAAGGATGTCTTGGAAAAGGTCTATGCCGTCGCGCAGAAATCCGACCCGAAGCTGCGCGACGTTTATCTCGCGCGGGGGGAACTCGCGCTGGAGAAGCATGATTTTCCGCTCGCGGCGAAAGCCTTTGAGGAAGGCTTGAAGGTGTTGCCGGACGACCCCGATTTACATTTCGGGCGGGCTCGGGCTTACGAAAACGGCGACCGGGAGGCCGCGGCGGCCTCGCTCGCGGCCGCGCTGAAACTGAATCCGCGCCATGGGCCGAGTCTGTTGCAGCGGGCCAATCAGCAGATCGACGCCGAGGACTACGCGGAAGCGGCCCAGCGCCTGGACGAGGTGATCGCCGTGAATCCTGTGCAGCCCGACGCGTGGGCGTATCGGGCGGTGCTGGCGCATCTGCGCAACGACATCGCGGCGGAGGCCACGGCGCGCGCCACGGGCCTGGGGGCATGGCCGACAAATCCCCGCGTGGACCACCTCATCGGCAAGAAACTGTCCGACAAGTACCGTTTTGCCGAAGGGGCGACCTACCAGCGCCGCGCGCGGGAGTCCGATCCCGCCTACCTGCCCGCCACCGCCCAGCTCGCGACCGACCTGTTGCGGCTCGGCGAGGAAACGGAGGGCTGGGCGCTCGCGCGGGCGGTGCGCGAAAAGGACGACTACGACGTCGAGGCGTTCAACCTCGGGGCCCTGCAGGAGACGATGGCGAAGTATACGACGCTCACGACCGACGACTTCGTGGTCCGGATGGCCGCAAAGGAGGCGAAGGTGTATGGCCCGCGCGTGCTTGAGTTGTTGACGAAGGCGAAGCGTACGCTCGCGGCGAAGTATGAAGTCGAACTCGCGCGTCCCACCTATGTGGAGATTTTCGCCGACCAGAAGGATTTTGCGGTGCGGACGTTCGGCATGCCGGATGTGGCAGGGTTTCTCGGCGTGTGCTTCGGTCGCGTGGTCACCGCCAACGGTCCCGCGGCGCACGGCGGGCACGCGACGAATTGGGAGGCGGTGCTCTGGCACGAGTTTTGTCACGTGGTGACGCTCCAAATGACGAAGAACAAGATGCCGCGCTGGCTGAGCGAAGGCATTTCGGTGTACGAGGAGCGGCAGGCGAGCCGCGCCTGGGGCATGCGGCTCGATCCGACCTACCGGCCGATGATGCTGGGCGACGATCTGGTGCCGGTGGGGAAACTGAGCGGGGCCTTTCTGGCGCCGAAGACGCCGCGGCACCTGCAGTTTGCCTACCTGCAGTCGTCGCTGGTGGTCGAGTTTATCATCACGCGGCATGGGCTCGACGCGTTGCGCGGGGTGTTGCGCGACCTGCGCGGGGGGGCGGAAATCAACGCGGCGCTCGCTCAGCATGTGGCGCCGCTGGCCACGCTTGAGACGGAGTTCGCCGCGTATGCCAAAGAAAGTGCGGAGCAGATGGCCCCGAAACTCAATTTCGAAAAACCCCCGGCAGAACTGCTGACGGCCACCCCGGGCGGGGTCGAGGTCTCCGCCTGGCAGGCGACGCACCCGGATAATTATTGGATGATGCTGACGCGCGCGCGCAAACTCACGGAGGAGAAGAAATGGGCCGAGGCCCGCGTGATCTTGGAGCGGATGGTGGCGGCCTATCCATTGGCGAAGGGCAACGACACGCCGTATCGCCCGCTTGCGACGGTGTTGCGCGAACTGGGTGATGGGGCGGCGGAACGCGAGCTGCTCAGCACTTGGGCGGCGCTCGATGACGAAGCCACGGAAGCCTACCTGCGGCTCATGGAGCTGGGGGCCGAGGCAAAGGATTGGCCGGCGGTGACGCGCAACGCGGAACGTTATCTCGGGGTGAATCCCCTCGTGGTTCCGCCGTGGCGCTATCTCGCGCAGGCGAGCGCCGAGCAGGGGCAGACGGCGGCGGCCATCGTGGCGTGGCGCACCCTGCTCCACCTCGATACGCCCGATCCGGCCGGCGCGCATTTTCAACTCGGGCAGTTGCTGCGGAAAAACGGCGAGATGGTCGAGGCGCGGGCGCAGACGTTGCTTGCGCTGGAGGAGGCGCCGCGTTTCCGGGAGGCGTTGGCGCTGCTGCTGCAGCTCAGCCGGGAGGAGAAAAAATGAAACGGCTGATTTCGCTCGTCACGTTGTTTCTCCTGCTTGCCGGCCTGGTGGCGGCGCAGCGGAGCTTTGGGGGCGGGCGGAGCCGCGGCGGGTGGGGCGGGTGGAGCGGCGGCGAGAGCCGCGTGCCGGACAGCGCCCGCACGGCGCGGGAAGTCGAGTCCCACTCCTCTGGCACACCGGAGTGGAGGAATCCCCCGGGCTATGCGAAAGATGTGTTTACGTTTGTCCGCGTGCGGCGGTCGTCAGGCAACTACGGCCGCGGCGGCTGGGCGACGGACACGCCCGATGCCGATCTGAATTTTTCCTACCGGCTGCAGCAAATGACGTCGCTGAAGGTCGATCCCGACGGGCGTTACCTGTGGCTCACGGACAAAGACCTCTCCGACTACCCGTTTATCTATATGGTCGAGCCCGGCAGCCTCGAACTGACCGATCCGGAGATCGAGGCGTTGCGGAAATATCTCCTCAACGGCGGTTTTCTCATGTTCGACGATTTCTGGGGCGAACGGGAGTGGGCCAGCATGGCCGCGGTGATGAAGCAGGTTTTTCCGGACCGGGGGTTCACCGAGCTTTCGCTCGACCACCCGCTGTACCACTGTGTGTTCGAGATCCGGAGCAAGGGTCAGGTGCCCAACATCCGGCTGGGTGAGGAAAGCCAGTATAATGGCGTGACCTGGGAAAGACCCGACGCCCGCGAAGTCCACCATCGGGTGATCTATGACGACCGGGGTCGGATGATGGTGATCGCCACGCACAATACTGACAACGGCGACGGCTGGGAGCGCGAGGGCGAGAATGCCTACTATTTCAAGAATTTCTCCGAAAAAATCGCTTACCCGCTTGGCATTAACATCCTCTTCTACGCAATGACGCACTGATATGGATGCGCGTCGCACGAAATTTCTCCCGCTGGTCGCGCTGCTGGCGCTCGGCGTGGGCGTGGCCCTCGCGCAGGTGCAGCGGAGCGGCTCCGGTCGGGTCCTGCCGCCCGCGCCCGATCCGTTTGCCGGGCCGCCGCCGGAGGTGGTCATGCGGGATGAAGGGGGGAGCCTCGTGCGCGGCGAGGGCAACATTCTCATCGACGAGCGCACGGTTAAAACGGCGCGGGAAGTCGCGTCGCACAGCACCGGCACGCCGGAGTGGACAAATCGGCCCGGGTTCGAGAAGGACGTGTTCACGTTTGCGCGGATCCTCTTCAAATCGGACGGCAAGCGCGGACCCGACGAACGCGGTTGGGGGCGGGGCAGCCATTTGAACTGGTGGGTGGATTTCCCGGACGCGGATTTGAACTTTTCCTACCGGCTGCAGCAGCTCACGTCGATGCGCACCGACCCGGACGGACGCGTGCTGCGTCTGAGCGATCCGGACCTCACGAATTTCCCGCTGATCATGATGGAGCACCCGGGTTACATCCATTTGAACCCCGTGGAACTGGTCGCGCTGCGCAACTACCTCACGAACGGCGGCGCGCTCTTTGTCAGCGATTTTTGGAGCACGCGCGAGTGGAACGGCTTCGCGGCGGAAATGAAGCGCGTCTTTCCGGACCGGGTCTGGACGGATGTGCCGATGGAGCACCCGATTTTCCACTGCGTCTTCGATTTGAAGGGGCCGTTGCAGCACCTCCAGGTCCCCACGATGCAGTTCTGGAACACGAGCCACAATTGGGCCAATCCCGGCGGTCCGCCCCTCCAGCGCGTCGACCGCGGGCCCGGCTCCGAAAAAATGAGCGTGCGCGCGCTGCTCGACGACAAGGGCCGGATCATGATCCTCGTGATCCACAACAGCGACGTCCCCGACGGGTGGGAACGCGAGGGCGAGGACGACCGTTACTTCCGCACTTTTTCCGAGAAGATCTCCTATCCGCTCGGCGTAAACATCGTCTTCTACCTGATGACCCATTGATATGAGCAACGCGATCCCCCCCGAACTCCCGCCCGAACTCCCCCCCGCCGCCGCTCCCGCTCCGGTCGATAATTTCGCCATGGAGCGCGAGACCGCCGAGAAACTGCTCGCTGGCCGCGCGCGCATCGAGGCCGAGCTGGCCAAGGTCATCATCGGGCAGCGCGAGGTCATCGACCAGATCATGCTCGCGCTCCTCGCGGGCGGGCACTGCCTCATCACCGGCGCGCCCGGGCTCGCGAAAACCCTGCTCGTGAAATCCATCGCGCAGGTGTTCCACCTCGAGTTTCGTCGCATCCAGTTCACGCCCGATCTGATGCCGGCGGACATCACCGGCACGGAAATTTTGCAGGACGGCGAGGGCGGGCGGAAGCTCACCTTCGTGCCCGGCCCGGTGTTTGGGAACATGGTCCTTGCCGACGAAATCAACCGCACGCCGCCGAAAACGCAGGCGGCGCTGCTCGAGGCGATGCAGGAGCACCAGGTGACGGCGGCGGGCGTGCGCCACGTGCTCCCAGAGCCGTTCTTCGTGCTCGCGACGCAGAATCCCATCGAAATGGAAGGCACGTATCCGCTGCCGGAGGCGCAGCTCGACCGCTTCATGTTCAACGTCGTGATGGACTACCTGCCCGAGGCGGACGAAGTGCGCGTGGTGCAGCAGACCACCGCCGGTCGGCCCGCGCCGATTGAGGCGCTCTTCACGGGCGAGGACGTGCTGCGCTTTCACGCTCTGGTGCGCAAGGTGCCGGTGGCCGAGGAAATGGTCCGCTACGCCGTGCAACTCGTCTCCGCGTCGCGCCCGCACCAGGCCGGCACACCCGATTACGTCAACGAATGGGTGAGCTGGGGCGCCGGCACGCGCGCCGGCCAGTTCCTCATTCTTGGCGCCAAGGCCCGCGCGCTCCTGCAGGGCCGGGCGCACGTGACCGTCGAGGATATCCAGGCGCTCGCCGCGCCGACGCTGCGCCACCGCATTCTGCTCAACTACCGCGCCGAGGCCGAGGGCATCCGGGTCGAGGAAGTCATCAAGCGCCTCGTCGCCGGGACCAAGGTGCCGGTCAGCGCCTGAGTTTTCCCATGGCCGTCGCGCAGTCCAGTGCCCCGTTACCGTCCGCGAAGCTCATCGACGCCCAGACGCTGATGAATATCCGCAGTCTGGAGCTGCGCGCGCGCGCGGTCGTCGAGGGCTTCTGGAGTGGCATGCACCGCAGCCCCTACCACGGCTTCTCCGTCGAGTTCACCGAGTATCGGCAATACACGCCGGGCGACGACCCGCGTTACCTCGACTGGCGGGTGGTCGCGCGCAGCGACCGCTATTTTATCAAGAAATACGAGGACGAGACGAATCTCCGCTGCCATCTGCTCGTGGACCAGAGCCGTTCGATGGACTACGGTTCGCGGGGCCACACCAAAGCGGCCTACGCGGCGACGCTCGCGGCGACCCTCGCCTATTTTCTCCACCTGCAGGGCGATGCCACGGGGCTGCTGACGTTTGACGACCAGGTGCGGGACTATCTGCCCGCGCGGCATCGTGCCGGCCACCTGCGCCAGCTGATGTACGCGTTGGAGCGCCCCGCGGCCGGCCGCACGACGGATCTGGCCGCCCCGCTGGAGCGCATCTCGGCGCTCATCGGCCGACGGGCGCTGGTTGCGCTCGTGTCCGATTTTCTCGCGCCCATCGACCAGCTCGAGCGCAAGCTGCTCGCGCTCGGGGCCTGCGGTCACGAGGTGAGTGTCTTTCAGGTGCTCGATCCGGCGGAGGTGAACCTCGGGCTCGACCAGCCCGCGATGTTTGAAGATCTGGAGTCGGCGCGCACGCTCTACCTTGATCCCGCCACGGCGCGCGCGCCCTACGTCAAGAAACTGGAGGAGCACTGCAGCGCACTCCGCGCGATGTGCCGCAAACTCGGGATCAGCTACCAGTTGCTCGCGACCGACCAGCCGCTGGAAGTCGCGCTCTTCGGCTTTTTGCAGGACCGCATGAAACGCGGTCGGCAGTTCCGTCCCGCCTTCCGCGGGGCCAATCCGGGAGGGGCGTCATGAATTTTCTCACCCCGTTGTTTCTCCTCGGCGGACTCGCGATCGCGGGGCCGATCTTATTCCACTTGATCCGGCGCACGACGCGCGAGCGCCGGGTGTTCAGTTCGCTGATGTTTTTGCTGCCCACGCCGCCGCGCCTCGCGAAGCGGAGCCGCTTGGAGCATTGGCTGCTGCTGCTGCTCCGCTGCCTGGCGCTCGGACTGCTCGCCCTCGGGTTCTCGCGGCCGTTTTTCAAACAGACGCCCCTGGACGATCCCACGGCGGCGCAGCCGAAGCGCATCGTCGTGCTCGTGGATGTCAGCGCGAGCATGCGGCGCGCCGGGCTGTGGTCCGCCGCCCGCGAGCGCGTCGAGGCCACCCTCGGCAAAGTCTCCGCGGTCGACCAGGTGGCGCTCTACACGTTTGACCGCGCGGCGACGCTGCTGCTGCCGTTCGAGGAATGGAACCGGACGGCGCCCACCGACCGGGTCGCCCTGGCCCAGGCCCGGCTCGCCGCCGCCTCGCCCGGTTGGGCGGGCACGCAGTTGGGCACCGCCCTGATCGCCGCGGCCGAGGCGCTGGCCGAGAATGATGGCAAGCAGTTTCCCGGCCCGCGCGAGGTCGTGCTCGTGAGCGATCTGCAGACCGGCAGCCGGCTCGATGCGCTCCAGGCCTACGAGTGGCCTAAGGGCGTGGCCCTCGTGCTCGAGCCGGTGAAGGCGCGCGGCACGACCAACGCGGGGCTGCAACTCGTCGCCGACAGCGCGGGCACGAGCCGCGCGAGCGAAACGGTGGTGCGCGTGCGGGTGACTAACTCCGCCGACGCGCAGCGCGAACAGTTCAAGGTCGGCTGGGCACGCGCGGAGGCGCCGGGGGAGTTTGCCGGTGTGCCCATCGACGTCTACGTCCCGCCCGGGCAGAGCCGCGTGGTCGCCGTGCCGCTGGTGAAGTCGGCGCCGGGTCTCGACCGCATCGTGCTCAAGGGCGACGACGAGGATTTCGACAATACCGTCTATGTCATCCCGCCGGCGCAGCAGAGCCTGAACGTGCTGTGGCTCGGCGAAGATGCGCCGGACGATGTGCGTCAGCCGCTGTTTTTTCTCCGCCGCGCGCTGTCCGATACGCCGCGCCTCGCGGTCAACGTCGTGGCGCGGACCTCGTCCGCGCAGCTCACGCCGGAGGACGTCCGCACGGCGCAGGTGATCTTCGTCACCGCGGCCTTGCCACCCGCCCAGACCGCGGAGCTGCGAGCGCAGGCTCAGGCGGGCAAGACCGTGGTGTTCATCCCGAAAAATGCGGCGGCGGCGGCCACGCTCGGCTTCCTCGTCGGGCGCGAGGGTGTGACGCTGACGGAAGTGACGCCGACGAGTTATGCGATGTTGGCCGAGATCGATTTCAAGCACCCGCTGTTTGCGCCGTTCGCCGACCCGCGGTTCAGCGACTTCACCAAGATTCATATTTGGAAATACCGGAAGTTCGACCCCGCCACGATTCCCGCGGGCCGCGTGCTGGCTCGTTTCGACAGCGGCGACCCCGCGGTCGTCGAGGCGCCGCTCGGTCAGGGGCGTCTCGTGGTGTGGGCGACCGGGTGGCAGCCGGAGGACAGCCAGCTGTCCGTTTCGTCTAAATTTGTGCCGGTGCTGTGGTCGCTGCTGGAGCTTGGCGGCGGCGTAGCGACGGCGCCATCGCAGTGGTTGGTCGGCGACACGGCGGCGTTGCCGGCCGGCGCGGGGGACAAAGAGGTGCGGTTCTCCGAGCCGGGCATCCGGACGGTGGCGGTGGGCGAGCGGACGCTGCGTTTCGCGGTGAATTTGGAGCCCAACGAGAGCCGCACGGCGCCGGTCGCGCCCGACGAGTTGGAGCGGCTCGGCGTGCCGGTTGCCCAGACGGCACCGCAGCCTGAGCCGGGTGGCGACAACCAGATTGTGCTCCAGGGCGTCGAGGCGGAGAACCGCCAGAAGCTCTGGCGGTGGTTTATCGCGGCGACGCTCGTCGTGTTGTTGGTGGAGTCGGCGCTCGCCGGCTGGACGGCGCGAAAAGCGAATCAAAAACAAACGGAGGCCGCGACATGAACAACGAGTTCCTCAAAACCAAACTGCGGCGGGTTATCCGTCGTCACCAATGGCTGGGTCTGTGGCGCAAGCTCGCGGGGTGGTGGGCCGGGGCGGCGCTCGTCGCACTCGCATTCGGGGGGCTGCAGCAGGCAACGGGGTGGAGCTCGCCCCTGGTGGTTCCGCTGCTCGCGGCGGTGGTCGGGGCGGTGGCGTCGGGTATCGTGATCAGCCATTTTGCAAAGGCGCCCGATCTCCGCTGGGCGGCGCAGAAGGTCGAGGACGCGCATCCCGATTTGAAGGGTGTGCTGTTGACTGCGGTGCAGCAGAACCTCGCGCCGGGGGTGGAGCCCGGCTACCTCCAGCACCGCGTCTTGCAGGAGGCGACCGCGAAAAGTCAGGAACAGGACTGGCCCCAGGTCGTCCCGTCGTCGCGGCTCGCGTGGACGCAGGTCGCGCACCTCGGGGCGCTGCTGGGTTTCGCGTGGGCACTCGCCCAGGCACACGTGGCCGCGCCGGCGAAGAACGCCGAGACCCCGTGGCGCGGCGCCGACGGCATCGCGGTGACGCCCGGCGATGCGAGCATCGAGCGGGGCGACAGCCTGGTGGTGCTCGCCCGGTTTGGCCTGACGTTGCCGCCGTCGGTCGCCCTGGTCGTGCAGGAAGCCAATGTGGCGGCGCGGACGATTCCGCTCGTGAAGAGCCTCGCCGATCCTGTGTTCGGCGGCAGCGTCCCCGAGGTCGCGGCCGATTTCACCTACCACCTTGAATACCGCGGCGAGAAGACCCGCGAGTTCAAGGTCGCCGTGTTCGAGCACCCGCACCTCGTGCGGGCGGATGCGGATCTCGCGTTTCCCGGCTACACGAAGCTCGCGCCGAAACATGTCGAGGACACGCGCCGCGTCAGCGCGGTGGAGGGCACGACGCTCGACTACGCGCTGCAGCTCAACAAGCCGGTGGCGTCGGCGAAGCTGGTGGCGCGCGACGGCCAGAAGACGGCGATTCCGCTGACGGTTACGCCGGGCAAGGCCGTGGCGGTGCTGCCGGCGTTCCTGCTCGCGAAGTCGCAGACCTATGATCTGCAACTGGTGGACGCGGACGGTCGCGCCAACAAAGTCTCCTCGTCGTTCGTGATCGACGTGCAGCCGAACCGCGTGCCCGAGCTGCGGCTGGTGTTGCCGCGCGGCGATGTGCGCCCGTCGGCCCTGGAGGAAATTGCATTCGAGGGCACGGTGTTCGACGACTTCGGAGCTTCGGCTTATGGCATTTCCTACGCGATGGCGGCGGGTGAACCGAAGTTCATCGAACTTGGCCAAGCCACCGGTGCGAAGGAGAAGCGGACCTTTACGCACCTGTTGAGGCTCGAGGACATCGGCGCGAAGCCCGACGACCTGGTTTCCTGGCATGCGTGGGCCGACGACATCGGGCCCGACGGAAAAGTCCGGCGCACGAGCAGCGACCTGTTTTTCGCCGAGGTACGGCCGTTCGACGAAATTTTCCGGGAGAGCCAAGGCATGGACTCGGACGACGACAAGCAGGACAAAAAGCAGGGCGGCGACAAGGCGCGCAAGCTGGTCGATCTGCAGAAGCAGATCATTAACGCGACCTGGCGCCTCCAGCGTGACGGGCTCTCGCCGAAATATGCGGACGACGCGAAGGTCATCGCCGAGTCGCAGCAGCAGGCGCTCGCGCAGGCTGAGGAGGCGATGGAGGAGGCGCGTTCGCCCCGGGCGCAGGCGGCGTGGACCGCGGCGACGGCCGAGATGAAGAAGGCGATCGCGGAGCTCGCGAAGGCGGCGAAGGTCCCCGGGCCGCTGGCGCAGGCGTTGCCGGCTGAGCAGGCGGCGTATCAGGCGCTGCTGAAGCTGCAGGCCCGCGAGACGAACGTGACGCGCGGGGGTAAGGGCGGGAAGGGCGGCGGCAAGGGGCAGAACCAGCGGCAAATTGACCAGCTCGATCTGACGCAGGCGGAAAACCGCTACGAAACCCAGCGGCAGGCGCAGGCTCAGGCGCCGCAGAACGCGGAACGCAAGGAGCAGCTCCAGGTGATGAACCGCCTGCAGGAGCTCGCGCGCCGCCAGCAGGACCTCAACGAGCGGTTGAAGGAATTGCAGGCCTCGCTGCAAGAATCGAAATCCGAGCAGGAACGCGAGGAGATCAAGCGGCGCCTCAAACGGCTCCAGGAAGAGCAGCAGCAGATGCTGGCCGACGTGGACGAGGTGCGGCAGCGCATGGACCGGCCGGAAAACCAGTCGCGCATGGCGGACGATAAGCGGCAGTTGGACCAGACGCGCGACGATCTCCAAAAGGCGGCCGACGCCGCGGCGCAGGGTTCCGTCGCGCAGGCACTGGCTTCGGGCACGCGGGCGCAGCGCCAGCTCCAGCAGTTGCGGGAGGAGATGCGGAAACAGAATTCCAGCCAGTTTGCCGAAGACCTCCGTGAGATGCGGCAGGAGGCCCGCGACCTCGCGCGCGAGCAGGAAAAACTGAGCCAGCAGCTCGACGGGCTGGGCGGTCCGCAGCAGCGCAAATCGCTCGGCGACTCCACCGACCGCAAGGAATTGCAGGAGGGCCTGGCCCAGCAGAAAGAGCGCATGAATAAATTTACGGAGCGCGCCCAGCAGGTGTCGGAGCAGGCGGAGAACGCGGAGCCGTTGCTCTCGCGCCAGCTTTACGACAGCGTGCGCAAGCTCAGTCAGGACGATGCGAACGCGGTCAAGGAAACGAAACAGGAGTTGCTGCGCGAAGGGCTCATGAGGCGCGAGCTGCTCGACCGCATGCAGAAGAACGCTGAGCGCGAAGGCGGCGGCAAGACGCTCGATCTTGCGACCGACATGCTGCGCGAAGGCTACCTCCCGCAGGCCGGACAGGCCGGCCGGCGGGCCCGCGCGGCCACGGAGGAATTGAAACGCGGGGTGGAGCGGGCGGCCGACAGTGTGCTCGGCGACGATGCGGAACAGCTGAAGCTCGCGCAGTCCGAACTCGACAAGCTCACCGATGAACTCACGCGCGAAATCGCGCAGGCGCAGGGTCAGGGCCAGCCCGGACAGAGTGGCGCGCCCCAGGCGGGTGATCCGACGCAGCGCCAGGCGGGCACGCAACCCGGAGGCGAGCGCGCTCCCGGTGAAGCGGGTGCGCCGGGCGAGGGCGAGCAGCCGGGGCAGGAGCCCGGCCCAGGTGGCCAGCAACCCGGCCAGCAGCCGGGCCAAAACGGACGCGGGGTCGCGACGGCGGGGCAACCGGGCAGCCAGCCGGGGCAAGGTGGCCAGCCCGGTCAGACGCCGGGTCAGGGTCAAGGGCAGGGCCAACAGTCGGGGGCCGGCCAGCCCGGTCAGACGGGCGAGGGCCAGACGGCGGGCGAGGGCGCGGGTGGTCCGGGTCAACCGGGTCGTCAGGCGAACCGGCTCGCCGGCGGACGCGACGGGCGCAATCAAACCCGGGCCGGCGGTGAGCGCGGCGGGCTGGACGTCAGCAACATGCTCAACGGGGGACCCAACGACGGCGGGGACGAGCGCATCGGGATCGGGGGCGACATCGGCGGCATGTATCGCGGCGGGCCGTTCGTCGGTGGCAATTTCGCGCCGTGGAACGAACGGTTGCGCGACGTGGAGCAACTGCTCGATTCGCCCGACCTGCGCAACGCGGTGGCGACCGCCCGCGAGCGCGCGCGGCTGCTGCGGCGCGACCTCGTGAACGACCGGAAAAAGCCCGACTGGACCGTCGTGAAGCTCCAAATTTTGAATCCGCTCGTCGAGGTGCGCGCGCGGGTGGCGGAGGCGTTGTCGCGGCGCGATTCGAAGGAGTCGCTCGCGCCGATCGACCGCGATCCGGTCCCGGCCCGTTTCGCCGAGTCCGTGCGCCGTTACTACGAGGAACTGGGCAAGGACAAGGACAAGCCCGACACCCGCTGAGATGATGACTTTAGCCGAACTTACTTTTTCCGGTGGGAACTGGCTCTGGCCCGCGGTCGCGTTTCTCGGCGTCGCCGGGGGCGTGTTGGCATGGAGCTACCGCGCGGCCGCGTCCCAGCCCCTGCGCGGGGTCTGCCTCGCGTTGAAGATCGCGGGCCTAGTCGCGCTCGCGCTGTGTTTGCTGGAGCCGCTCTGGCTCGGGCAGCGCGCCCGGCCGGGCGCCAATCTCTTCGCCGTGGTGGCCGACAACAGCGCGGGTCTGCAGGTGCATGACCGCGGTGAACCCGGCAGCCGCGGCGACGGGTTGCGCGCGCTGGTGGATCCGGGGAAATCGGGCTGGCAGGCGGCGTTGACGGACACCTTCGAGGTGCGCCGATATCTCTTCGATTCGCGGCTGCAGGCGTCCAACGATTTTCACGAATTGGCCTTTGACGGCCGCTCGACCGCGCTGGGTTCGGCGTTGCGCACGCTGACCGAACGCTTCCAAGGGAGGCCGCTCGCGGGCGTGTTGCTGTTCACTGACGGCAACGCGACCGATTTGCTGGGTGGCAAACTGCCCGAGCTGAAAGGCCTGCCGCCGATTTATCCGGTCGTCATCGGCCGGCGCGACGCGGTGCGCGACATCGCGGTGCAGCAGGTCTCGGTGAGCCAGACGGCGTTCGAGGACGCCCCGGTGTCGATTCAGGCGGATGTGACGGCGACGGGCTATCGCGGCGAGCCGGTCGTCGCGCGTTTAATCGACCGGAGCGGGAAAGTGCTGCAGGAGCAAACGGCCGAAGCGCGCGGCGACGGCGAGGCAGTGGCGTTTCGGTTTCAACTCAAACCAGAGCAGCCCGGACTTTCTTTTTATCAGGTGCGTGTTGGCGCGCGCAGCGAGCTGACGCCGACGGTGGCAGTGGGCGCGGACCAGCCGGCGGAAAAACCGGTGCCGGAGGCCCTGAAGTCCGAGGAGGCGACGCTGGCGAACAACGCGCGCGTGATCACGGTGGACCGCGGGCAGGGGCCGTTTCGGATTCTCTACGTGTCGGGTCGGCCAAACTGGGAGTTTAAGTTTCTCAACCGGGCCGTGCAGAGTGACGAGCAGGTGCAACTCGTGGGGCTGATCCGCGTCGCGAAGCGCGAGCCGAAATTTGATTTCCGCGGGCGCGCGGGCGAGACCAGCAATCCGCTCTTCCGGGGTTTTGGCAACCAGTCGCCCGAGGAGGTTCAGGGTTACGATCAGCCGGTGCTCGTGCGATTGAATACGCGGGATGAAATCGAGCTGCGGGCGGGGTTTCCGCGGACGCCGGAGGACCTGTTCGGCTATCACGCGGTGATTCTGGACGACCTCGAGGCGGAGTTTTTCGCGCCGGAGCAGGCGATGTTGGTGCAGAAATTCGTGGCGGAACGCGGCGGCGGCTTTTTGATGCTCGGCGGCATGGAGAGTTTTCAAGAGGGCAACTACGTGCGCACGCCCATTGGCGACATGCTGCCGGTTTATCTCGACCGCGACACCGCGACGGCGGCGGCACCGGTCGGTCCGGTGCATCTGCAATTGGCGCGCGAAGGCTGGTTGCAGGCCTGGGCCCGGCTGCGCGACAACGAAGGCGACGAGCGAGCGCGCATCGACGCGATGCCGCCGTTTGAGATTGTGAATCGCGTGCGGGCGTTGAAACCCGGTGCGAGCGTGATTGCGACGGTGCGGGACGAGAAGGGTGGGGAGTTGCCGGCGCTGGCTGTGCAGCGTTTCGGCCGGGGCCGCACGGCGGCGCTGACCGTCGGCGATGTGTGGAAGTGGGGGATGAAAGACTCGGCGGCGCGCGCCGACATGGAGAAGGCGTGGCGTCAGCTCGCGCGTTGGCTCGTGGCTGATGTGCCGAACCGCGTAGATTGCACGGTGGAGCCCCTGGCGGCCGATGCGAACGGCGCGATGCGGGTACAGGTGCGGGTGCGCGACGAAAAATTTCAGGCGGTGGACGATGCGGCGGTGAGCATCGAGGTGCAGTCTGTGGTGTTCGAGGGCACGGGGGGCGCTGCGCCGCCGTCGATCCGGCTCGAAGCGGAGCCCGCGCTCAGCGAGCCCGGGCTGTATCAGGCAACCTACGTCCCGCGGCAGACGGGCGGCTACCGGGTGGTGGCGACGGTCAAGAATCCGGCGGGCGCGGACCTCGGCCGGGCCGAAGCGGGCTGGAGCACGGATCTCGCGGCGGAGGAGTTCCGCTCGCTGACCCCGAACGTGGCGTTGCTGGAAGATCTCGCACGGAAGACCGGCGGCGAAGTGATTGCCGCAGCCGATCTCGCGGCGTTGGCGAAACGCCTGCCGCAATTGCGGGCGCCGGTGATGGAGACGTGGTCCTACCCGGCGTGGCACACGCCGCTGCTGTTTGCGTTTGCCCTGGCCTGCCTGTTGGCGGAGTGGGGGCTGCGGCGCTGGAAAGGCATGCCATGAAGACCCGTTTTCGTTTCGTTGTTTTTGCCCTGCTTTTGGCCGTCGTGCGGCTGGGGGCTGAGGAACGTGCCACCGTGATCGTCGTCGCCGGGGCGCCGGGCGAGGAGGACTACGAAAAGGTGTTTGCGCAGCAGCTCGAGACGTGGGGCAAGGTCACCACGCAGGCCGGAGTGAAAGCCGTGATGATCGGGGGGGGGGCGGCGGGCGCGACGTCGGACCGCGAGCGGCTGAAGCAGGCGCTGGCGGCCGAGGCCCCGGCGGGCCCCGGCGAACTCTGGCTCGTGTTGATCGGCCACGGGACGTTCGACGGCAAGGAGGCGAAGTTCAATTTGCGCGGGCAGGATCTGACGGCAGGGGAATTAGCGGACTGGCTGAAGCCGTTTCGCCGGCCCCTCGCGATCATCGATACCGCGTCGGCGAGTGCGCCGTTTCTGATCAAGCTGGCGGGGGCGGGCCGGGTGGTCATCAGCTCCACGCGGAGCGGCAACGAGCAAAATTACGCGCGCTTCGGGAAGTTTTTTGCCGAGGCGATGGCGGATCCGCGGAGCGACCTCGACAAGGACGGCCAGGTTTCGCTCTTGGAGGCGTTTCTCAGCGGGTCGCAACGCACGACGGAATTCTACAAGACCGAAGGCCGCCTCGCGACGGAGCACGCGCTCATCGACGACAATGGGGACGGGCTAGGCACGCCCGCGGAGTGGTTTCGCGGCGTGCGGGCGACGAAACAGGCGAAGGACGGGGCGACACTCGACGGAGCGCGGGCCCACCAGTTTCATCTGGTCCGGAGCGCGGCCGAGCAGCAGTTGTCGCCCGAAGGGCGGGCGCGGCGCGATGCGCTGGAGCTGAAGATCGCCCGGCTGCGCGAGACGAAAGCGAAGCTCACGGAGGTCAAGTATTACGAAGAACTCGAGCGGCTGATGCTGGAGTTGGCGGCGGTTTACGAGGGAACGTGAGCGCGGCGTGAAATTCGGGTGGCGCCGTGGCCCGGGGGTTGCTTGATTGGCCGCATGCTCACCCGTTTTTCGGTTGCCCCGCTCCATACGATGACCCGTTCACTCGCCGCCGTGGCGATGGGGCGGGCCGCGCCCGACCTTGTCATCACCGGCGCGCGTCTGCTCTCGACTTACACCGAGCGCATCCATCCGGGGCGCGAACTGTGGATCAAGGGCGGCCGGATCGCGACGGTGAAGCCCGCGGGCGCCTACAAGCAAGCGAAGCTGGCGGGCGCGACGGTTTACGATGCGCGCGGCGGGATTGTCGCGCCGGGGCTGGTCGACCCGCATGTCCACATCGAGAGCAGCATGATGACGGCGTGCGCGTTTGCTGAGGCGGCGTTGCTCAATGGCACGACGACGGTGTTCTGCGACAGCCATGAAATCGGCAATGTGTGCGATGTCGCGGGCATCGAGTGGATGTTGGAGGACGCGCGGCGCGCGCCGCTGTCGGTGTTTCTGACAGTCCCGAGTACAGTGCCGGCGACAAACGCGACGCTCGAGACTGCGGGCGGCGATCTGACCCCGGACAAGATCGGGCGAATTTTCGACCGGTGGCCCGAGGCGGCGGCGCTGGGCGAAAAGATGGACTATGTGTCGGTGGCCTTGGGCGACGAGCGCAGCCACGGCGTGCTGGCCGAAGCGTTGAAGCGCGGGAAGCCGGTCTGCGGCCACATTTACGGACGCGAGTTTGTCGCGGCCGGAGCGGCGAGCGGCATTACCGACACGCACGAGGCGATCGACCGGGAGATTGCGAACGACTTTTTGGAAAACGGTGTGTGGATTTTCCTGCGCGGCGGCAACCCGACCACGCCGTGGCACTCGCTGCCGCAGGCGATCAAGGCCGTGACGGAGCTCGGCGCGAACACGAAACGCGTGTGCGTCTGCACGGACGATCGCGACGCGGACGACCTGTTTCTCTTCGGCATGGACTGGGTGGTGCGCCAGGCGGTCGCCGCCGGCCTGCCCACCCCGACGGCGTGGAGCATGGGCTCGTTGCACCCGGCCACGCGCTATGCCATGGACGGCGATTTCGGCGGTCTGGCCCCGGCGCGCCGGGCGGACATCGTGCTGCTCAACGATGCCCTTGAAGTGCAGAATACCTGGTTTGGCGGCGAGTTGGTGGTGGAACGGCGCCGGATCACGCCGCTCCTCGACCGCGCCCTCAGCCAGCCCTATCGTTACCCGCGCGCGGCCTACGCAACGGTGAAACTGCCCCGCAAAGTCACGCTTACGCCGCCGCTGCCGACGAAGCCGGTCACGGCGAACGTCATTCGCCTCGTCCCGCCCGGTATCGTTACGGCGCATGAACGCGTGGCGCTCGCGCCCGCGGCCTCCTGGCCGGAGCAGCTCGCGCGGCACGACCTGTGTTTCCTCACCGTCGTCGAACGCCACGGCAAGACTGGCGGCGTGGGCTATGGCTTGCTCCGTGACTTCGGTTTGGCGGACGGTGCGGTGGCCAGCAGCGTCGGTCACGACGCGCACAACATCGTCCTGGCTGGCACCAACGAGGCCGACCTGCAGCTCGCCCTTGCGACCGTCAAGGCGATGCGCGGCGGTGTCAGTGTCGTCCGCGGCGGCAAAGTCCTCGCCAAGGTCGCGCTGCCGATCGCCGGGCTGCTCTCCGACCAGCGCGCCTCCGTGGTTGCGAAAGAGACCACGGCGCTGAAGCGCGCCTGGAAGAAACTGGGCTGCAAGGTGCCCTACATGGGCTTCAACCTGCTGCCGCTGTCCGTGATTCCCGAATTGCGGCTGACGGACAAGGGGCTGATTGACGTGTTGGGGATGCGGGTGGTGCCGCTCTTTGCATGAAATTCCCCGGGGGTGGCCGCGGGAGTGACGAGGTGCCGCGAAAACCCATTTAGCTGCTGGACTTGGCCTGAGGCCTGCTTAGTCACGACCCGTGATTCCAACTACCACACCTACCCACCGCGTGACCGTCGCGGCCCTGACCCTTGCGGGTCTGGCTGCGCTGTCTCCGCTCACCGCGCAGACCGCGCCCGCCAAAGCGGGCTCCGATGTCGTCACGATGAGCAAGTTCGAAGTCAAAGACGTGCCGATCGATCTGCAGATTCTGCCGACCGCGCGTCCGTTTAACTCAGTGTTCGGCACCGATGACAACATCGTCGATGTGCCGCGCAACGTGACCATCATCTCCCGCCAGCAGCTCACCGACATTTCGATCACGGATGTCCTCGATTTCTCGAAGCTGACGTCGAGCGCGTTTACGACGACCAATTTCGGGGCGCCGTCCAACGCCAGCATCCGCGGCCAGTCCTCGGACCTGTTTATCAACGGCGTCCGCGCCCGCATCACCAGTAACGGCAACGGTCTACCGGTGGATTTCAACTCGGTGGAGTCGGTCAACATCGTGAAAGGTCCGGCGACCGCCGTGCAGGGTTCTTCGATGTATGTCGGCGGTTTCATCGATCTCATCAGCAAGCGTCCGTATTTCGACGTCACCAAGGGATCGGTCAGCTACACGCTCGGTTCCTACAACACGAACCGGTGGACGGTGGACACCGGCGGTCCGTTTTCGAAGGAGCTCGCCTATCGCTTCAGCTACTCGGGTGAAAACACCAAGGGGTACTACACCGACGGCAAGAAGGAGACGCACTCTGTTTACGGCGCAGCCACCTGGCGTCCGACCGCGAACTACGAGCTCTTCCTGAACGCCCAGACCTTCTTCGGCATTTACACCGAGAACTGGGGCGTCAACCGCGTGACCCAAGACCTGATCGACAACGGGAATTATATCACCGGTATCAACATCAACAACGGCGCGACGGCGACGCCGTCCGATCCGCAGAACTCGAGGAACATCTTGGGCGGCGGTAACACCATCGCGTGGGGCCCGAGCGTGAAGCTCAACCGGCACACGCGCCTGCTGCGTCCCGGCAATCAGTCCGACGGCGTCGAGTTCAGCGTGCAGGCGATCCAGACGGCCAAGATCAGCTCCAACCTGAACCTCAAAAACACGTCCTACCTGAGCCACACCAAGCGCAATACGCTCAGCACCTATTACTACTCCGAAGTCATCGATCCTTCGTGGTTCGCCGAGAACCGCACCGAGTTCATCACCAGCCTCAAGAATCTCTCCGTGAATTCCGGCTTGGACCTGCGGTACCAGCGCACGAAGGCCTACGACGACTACTTCTTCGAGCCGGTGAACGCGTGGGACGTGACGAAAGACCACAATTTCATCAACGTCTATAATTCGATCGATTTCGCGAAGAATAAGGGCTTCCCGATCCCCGGCTGGCCCAACCGCTTCGCCCAGCCTGGCCTCTTCAACGGTGACACTAACGACAGCAGCGGCACCACCGTCGGCGCGTTTACGCAGGGCACGTGGAAAGTCAGCGAAGAGTTCAATGTCGTCGGCGGTCTGCGGTTTGACCGGTTTAACGCCAAGGTGCGCGAGCCGCTCCTTCCGCCCTTCCCGGAGGCCAACATTTCGGTCTGGTTGCCCAACGTGAACGGCAGCGCGGTTTACAAGGCCTCGGCGAATTCGAGTGTCTACTTCACGTATAACTTCAGCAAGAACACCTCGGGTGCGGTCGGCAACGGCGGCGGCATCACCGGGTGGAACGCCGCCGGTTCCGGCCTCGACCGCGAGAGCTTCCAGCAGCCCAGCACGCTCTACGAGCTCGGCACCAAGTATTCGCTGGCCAACGGCAAGGTCTTCCTGAACTTCGCGGTCTACGACCAGAAGCGTACGGCCAAGAGCACGAGCAGCACTGTCATCCAGAACTTCCGCTACAAGGGCTTTGAGTCCGAGATCAACTTCCAGCCGAACAAGCGCCTCTATGCCACCGCCTCGTACTCCTATATCGATGCCGAGTCGTCGGCCGGTTTCCAATACGGTCTGTTCGGCGGCGCGTCCGAAGTGCCCCCGGCCAACAAGGGCGCGACGATTCCGATCGGCACGGTCAAGCAGGTCTCCGGCCTCCCGCAGCACCTCTTCAACGGTCTCGTCTCCTACTCGTTCGACAACGGCTTCGGCCTGAACACGAACATCGTCGTCACCGGCGAAATGAACAACAACACCTCCGGCTCGCTCGTGATTCCGATGCAATACACGTTGGACACCGGCGCCTCCTACAAATACAAGAAATGGGATTTCCGCGTGAGTGTGCTCAACGCCACCAACGAGGAAAACTGGTCGCCGCCGAACGCCGTCTACGGCAACGGCTCCATTTTGGCGCTGCCCGGCACGCAGGTGCAGTTCACTGTCAAGCTGAGCTTCTAAGCACCGGTTTCCGGTCCGTCTTTGCAGCCGCTCCCTTCGGGGAGCGGCTTTTTTTTGGCAATAACGCTGGCCGTCGATGGCGTGGGACGTGCTAATGGGATGAACCCGCATGCAAATTTTGCCGCCCCCCGCGTCGCCTGAAAAGCGGTCGCACATCGTCTACGGACTTGAAGACAAGATCCCCCTCGGCCCGGCGCTGTTGGTGGGCGTGCAACAGGTCGCAGCGATGGTGGTGGGCACGATCACGCCGCCGCTGATTTTGGCGGGCACCCTGAAGTTTTCGCAGGCTGACACGGCCTACCTCGTCAGCATCGCGCTGCTCGCCTCGGCGTTCGGCACGTGGCTCCAATGTCGGCAACGCGGGCCCGTGGGCTCGGGTTTGTTGAGCGTCACGGGGACGAGTTTTGCCTTTCTGCAGCCGCTCACGTTGGCGGGCCAGGCGGGCGGCCTGCCGTTGATGCTGGGGCTGTCGTGCTTCACGGCGCCGCTGCTGATCGTGCTCGCGCCGTTGCTTGCGCGGCTGCGCACGGTCTTCACGCCCCTGGTTTCGGGGGTGGTCGTGCTGCTGATCGGGACGTCGTTGATCCCGACGGCGTTTTCCGGGCTCGCCGCCAGTGTGCGGCCGGGGGCGCCGGCGTGGCTTGGGCTGGTGGTGGGGCTGGTGGTGATTGCCGTGATTGTCGCGGCGCAGGCTTCCGGGCGGGCGTGGGCGCGGATCGGCGGCGCGGCCGGCGGGGTGGTGGCGGGCTGCATCGTCTGCGGACTCGTCGGCGGACTGCATGCCCCCGAGGCCGGGGCGGCCGGCTGGATCACCCAACCGCGGCTGTTCGCCCACGGCTTCGCGTTCGATTGGAAATTTGTGCCGCCCTTTGCGTTCATTTACCTGGTTTCCATGCTCGAGGCCATGGGTGACATCACGGCGACGTCGCAGTTGTCCGGCCTGCGGACGAGCGGTCCGGCGCATTGGCGGCGGCTCTCGGGCGGCGTGATGGCCGACGGCATCGTGAGCACGGTGTCGGCTCTGTTTGGCGGCTTTCCCAGCGCAACCTACGCGCAGAACAACGGGGTGATCCAGATCACCGGCGTCGCCAGCCGGCGGGTTGGGTATGTGATGGTGGCGATTCTCGCGCTGCTGGGGCTTTTCCCGGCGGTGGGCCGGTGGATCACCGTGATGCCGCCGCCCGTGCTCGGCGGCTTGGCGTTGATGATGTTCGGGCTGGTCGCGGTGGCGGGCGTGCGCCTCCTGCTGAGCGCCGGGCTCGGCCAGCGCGAAGGCGTGATCGTCGCGCTCTCGCTCGGGGTCGGGCTCGGTCTGCCGACCCAGCCGGCCCTGCTCGCGAGTCTGCCGGGTTTTCTCCACTCGCTGCTGGAGTCCGGGATTTCGGCCGGCGGACTGACGGCGCTCCTGTTGAATCTGGGTTGGCGGGCCAAGCTCCCGGAGGCTCCGGAGCTGGCCGATTAGGTTTGCAGCTGGGCAACGGCTCCCGGCCCCCGCACCTTCGCACACCATTATGGGCACCCTGCTCGTCAAAAACATCCACACCCTCGTCACGATGAATGCCGTGCGGGAGGAAATTCGCGACGGCGCCATCTTCGTGCGCGACCAGGTTATCGAACAGGTAGGCGCCACCGCGGCGCTGCCGGCGACGGCGGACGAGGTGCTGGACCTGCGCGGTCGCCACGTGGTGCTGCCGGGGCTCGTCAACACCCACCACCATTTCTATCAAACGCTGACGCGGGCGATTCCGGCGGCGCAGAACTGCGACCTGTTCCAGTGGCTGAAGACGCTCTATCCGATCTGGTCGAAGCTCACCGCCGAGGGCGTCTACGTAAGCGCGCAGATGGCGGCGGCCGAGCTCATGCTCTCGGGCTGCACGACGTCGAGCGACCATCTCTATCTTTTTCCCAACGACTGCACGCTCGACGACGAGATCCGCGCGCTCCGCGATGTCGGGCTGCGGTTTCATGCCTGTCGCGGAAGCATGAGTGTGGGCGAGAGCCAGGGCGGTCTGCCCCCGGATGCGCTCGTCGAAAATGAGGCGGACATCCTGCGCGACAGCGAGCGCCTCATCGCGCGCTATCACGACAACGCCCGCCACGCCATGGTGCGCGTCGCGCTCGCGCCGTGTTCGCCGTTTTCCGTTTCGCGCGACCTGATGCGCGAGTCGGCCGCGCTCGCTCGCGCCCACCCGGGTGTGCGGCTCCATACGCATCTCGCAGAGAACCAGTCCGACGTCACCTACAGCCTTGAAAAATTCGGTCTGACGCCGGGCGACTACGCCGAGTCGGTGGGCTGGGTGGGAGCGGACGTGTGGCATGCGCACTGCGTGCAGTTGAGCGACGACTCGATCGCGAAATTTGGCCGCACGGGCACGGGGGTGGCGCACTGCCCCTGCAGCAACATGCGGCTCGCCAGCGGCATCGCGCCGGTGAAAAAAATGCTGTGCGCGCGCGTGCCCGTCGGACTCGGCGTCGACGGTGCGGCGTCCAATGACGCGTCCAATCTTTTTCACGAGGCGCGCGAGGCGTGCCTGCTGGCGCGGGTCGGGGCGCAGGACGCCTCGGCTATGACCGCGCGGGAGGCGCTGGAGCTGGCGACGCTCGGCGGCGCGCGCGTGCTGGGCCGGGACGACATCGGAAGCATCGCGCCGGGGATGTCGGCGGACTTCATCGCCGTGAATCTCGACCGGCCGTCCTTCGCCGGAGCCCAACATGACGTCGTGGCCGCGTTGATCCTCTGCCAAGCAGATACCGTCGACTACAGTTTTATCAATGGCCGGCGCGTGGTGGACCAAGGCCGGCTCACGACCGTCGAGTTGCCGACGCTGGTGGAGACCACGAACCGTCTGGCCGCACGTCTGGTCGGCGGCTGAGGCCGGTCGCGATCAGCGGGGAAGCAGGTGCAGCGTGTTGTCACGCATGATCGCTTCGCCGGCGCCCGCGGCCTTCGCTTCGGTGATCAGCCGTGTCATCTCGGGTTCAGGGCCGAGTTGGGGATAGACATTCAGCGGATAGTCCGAGCCGAAGAGCACGCGCCCCGGCGGCAGGGCCGCGGCGAAACGACCCCAAACATCGCGCTCGTAGAGCAGGGGCGAGGCGGCGGTGTCGTAGTACAGGTTGGGGAGGTCGCGCGCCTCGGGATCGCGGAGCGGCAACAGCCCGCCCCAGTGCGCGAGGATGAAGTTCGTGGACGGAAACGCTTTCGCGAGCCGCACGAAATCGTCCGAAGGCGTTTCCACGCGGCCCGGATAGTGCGCGGTCGCGGGATCGGTGACATGCAGGTTGACGGGCATCTTCCAGTCCGCGGCGAGCGTGAGCACCTCGTGGAGCACGGGGTCGTCGACGCTGTAACCCTGTGAGTGGGGCGAGAGCTCACCGATGCCCGCGAGCCCCTCGTCCCGCGCGCGGTGCATCTCGCCCAAGGTGGGCCAGTGGCCGGCGCCGGGATGCAGGGTCGCAAACGCGATCAGCCGGCTCGGATGTTCCTGCACACAGCGGCCGTAAAACCGGTTCTGCCATGCGCACGTCTCGGGCTGTTCCCAATACCAGCCGAGCAGCACCGCCCGCTCGACGCCGGCGCGGTCCATTTCGCGCAGCAGGTCATCCACACTTGGAAAGCCCTGCACCGGGTTGCCGTCCTTGCGGCGCCGGGTGCAAAGTTTAGCCCAATGAGACTCACCGCGGGCCGCGGCCCACGCCGCGGGCGCCGCGTTGAGGTCGGAAGGATACAGGTGGACGTGGCTATCGATGACTTCCATGGCGCGGAATTTGCTAAACTCGCGCGTTGCGGGCGGCGGCGCAACCGGCATTTCTGTCTCCACGCCCCGTTTTCTCCCCCATGCTCAACCGCCTCTTCAAACTCGACCAGCACCACACCACCGTCGGCCGTGAGCTCCAAGCCGGACTCACGACCTTCACCGCCATGGCCTACATCCTCGCGGTGAATCCGCTCATCCTGAAGGATGCCGGGATGCCGCAGGCCGCGGTCGTCACGGTGACGGCCCTCACGGCGGCGGTCAGTACGCTGCTCATGGCGTTCATGACGAACTTCCCGCTGGCCCTTGCGCCCGGCATGGGGATCAACGCCTACTTCACCTACACGGTGTGTCTCGGGGCCGGCGTGCCGTGGCAATCGGCCCTCGGCCTCGTCTTCGCCAACGGCGTGATGTTCCTGCTGCTGTCGCTGACGGGCGTGCGCGAGAAAATCGTCAACTCGATCCCGTACTCCCTGAAGATCGCGATCACCTGCGGGGTGGGGCTCTTTATCGCGTTCATCGGTCTGAAAAACGCCGGGATTGTCGTCGCCAACAAGGCCACGTTCGTCGCGCAGGGCGACTTCGGGTCGCCGCCCGTCGCGCTGGCCTTTTTCGGTATCATTCTCACCGCCGTGCTGGTCGCGCGGCGCGTGCCCGGAGCCATCGTGCTCTCGATCCTCGCGATCACGCTCGCGGGGCTCTTTGTGCCGGACGGCAAGGGCGGCCACGTGACGGCGATGCCCACCGGGCTCTTTGCGCTGCCGAGTTCGCCGGAGCCGGTGATGCTCAAGTTGAATTTCGATTTCATCACCCAGAATTTTTGGAAGGCGCTGCCGATTATGCTCACGCTCCTGATCGTCGACATGTTCGACAACATCGGCACGCTCATCGGGGTCACCAAGCGCGCCGGGCTGCTGCGCCCGGACGGCTCGCTCCCCAAGGCCGGGCGGGCGCTCGTGGCGGACTCGTTCGCCGCGATCCTCAGTTCCCTGTTCGGCACGTCGACCGTGGTGAGCTACATCGAATCCGCCTCGGGCGTCGAGGCGGGCGGGCGCACCGGACTCACCGCGGTGAGCACCGCGGTCTGCTTCCTCCTCGCGCTGTTCCTGACCCCGCTGATTTTGATCATCCCGAGTGCAGCGACGGCCCCCGCGCTCGTAATCGTGGGCGTGTTCATGTTTCAGACTGTGGCCGAAATCAAACTGGGCGACTTCGCGGAAACGATGCCCGCGGTCGTCACCCTGCTCTGCATTCCGCTGACGTTCAGCATTGCCGAGGGCCTCGGTCTCGGGGTGATCGCGCTGACCTTTTTGGCGGTGTGCACCGGCCGCGCGCGCAGCCTTCCGACCTTCACCTATGTGCTGGCGGCGCTGTTCTTCGGGCATATTTTTCACGGACTTTTTGTTTGAGCTGGCGGGCGGCCCCCGGGGGCACAGCGGGGTGAATCGTGCGGCCCGGCGACGGGCCGGCACTCGCTTGACTCGGGCAACCAGTCGTTAGGAAGTGGGGGATGATGATTGACCGAGTTTTTTCCGTCCTGCGCGTTTCCTCCGGTTGCTCGCTTCCGCTGCTCGCGGCGGCGTCGCTGATGCTCGTGGTGGGCTGCGGCCGGCCGAGTGCCGGGGGCAATCCGAAGGTGCCGGCGGGGGCGAAGAGTTCTGGTGGGATGCATGCGGTGCTGGAGACCGACCAGGGCGCCATCGAGATCGAATTTTTCGCCGGCGATGCGCCGAAGGCCGTGGAGAATTTCCGGTTGCTCGCCGAGCACGGTTATTACAACGGTGTGACGTTTCACCGGATCGTGAAGGGTTTCATGCTGCAAGGCGGCGACCCCGAGGGCACCGGGCGTGGCGGCGAGAGCGCGTGGGGCGGCAAGTTCGCCGACGAGATTAAGGCCGACTCCGCGCTCTATCAGGCCGGCTATAAGCGCGGCATGCTCGCGATGGCCAACGCGGGCCCGAATACGAACGGCAGCCAGTTTTTCATCATGCACCGCGACTATCCCCTGCCGCCGGCCTACGTGATTTTTGGCAAGGTGACCAAGGGCCTCGAGACGGTCGACGCGATCGCCGAGACGCCCACGAAGATGGGCATGGACGGCGGGATGAGCCAGCCGCTCACGCCGGTCGTGATCAAGAAGATCACGGTGCGGAAGTGAGGCGGTCGCGGGCGGGCCAAGGTCGGTTTACTTCGGGCTCTTGAGCGCGTGGTCGGCGGGGAGGTCCTCGCCGGACCAGACTTTTTGCCACGTGGTTTTGGCCGTGGGCGTGCTCCAGAACGGATCGCTCGTGGGCAGACCAAGCGGAAGGAAGGCAGCGCTGCACAGATACAGGCTGCCCGTCGAGATGTAGGTCTCGCCGAGGCCGGGCTGGGACCCGGAAACGCCGATCCGGAGCCAGCCGGCGGGGTCGAAGGTGCCGGGGGCCTCGAGGGTGCGACGAATGACGGCGGTGAGGGCGACCCGGGTTTGTGCGGGAGACACGTCGCCCGGGAGGCGGTGCGCGAGGGCGGCGAGGGCGAGACCTTGGAACGCGCCGCAACGATAGGCGAGCGAGCGGCCGATCGCGGGATACGTGCCATCGGGCGCGATGAGGCGCTCCTGGATCGCGGCGAACCGCGTGAGGCGATTGCGGACTTTGCCGCGGAAGGTTTTGAGCTCGGGAGTTTCGTCGCCGACGACTTCAAGCGCTTCGTAGAGCATGGGCTGGATGACGAAGGCGTTGTAGTAGTCCCAGTGGAACTCCGGCCCGTCGCCATACAGGCCGTCGCCGATATACCACGCGGCGTGCTTCGTAATGCCTTCGAGGAGCCGGGCGTCGTCGCGGCCGGCCCCGGCGACGTGGAGGAAAACCTCGACCGTAGTGGCGAAGAGTTTCCAGTTGTTCTCGCCGGGCTTGATGGGGCGGGAGGATTTGAGGGCGGCGATGACATTTTCTTGGACGCGTGGCTCCAGTTTTTTCCAGAGCTCTGTCGGGGCACGGAGCATGGCCTGGGCGAGAAACGCGGCGTCGACGAGCGGCTGGCCGCCTCTTGAGAAATTCAGGAAATCGGGCGATTTCGGATCGGTGGCGGAGTCGAGGGCGGAGCGCGCGAGCGCGGCGAGGCCGGCGCGCTCGGCGCCTTCGGACGTGGCGTCGTCGGCGAGTTCCAGCCAGGGCGCGAGCCCGCAGAGCACGCGACCGAGCGCTTCCAGATGGGTGACGGAGGGGCGGTCTTTGCTCTTGGGTGACGCCTCGACGGGCATGGTGGCCTTGAGGCGGCGCTGGGCGAGTGCGCCGAGGACAGGGTGAGCAAGTTTCTGGGCGAGACGAACCCAGGCCGCGCGGTCTTGCGCGCTGGTGGAGGTTGGGACGGAACGGGGGGGCGGGGTGCTTGCCGGTGTGGCGGGTGACGCCGTGAGCGTGGCGGAGGAGGCGGGGAGGGCTTGCCCGCGGGCGGCAGCGGTGGCCAGCGCGCCGGCGGCAGTGAGTTTGAGAAACGCGCGGCGGGTCTTCATGCGATCGACGCTGGAGTTAAAACCGACGTGCTCCAACCACCAAGGCGGCAAGAGTGAGCGAGATTTCAGCCTGCGCTACGCGCTGAGCATCCGGTCGCACGAATGGTGGGCCGCGCACCTGACGCCCAAGGAGGCGTTCATCGCGTTCGTCGGCGAACGCACGGGGGTCCGGTTCGATCCGCGGGTGCTCACGCTGGGTTTTGCCCGGCGCTTCACGCCCCACAAGCGGGCGGAGCTGCTCCTGGCTGATCCGGGGCGGCTCGAGGCGATCGCCGGCCGGGGAGGCGGATTGGAGGGGGTTTTCGGTGGCAAAGCCCATCCCAACGACTCCGCCGGCAAGGAAATCATCCAAGGCCTTCTGCGCCTGCGGGAGACCTTGCGCGGAAAAATCACGCTCGTTTACGTGGAGAACGATGATCTCCGCATCGCCCGGCAGAGGGTCGCGGGCGTGGAGGTGTGGCTGAACCCGCCGCTGCCGCCGATGGAGGCGTCCGGTGCCAGCGGAATGAAAGCGGCGCTCAACGGCGGGCTGAGCCTCAGCGTCCTCGACGGTTGGTGGCGCGAGGGATGCATCGAAGGGGGCACCGTTTGGTCGTGGTGGTCGACCAAGGGAGTGCGGGCGGAAGCGGCGACCGCGCGGCGCAGGACGCGTCGTCGCTCGATGCCCAACCTGAGTATGCCTTCGAGCCCCTGTTCGATCGCGACCGGGCGCGGTGGATTCGGTGTGATGCGCGGGGCGATCGCCCCGAACGGTTCTTTTTGGATACGCAACGACTGGTTGAGCAGGATGTGCTCAAGGCCGATGCGGGCTGGGTCCGGCTGATGCTGCGGCGAGGATCCGTTCGATGGCGGCGATTTCGGCGTCGCTGCGCAGCGGATTTCTCAGGGCGGCGAGGAGGTCTTCGATCTGGCTGGCTTGGCTCGCGCCGATCCGGGCGGTCGTGGTGGCGGGGCTGCGGACCCCCGCGACGAGGGCGGTTTGCGCGCGGCACTGGCCGCAGGCTTGGGCCAGGGCGCGCGCGCATCGGCGGGGAGGCCCTCGAGGGAACGGTCCGTGCGGCGGCCTCGGGCGAGGGGGGCGCTCAAGGGAGGGCTGGTTGTCGTGGGTGGCGGCGGACGTGGGCCACCTGGCCGCGCGGCGCGCGGCGGCCGTCCGACGCCGGCAACAAAAAACCCGTCGCGCGGGGCGACGGGTTGAAGCGGTCGGCGGGGGCCGTCAGACGGGTTCCGGGAGGGAAACGTCGAGCCTGGCGGGGTGGAGGTGGTGGCGCTTGGCTCGCTGCAACTGATGGCGGCGGTTCAGCATGCGGTCGAGTTTGTCGATGAGCATCGAGACGGCTTTGTGACATTCGTCGGATTCGACGCTGGCGTTCATGTCGGGCCCGTAGATGGCGATGTGCCCTTTGGCCTTGAAGCGCGTGCCGACGTCTTCTTTGGGGTCGCATTCCAGCTCAACGCGGATGCGCACGATGCGCTCCTCATGGCGAAACAATCGTTCAGTTTTTTCTCGCACAAACGTTTTGAGCGATGGGGTCAGCTCGAGATGAATGCCGGAGACGATCAGTTCGTGGGTGTTTTGGCTGTTCATATTACTGCGGATGGTTTGGTTTGAACCGAAACTGGCGGTAAGGCCGGCCCGGTGAAAGGGGTAGGAACCAAGAAAACCAAGAACTCCCGACGTGCCCTCGCTCAGCGAAGAACTCAAATCATACTCGGCCGTCGTTATTACGGGCGGATCTTCCGGGATTGGAAAATCGTTTATCAACCTGATGGGAAAACTGAATGGGGACCTCGTTTTTTGCAACCTCTCTCGCCGCGAACCGGCGATAAAAAACTTCGGGAAAAATTTGAACCATTTTCCCTGCGATCTTTCGCGCGCCGATGAGGTGGTCCGGGGGGCGGCCGAGGTGGAGGCGTTCCTCCGTCGTGCGGTGCCGAAGGGGCGCGTGCTACTCATCAATAACAGTGGGTTCGGCTCCTACGGGCGCTTTCCTGAGCCCAATCTGGGGCATCAGCTCGAAATGGTGGACGTCAACGTGCGCGCGGTGGTGCAACTTACGGGCCTGCTGCTGCCGCTGCTCCGGGAGCGGGGTGGGGCGATCATCAGCCTCGCGTCGACGGCGGCGTTTCAACCGACGGCGTTCATGGCGGCCTACGGGGCGTCCAAGGCGTTCGTGTTGCACTGGAGTCTCGCGCTCAACGAGGAATTACGGGGCAGCGGCGTGCGCGCGCTGGCGGTGTGCCCGGGGCCCACGGCGACGGATTTTTTCCGGAGGGCGGGCCTCCAGGAGGCCCGTGCGGCCGAGGCGATGAGCCTGCACAGCGACGCGGTGGTCACCCGGGCGTTGGCGGCACTGGCGGCGGGGCGCAGCCAGGTGGTGACGGGGTGGAAAAACAAACTCGTGGCCCTCGCCGGCTCGCTGGCGCCGAAGCCGCTCGCGGCCCGGGCGGCGGCCGTGCTGCTGGCGCGCTTTCGCCTGAAGCAGGTGTCCCGGTGAGCACCGCGCCAGAGGGAATGGGTCCGGCACCAGCCGGCGGCGGCGTTGAGGAGCCGGTGGACTTCATGGCCATTTCGGGCCGGGCGTGCGCCTGGCCGCGGCGCACGAAACAGGGGCCGGTGCGGATGATCGCGCCCGAAGAGGTGCCGCCGTGGATCGTCTATGAGGACGCGCGGTTGCTGGTGGTCAACAAGCCGGGCGACATCGTCTGTCATCCGTCGAAGGCGGGGCCGTGGTCAAGCCTGGTCGGGGCGTTGCGCGAGTATGCGAAGCTCGACGTGGTGCATTTGGTGTTCCGGCTCGACCGGGAGACCAGCGGGATTGTGGTCTTGGCGAAGGACGCGAAGATGGCGAGCCGGCTGCAGCGGGCGGTGCAGGAGCGGAAAGTCGCGAAGGCGTATCTGGCGGTGCTCACCGGGGAACTCGCGGCGCCCGTCACGGTGAACCAACCGCTCGGCGACGACACGGCGAGCCCGGTGTTCATGAAAACGTGCGTGCAGCCGGACGGGCAGGCCTCGGTCACGCATTTCACCCCGCTGGCGACGGCGGGTGGTTTCACGCTGGTGCGCGTCGTGACGGAGACGGGGCGGAAGCACCAGATCCGGGCGCATGCCCAATGGCTCGGGCACCTGATGGTGGGCGACAAGATTTACGGGCCCGACGCGCGCTGCTATCTAGACTTCATCGATCACGGCTGGACCGAGGCGCTGGCGGCGAAGCTCCTGTTGCCGCGGCAGGCACTGCACTGCGCTGAGATCGACCTGCGGCCGGCGGGACTGGAGCAGGTGTTCACGGCGCCGATGCCGGCGGACCTGCGGGAGTTTTGTGTCAGCCGCGGGTTAACTGCGTGATCGCGGCCTCGATGGCGGCCCGGAGCGTGGCGATGCGTTGGGCGAGGGGGAGGGCGGACGGACTTTCGAGGGTGTAGCTCAGCGTCGTATGGTGGGCGCCAAGGTAGATCGCCTCAGGCCAATTCTCGCGCATCAACGGGTCGCTCACCGGCCGGATGATGCCCGGTGCGTCGATCGGACGGCCGTCAATCACTGTAGCGGTTTCGATGGGACAGACGTGCGCGGCGGCGGCGATCATCGCGTCGGCGAGGGTCGGGCGCTGGGTGGGATTCAATTCGTAGAGATAAAATCCGGTCGATTCCCAGTCTTCGTGCACGCAGAGGGCGAGGTCGAAATTGGGTTGGCGCGCGAGCCAGCCGGCGTGGGCGCGAATTTCCGCGGACCGGAGGTCCTGGTAGTCGCGGTTGAGGTCGAGGCCGTCGGGGTTTTCGCGCGTGGCGCGCAGAAAGCCGGCCGGGTTAAGCAGCGGGCAGAGGAACCACACGGCGCGGTCGTCGAAGACGCCGGCTTCGAGTAAGGCCAGCAGGGCGAGGGGCGGGGCGGGTTCGTCGCCGTGGATGCCGGCGGAAAGATAGATGCGCGGGCGGGGGCGCGGGCCGGGCGGGCGTCGGGTGAGGGCGAACAGGGGCGTGCCGGCGAGGGCCCCGAAGCCTTCGACGCGGAAGCCGGCGACCCGGGCAGCGGCCTCGAAGCGGGCGGCGAGGGCGGGGGGATCGAAGGGCGCAGGAGGGAGCGAAGGGACAGGATTCACGGTGGAGGGTGAAAGAGATGAGTTGGAATTTTGCTCATCCTGTTAATCCTGTCGCCCCTAATCATGTCCCAAGTTCGCGTCCGCTTCGCTCCCAGTCCCACCGGTTTCTTCCACATCGGCAGCGCCCGCACGGCGTTGTTCAACTGGCTCTACGCGCGCCACACCGGCGGCGTGTTCATCCTGCGGATTGAGGACACGGATAAGGAACGCAACAGCGAGCAGTTCCTCCAGCTGATCTATGAGAGCCTCACGTGGCTCGGGATGAACTGGGACGAGGGTCCGAAGTATGGCACGAGCGGCGGGGGCGACCACGGGCCGTATCGGCAGAGCGAGCGCGGCGACATCTACCAAGCGTATGTCGGCAAACTTTTGGCGGCCGGGCGCGCCTACGAGAAGGACGGGGCGATCTGGTTCAAGCTGCTCGGCGAGCGTCACGAGGTGTTCGATGAGCACCGCAAGAAGACCGTGACCAAGGTGAAAACGCCCCCGGTGGTGATCGAGGACCAGATCCGCGGCCGCGTGGAGCGCGTCGAGGACGAGGATTTCGTGATCGTGCGGTCGGACGGCAACCCGGTGTTTCACCTCGTGAATGTCGTCGACGACATCGCGATGCAGGTCACGCACATCATCCGGGGCGAAGACCACCTCTCCAACACGAGCAAGCACGTGGCGCTTTACGAGGGCTTCGGGGTGAAGCCGCCGGCCTTCGCGCACATTCCGCTCATCCTGAAGCAAAACGGCCCGGGCAAGATGTCGAAGCGCGACCAGGGCGCGTTGATCGAGGAGTATCAGAAGCGCGGTTATCTGCCGGAGGCGCTGGTGAATTTCCTCTGCCTGCTCGGCTGGAATCCCGGCGACGACCGGGAGAAGATGCCCATCGCCGACATCATCAAACTCTACGATCTGCCCGGCATCAACCAGAGCAACGCGCGGTTCGACGACAAGAAACTCGCGCACATGAACATGCTTTACCTGCTGGAGCAGCCGGCGGATAAATTTGGGGCTCGGGCGCGGGAGTATTTCGCCCAGCAGACGGAGAACGCGGCCGCGAAAGCGGCGCTCACGGCCGACGCGGCGTATTTCGGCGAGGTCATGGCACTCAGCCAACCGAAGGTAAAGGGCGTCGAGGAACTCCCGGCCTACACCGGTTATTTCTTCACCGAAGACTTTGCGACCGACGCCAAGGTCCGCGACAAAGTCATGGGCAAAGGCGATCCGAAGGCCCGGCTGGCGGAGCTGATCGAGTGGGTGCCGACGGCGGATTTTTCGAGCGACGCGGCGATTGAGGAAGGGCTCAAGGCGCTCGCGGCGAAGCACACGCTGGGTTTCGGCGACTACCAGTCGGTGGCGCGGCTGGCGGTGTCGGGCACGAATGTGGGGCCCAGCATCACGGGGATGTTTCGCGTGCTCGGCCGCGGGCGCGTGCGGGCGCGGCTGCAGAAGTTGAGCGCGACGGCGTGAGGACTGCACGGCGGTGAGGAAACCGCCGCTCCGTCAGCAGCGGGAGAGGATCAGCTTCAACAGCTCCGGGTAGTCGTTGACGGCGGGGAACTGGGGGAACTGGCGCACGATGTTGTCGGGGGCGTGAAAGAGAAAACCGCTGTTGGCCTGCGCCAGCATCGTCGTGTCGTTGAATGAGTCGCCGGCGGCAATGACGTTGTAGTTGAGCGATTGGAGGGCGGCGACGGCGTGGCGCTTTTGGTCGGCCATGCGGAGTTGGTAGCCGGCGATGCGGTCGTCCTTCACGATCAGGCGGTGACAGAGCAACGCGGGGCGGCCAAACTGACGCATGAATGGCTCGGCAAACTGTTCGAAGGTGTCGGAGAGGATCACCACCTGGACGCGGCTGCGCAATTCGTCGAGAAATTCGGCGGCGCCGGGGAGCGGCGTGAGACTGCCGATGACGTCCTGGATTTTCGACAGGCCGATGCCGTGGCGGTCGAGGATATCGATGCGGTAGAGCATCAGCTTGTCGTAATCGGGCTCGTCCCGCGTGGTCCGGCGCAATTCGGGCAGGCCGGTGCGTTCGGCGACGGCGATCCAGATTTCCGGCGTGAGGACGCCTTCCATGTCGAGGGTGACGATACTTTGCTTCACAAGTGGGCTCAGTGAACCAGACGATTTTGCGCGGTGGCAAGCGTGCGCAATGCCGACCTTCGCATGGGCGGGGCCCGGGGACTGCACCCGGCGCCGGCGCTCACTCAAACTGCTGACGAAAATCGGCGAATTGTTGGCGCAACTCGGCCAACTCGCTGCGGAGAGCGGCCACTTCGGCCGTGAGGTGGGCGAGGCGGTCGTTTTCGGCCCGGACGAGGAGGGTGGCGGGCTCAGGCGCCGGGGTGGCCGCGCCGGCGGCGAGTGTCGCCACGTCGATGGGACCGGCCAGGAGATGGGCGTAACGCGGCTCCTTGGTACCGGGCAGACGCGGCAGCTTGACGACGAGGGGTTGCGGCTGGCGCGCGGCGAGGACCTGCAACGCCTCTTCGACCTCGGCGAGCGACTCGAAGGGCTGAAAACGCTCGGTGCGCGTGCGCAGTTCCGCGAGAGTTTGCGGTCCGCGCAGCATCAGCATACAGAGCAGGCCGACCTCGGCGGGCGTGAGGAGCCGCGCGTCGGTCAGCGCGTGTTTGTATTTTGCGACGCGGCTCTCGGCGCCGGTGAAAACGGACGCGAGGCGCTTTTCCCGCAGGCCGTCGAGGGCGCGGACGACCGTGGTTTCATCAAAGGCCACGACGGGGTCGCGGTTCGACTGCTGGTTGCACGCGAGCGTGAGCGAGTTGAGCGTCAGCGGATAGTAGTCGGGCGTGGTGACGGCTTTTTCCACGAGACAGCCGAGGACGCGGATTTCGTGGGGGTTGAGCGGCGGGAGCGGTTCGTCCATGGTGGTAAAATGGGTTCAAGCGGAACGAGGAGCGGAGCCGGCGGGCGACGGGGGGAAGTGGGCGGAGAGATCGAGCCCCTGGTGTTTCAAGACCGATTCGAGGAGATCCCGGCTGGGCAGGACCGTGATCCCGCGGCCGAGGTGCACGAGGAGGTCGGAGTTGGGGTTACCCAGTTCGATGAAGACCCGGGCATGCGGATTGAGTTTGCGGATACGCGAGATGGTGTGAAGCGATTTGAGATCGGCGTCCTGAAACCGGATGTTGGCAAAAACAAAAATGAAATCGGCGGCGGCGATATTGGCCTGTTTGAGTGCCGCGGGACTGATCGGCACGCCGCACACGAAGTGGTGTTGCGGGTAGGGCTGCACCTGGACGAGATCGGTGACGAGAGCGACTTCGCGGCCGGCGAGGGCGGGGTGGCGGTCGAGGACCTGGAGGAGTTCGTCGGCGAACGCGGTGTATTCACAGATCACGATGTGCCCGGTGGCCTCGACCTGCGCCGTGCCGAGCCGGTGGCGGTTGGTCATGCCGTGCAGTTGGTCGGCCGTGAACGCGATGAAGTTCGTGTAGCCGTAGATGCCGACGAGGATCGTGACCACGCCGGCGGCGCGACCTATCGTGGTGAGGGGGGCGATGTCGCCGTAACCGACGGTGGTTGAGCTGACGAACCACCACCAGACGGCGTCGCCGTAGGTTTTGACACTGGGGTTGATGCCGTGCTCGTAGGTCCAGAACAGCCAGGGGCCCGCGACGAAGCTGATCGCGAGCAGGACGACGTTGAAACGAATTTGGGCGGGCATGGCGGGTCGACGCAGGGCGTCGGGTGGCGCTACGATGGGCCGTGGGGGCGGCGGAGTCGGCCTACTTCTTGGGCACCCAGGCGTCTTTGAGCGTGAGGGTGCGGTTGAAGACCGGGTGGGCCGCGGTGCTCTCCTTCGCGTCGAGCGTGAAGTAGCCGAGGCGCTCGAACTGAAACCGTTCGTCCGGTTTCGCAGCGGCGAGCGACGCCTCGAGCTGGGCGGTGACGACTTCGAGCGAGCGTGGGTTGACGTGCTGCTTGAACTCACCGTCAGCGTCGGGTTCGGCGACGGTGAAGAGGCGATCGTAGAGCCGGACCTCGGTCGCGACGCAGTGGCTGGCGCTGACCCAGTGGATGGTGCCCTTGACCTTGCGGTCGACGTTGGGACCGCCGGCGCGAGTGGTAAGGTCGGCGGTGCAGCGGAGTTCGGTGATCTGGCCGGCGGCATCCTTCACGAGTTCGTCGCACCTGATAATGCAGGCGTATTTCAGGCGGACTTCGCCGCCGGGTTTCAGGCGGAAATACTTGGGCGGCGGGACCTCGGCGAAATCGTCCTGTTCGATGTAGACCTCGCGCGTGAGGGCGACCTTGCGCGTGGTGGGGACTTCGTCCTGCGGGTTGTTGGTGGCGTCGCACTCGAGCATTTCGCCGGGCGCGAGATTCGTGAGGGTGAGCTTGATGGGCTTGAGGACGGCGAGGCGGCGGAGCGAGGCGCCGTTCAACTCTTCGCGGACGGCGTGCTCGAAGACGGCGACGTCGGTGACGCTGTCGAATTTGGTCACGCCGACGCTGGTGACGAAGCGGCGGAGGGCGCTGGCGGGAATGCCGCGGCGGCGCAGGCCCGAGATCGTCGGCATGCGGGGATCGTCCCAGCCCGTGACGAAGTTGTCCTGCACGAGTTGGAGGAGCTTGCGTTTGCTGACGATGGTGTAGCCGAGGTTGAGCTTGGCGAATTCGTATTGGTGCGGGAGTGCCCGGGGAAGTTCGAGGGCGGCCAGGGTCCAGTCGTAGAGGGCGCGGTGGGCGTCGAACTCGAGCGTGCAGACGCTGTGCGTGATCCCCTCGAGATAATCGCTGAGGCAGTGGGCGAAGTCGTAGAGGGGATAGATGCACCATTTGTCGCCGGTATGGTGGTGGTGCGCGTGGCGGATGCGGTAGAGGAGCGGGTCGCGCAGCCACATGTTCGACGAGGTGTTGTCGATTTTCGCGCGGAGCGTGCGCGCGCCGTCGGGAAACTCACCGGCTTTCATGCGGGCGAAGAGATCGAGGTTCTCGGCGACCGAGCGTTGGCGGAACGGGCTGTCTTGGCCGGGGCGCTCGGGCGAGCCGCGGTAGGTCTCGGTATCCTCGGGGCTGAGGTCGCAGACGAACGCTTTGCCGCGTTTGATCAACTCGACCGCGTAGAGATAGAGTGGGTCGAAATAGTCGCTGGCGAAGAACGGCTCGGCGCCGGAACCGGGGTCGACCGGCGCGAGGTAGAAGTCGGGCTGGCCGTTGCTCGTGATCGCGGCCGGGGTCGCGCCTTTCGGTTTAAAGCCGAGGCAGTGGTCGGCCCAGCCGGCGATGAGCCATTTTACGTCCGCGGTGATCGCGTCGACGTATTCGCGGTCCTCTTTGACGGGATTGGTGTCATCGAAACGCAGATTGCACTGGCCGGCGTTTTCCCGGGCGATGCCGAAGTTGAGGCAGATGGACTTGGCGTGCCCGATGTGGAGGTAGCCGTTGGGCTCGGGAGGGAAACGCGTGACGATCTTCGCGTAGCGCCGGTCGGCGACGTCCTGCGCGACGAGGTCGCGGATGAAATCGCTGGGTGCGGGTGTGGCGGCGGAGGCGCGGGTGTCAGAGGGCTCGACGGACATAAGCCGCGAAATTGCGCGGCGGCCGGATGTGAGGCAACGACGCAATTTTCCGCGCCGCCGGGGACCGGATCCCGCGGTCGGGCCGATCGCGGTGACGGCCGCGCGGCCCGGCGCGGTGTTGCCGGTCGCGGTGCTGGTTCCGGGCGGGTCCCAAAAAACGTCGTCCTCTTTGCCTTGGCCGCGTGGGCGTGTAGCGGACCTGGGGAAAAGACGGCGAGGCCGGCGAGACGGGCGGCTGGCGAGGCTGCGGCGCGTGCCCCCATGAAAAACCGGCCGGGGGGGCTGGTTGGGGGGCGCCGGAGGCCGGCACCCGCCGATACCCCGTGCCGGCTTTGGTAACTCGACGGCGCACGCACTACCGGAAGAATCGTCGCTGGTCACGGCGTCGACGTAGCCGCCGCCGAACCCGACCGGCGGACGGTCGCTCAGGCAGAGGGCGAACGTGCGCCCGGTCGCCGCCGCTTCAACCGCCGTCCGACATTCCAACGCGACCGGATAGTGGTCGGCGCGCCGCCGGGGGACCTGATTCGGCTCGGCCCAGCTTCGCACCCAGGCGATGCCCTGGCCGCAAGAGCCGACTCGAGGAACTCCAGCAGGTGGGCGCCGAACTTTGAAATTCGAGATTCGAACTTTGAAAATCGAGAGGGGAGATCTGAATTTTGAGATCGGATGCCGGAAATCGTCGGCGAAGTGTCCGGCCGCGGCACCAGGCCATGTTGGCGTGGTGGGTGATGTCGTGCTCGCGTCCGCCTGCGCGCCCGGGCCGGAGCTAAGCCCAGCGGGAAGATTTTTCGCCGTCGGACGCCCCGTCGGTGAGCGCGGCCCACCTTCGTCACGGGTGCGCAGGTCAGGGGCATCGCGGAGGCCAAACACGGAATAAAGGAGGCTCTTCAGCCCTGCCCGTGTCCGCGGTCGGCCGCATTGGGCGCTCCCGCAATCGTTAACCCAGACTGGGCGCGGGCGGTCATCCCCGACGGCGAGCCGCCGGCCAAGTCGTCTGCGCGTTCTTCCTTCCAAGCGGATTCGCGGGACGAAGGCGGCTGACCCAAACGCCAGTCCGGCTGCAACGCCGAGTGCGTTATATTGTGAGCGAAACCGTCCGCTCGCGGCCCTTATCACAATACCTTGGGCCCCTCGTCCCAGGGAAACTGCGGCATCGCCCCGCGAGCCAAAACCACGATGATCTCTGTGAGGCGATCACTCTTTGGCGGCAGAGCATTGAAAAAAGTATATAGCGAGCATTACTTTTGAATCGGTGAAATATAGTTTCCCCATTCGCTACTTGTAGCTTTGGTCCCGACAGTCAGCCTGCGCTCTATCATGATCGTAGCGCACTCCCCGGGTTTACGGCTTCGAAACGTACTTGTTGGGCTCGCCTGGGTGCTCGGAGCCGTTTCGACCGCCGCGCAGAGCATCGCCGTCAGCACGCTCGCCGGCAGCAGCCCGGCCATCGCGTCGGGCAATGTCGATGCTACCGGCACCGCCGCGCGCTTCAGCGCCCCTGTGAGCGTCGCCGTCGATGCCGCCGGCAATATTTACGTGGCGGACGCGGCCAACCATAAGATTCGCAAGATCACCTCAGGCGGCGTCGTCACGACGCTCGCAGGCTCGGGTACCGCTGGCAACGCGAACGGTACGGGCGCCGCGGCTTCGTTTAACTTTCCTCAGGGCGTCGCGTCGGACGGCACGAATGTCTATGTAGCCGATACTTATAATCACGCGATTCGCCAAATCGTGATCAGCACCGGTGTCGTCACCACGCTCGCCGGCACCAGCGGCAGCTCCGGCACCGCGGTCGGCGCCCCCGGCACCGGCCGCCTGAACAACCCGCTCGGCGTCGCGGTCGCGGGCAGCGACCTCTACGTGGCCGACACGAGTAACCATGGCATCCGCAAAGTGGTGATCTCCACAGGGGTGATTTCCAATTTTGTCGGCACGCTCGGCACCCCCGGCTCGACGGACGGCACCGGGGTTGCTGCCACGTTCAAGGGCCCGGGTGCAATCGCCGCCGAGGGCACGACCAATCTCTATGTTGCAGATACGCAAAATAATATAATCCGAAAAATTATGATCGGCACTGGAGCCGTCACCACTTTGGCGGGCACGGCCAGCGTCAACGGCGGCAGCACCGATTCGACCGGGGCGGCGGCCAGCTTCAAGAGCCCGGGCGGCTTGGTCGTCAGCGGCGCCAACCTCTTTGTGGCAGACACGGGCAACAGCACCATCCGCCAGGTGGTGATTTCGTCGCAGGTGGTGACCACGATTACCGGCACGGCCGGCTTGACGGGCGCGGCGGACGCGATCGGCACGGCGGCGCGCTTCAACAGCCCAAACGGTATCGGCGTCAGCACGGGCGGCACCCTCTACATTGCCGACACCAATAGCCACACGATCCGTTCCGCCGGCGCCGCGGTGGCTCCGACGGTCTCCAATCCAGCCAATGTCACGGTTACGGTGGGCGCCGATCCCACGTTCACGGTCACGGTCACAGGCAACCCCACGGCGACGATCCAATGGGAGCGCCAAGCGGCCAACACCACCGGGTTTGCCGCGATCACCGCCAGCTCCACCTTCAGTAACGTCAACACCGCCACCCTGACGGTATCCAATGTGACCGTGGCGATGAACGGCGACCAGTTCCGCGCCTCCGTGGTCAACGGCGTTGGCGGCGCCGTGGTGTCCGCGACCCCGGCCACGCTCACCGTGCAGCAGGCCCCGGCTATTACCAGCGCGGCGGCGGCCAATTTTTCGGTGAACACCGTTGGCTCCTTCCCGGTGGTGGCGACCGGTTCGCCGGCGCCGACCTTCGGCGTGACGGCTGGCACCTTCCCGCCGTGGGCCTCGCTCAATTCCACCACGGGTGTCATCAGCGGCACCCCTACCAACACCGTTGGTTCGCCCTTTAGTTTCACGATTCGCGCCAGCAACGGCGTCAATCCCTTCTCGGATCAGGCCTTCATCTTGAATGTAAACGCCCCTGCACCGGGTAATCTTAACAACATCAGCGCGAGGCTCCTCGTACCAGTTGCGGGCCTAACGGCGCATTTCCGGGTCGAAGGCACATCCACAAAACAAATCCTGATTCGCGGTATTGGTCCGGCTCTCGCTGCATTTGGCATCCCGGGCTCATTGGCGGATATTAGTATGGAGCTCATGAGTGGTAGCGGTGCCGTTGTAGCTTCAAACGACGATTGGGGCGCGTCGTCCAACGCCGCTCAGGTCGCGAGTGCGGCGGCTTCAGTCGGTGCGTTCGCGCTTCCTTCCGGGAGCAGAGACGCCGCGATTCTCGCGACCGTGTCTGCGGGTTTCTATTCGGTGCGCCTGAAAGGTGTCGGCGCCACCACCGGCCAGGCGCTCATAGAAATCTACGAGGCCGACCAATTATCGCGCACAGCGGGTCTAACTTATCTCGCCGTGCGCGGCCCGGTGGGTAGCGGCGCCGGGCAGCTGATTTGTGGCTATACGCTCGGCTCCGGGGCGCTAGCGCCAATCATGATTCGTGTTGCGGGACCCTCATTGCTGGAAACCGGTTCGTTGAGTAACCCAACTGTGACTATTCAAAACCCCTCAGGCGCAACAATCGCATCAAACGACGACTGGGGCGGCTCGGCTGCGATTGCTGCCGTCGCCGGTAACTTTGGCGCGATTCCATTTGGCCCGACCAGTTTTGACAGCGGAATCGGCCCTACAATCGCATCCGGCAGTTACACCGCCCAGGTCAGCGGCGTTGGCGGAACGACCGGCGTAGCGCTCTTTGAAGTCTTCGATGCGTCGACCCCCAGCTCGCTGCGTGCTCCGTATCTGTATTCCGTCCCTGCATCGCAGTCGGTCATCGCTGGCCAGACAGCGAGTTTCTCCGTCATCGCCGGCGGCACAGGCACCCTATCGTATCAGTGGCGTCGTAACGCCACGCCGATCTCTGGCGCGACCTCAGCGACCTACTCGTTCACTGCTGCGAGTGGCGACGCTGGCGCCTACGACGCCTTGATTTCCAACACTGTGGGTGCGATCACATCGGTTGCAGGCTCCCTCAGCGTGACGTTGCCCGCTCCGCCGGTGATCACCTCCGCGACGGGCTCGGGCTCAATCGTGGCCGGCACCAATGCCCTGTTTTCGGTCGCGGCGACAGGCACCGCTCCTCTGACTTACCAATGGCGTAAGGACACTTTGCCGATCAGCGCTGCCACGAACTCCTCTCTTCCGCTCAATAACGCCACGGTCGGCGATTCAGGTGTCTACGACGTCGTGGTCAGTAATGCCGGTGGCTCGGTCACCTCGGTTTCGCTCCCGCTTACCGTCACTCCGTCGGGCGCGCCCACGATCACGACACAGCCGGTTGGTGGCACATTGAGCATCGGGAACGTCGCGAGTTTTCGTGTCACTGCGACCGGGTCGCCAACTCTGCTTTACCAGTGGCGGAAAAACTCTAGCCCGATTGGCGGTGCGACCAGCAGCGTCTACATCCTAGGTGCGGTCACCGCAGCGAGCGCCGGCAGCTACGACGTTGTTGTGACCAACATCGCGGGCTCCCTCCCAAGCGACGCAGCGGCCCTCATGATTAATCCGCCCGTGGCGTTCAATTCGCAGCCGCTCAGCGTGAGTACGTTTGTTGGAATGGACGTTACATTCTCGGCTTCGGCCATCGGATTCCCGGGTACGCCCACCTACCAGTGGCGAAAAGACACGTTCGCGATCGTGGGTGCGACGTCGTCCTCGTTGACGTTACCTGCTGCGCAGCCCGCCGACGCGGGCAGCTATGATGTCATCGCCACTGCGAGCGCAGGGAGCGCCACCAGCAACTCGGCCACGCTCTCAATCACCAACTCCGCTCCACAAATTACTGCGCAGCCCGTGGGAGCGACGCTCGCCGTCGGTGGCAATCTGGCGCTCAGCGCCTCGGTGATTGGCTCAGCCCCGCGGTTTTACCAGTGGAAGCGCGACGGCATTGCGATCACGGGGGCGACGTCGGCGAGCTTCGCTCTCGTTAACGCCCAGACCTTCGATGGCGGCCTCTACACCGTCGTCGTCACCAATGCCCTCGGCAGCGACACCAGCACCGGCGCCCGTCTCAATGTGGTCCCGCGCGTCGTGGCTTACTCGGCGCGCCTCCAGATCGACCCAAATGGTGCGGTCGCGGTCTTCACAATCGAGGGCACGCTGCCAAAAAAAGTCCTGCTCCGCGCCGTCGGGCCCGGGCTCGCGTCGTTCGGGTTCGCCGGTCTGCCCGATCCGCAGCTCGAACTTTTTAACTCCGCGGGGACCCTCCTCGCCATCAACAACGACTGGGCTTCGTCGGCCGACGCGCCCGCGATCACCGCGACGACGGCGGCCGTCGGCGCGTTTGCCCTGACGATCGGCAGTCGCGACAGCGCGGTGTTGGCCACCCTCGCGCCCGGCACCTACACGGTGCGCGCCAAACCAGCGAGCGGCGCGGGCGGCACGGGTTACCTTGAACTCTACGATGCGGATCTCGCCACCGGGCCGATGAGCACGCTGCCCTACGTGGCCGTGCGCGGGCGCATGGGCGCGGGTGGGGGAGTGGTCATCGGCGGCCTCGGCTCCAACGGCCGCGGTCAGCGCAGTTACCTCGTGCGCGCCATCGGTCCGTCCCTCGGGTTGCCCGGCGCTCACGCCAATCCGGCCATGCTTATAGTGCGCGACGGCACGCTCGTCGGGAGCAACGACGACTGGGACTCCAACCCCACCGACGCCTCGGGGACCACGACGGCGACCGCGCGGGTCGCCACGTTCCCCCTACCGGCCGGCGCCCGCGATGCGGCCCTCGTGTTGACGGGTAATCTCCACGCCGGGGCCTGCACGGTCCAGGTCGGCGGCAGCGATGCGCTCGGCGGCACCGTGCTCCTCGAGTTGCACGATCTCGACGCCGTGCGCCCGACGACATTCGCGCCGACGATTGTGTCGGCCCCGGTGAGCACCTCCGCCGTCACCGGAGAGCCCGCGACCCTGCGCGTGCTTGCGCAAGGCACCGCCCCGCTCAGCTATCAGTGGCGTAAAGACGGCATTCCGCTCGGCGGCGCGACGGCGGCGACGCTCGCGCTGGCCTCCGTGCAAGGCGCCCAAGGGGGCAGTTACACGGTGCTCGTGTCGAATAGCCTCGGTGCCGCGACCAGCCTTTCGGCGATGCTCTCGGTGCAAAGCGGCGGTTCCGGCTCGGCGGCGACGCAAGCCGTGGTGGGCGGCGGCTACACGGCCGGCGGCACCGCCACGATCACGAATACGCTGACCTTTGCCTCGGCGGCCACGGGCTTGGGCTGGAAGGTGAACCTGCCCCTCGGCTGGAGCTTTGTTTCCGATGCCGGGATGCTGGGTGACGTGCGACCGGTGGTCGGCACCGTCGGCGCGCTGGAGTGGGCGTGGTCCGCGCCGCCCGTCAGCCCGGTGACGTTGAGTTATACGGTGCGGATACCGCCCGGGGTGGCCGGCGACCAGTTTATCGCCTCGTCCGGCATCGTGCGCATCGACGGATCGCTGTCGCAACCGACCGCGACGCCCAGTCCGCTCTTGGTTGCACAAATTACGACCCACACTGCGGACACGAATGCCGATTTTCGCATCAGCCTCGTCGAACTTACGCGCGTGATCGAACTCTTCAACACGCGGATCCTCACGATGCGCACCGGCCGTTACCTGATCCAAGACGGGACCGAAGACGGCTTCGGACTCGACACGATCACGCCCAGCGCCGCGCCGGCCACGCTCGCGCGCTTCCACTCCGCTGACTCGAACCGCAATGCGACCATCAGTCTTTTCGAACTCACGCGCGTCATCGAACTCTTCAATGCGCGCGCCGGCACCGCGCGCACCGGCGCCTACCACGCTTTCTCCGGTAGCGAGGACGGCTTTGAGCCGGGGCCATGATTGCATCCAAGCTATTCAAAGTTCCCGATCTGCGCCCTGCGTGTGTTATCCGTGTCACGGTAAGAATTGTAAGAATTCGTAATTGGTAATAATTTACGTGCCTGCTGTATTCAAATCGGCGGTCGCTTTTCTGTCCGCTCGCGCAAAAAAACCATGAAAAAATCGTCTGCCCTCCGCTGCTTCGTCGCCGCGTTTTTCCTCCTCACCGCCGGCGTCGCGTTGGCGCAGAACGCCACTCTCCAAGCTGGCGCCACCGCGCTCGCCCCGGCCGGTGGCCAAGTCACCCTGACGGCCTCCGTGAGCTACGATGGTCAACCCTCCGCGCTCGGTTGGGCCATCGGCCTCCCGGCCGACTGGACGCTCGTCAGCGTCGCCGGCGCCAACGTCCCCGAGGTTTCTCCCGAGGCCGGTTCCACCGGCGCTCTGGAGTTTGCCTACACCGCCGCTCCCGCCGCGAAAGCCGAGTTCTCCTTCGTTGTGCGCTATCCTGCCGGATCCTCGGCCGCGAAAGCCGTCCCGACCGTCCTCGTCCGCGCCAACGGCAAACTCGCCACGCTGACGCCCGCCCCCGTCGAATTCGGCCGGTAGGTGCCGTTGCATCGGGAGGTCTGGCTCGCGGCCGACCGCTCTAATCACCCTTTCACTGCCAGCCTCGATTCCTTTCCTAAACACGATTTAGCCTAAAATCTGCAATTGAGGATTCATTTTTTTGACGGAAGGTGCTCGGCTGGGGTGGCTAGGGGGCAGACCAAGACGACTGACGTGATTCACCCGTTGGGTGAAGGCGATTTTAGCCTCGCGACGCCCGGTGGCCAGGTGCGACTATCGGTGACCAAGGATGCGTGTAAAAATATCAACAGCTAGTGGTATTGGTTTTATACTTTTCGAAATTCTTGGCGATTGGGTCGGAGTTTGGGCGGTATCTTTTATCTTTTCTATTTTATGAATCCCCTCGTCTTTGGTTGGTGTTCGTTGCGTGCCGTCCTGCGGCGTGGGTTGTGCGGGGCAATGGGGCGGCGGTGGGGAGTGGGGTGCGCGCTGGGTCTGGTCTGCGTGGTCGGGCGCGCGGAGCCGGTGGTCTCGAATGTGACGTCGAGCCAGATCGCGGGGACTCGCGAGGTCGCGATTACCTATACGCTGGCGGATGCGACGGCGTTGGATGGGCGCTTTAACGTGACCGTCCAAGCCTCGCGGGATAATGGCGCGACGTGGGCGCCGGTCACACAGGTGACGGGGGCGGTGAGGGGTGTCGCGCCCGGGTCAGGGAAACAGATTACATGGAAGGCCGGCGTCGAGTGGCCGGGGTTATTTCTGCCGCAGGCAAAGGTTCGGCTGATCGCGGATATTATGGAGATGGTCTTGATCCCTGGGGGTACGTTTACCATGGGGAGCGTGGTGGCATCGATTGCCGGGGCGGACAAGAGTGATGGGATGACGAATGCGACGCCGCACGCGGTGACGTTGAGTGCATTTTATCTAGGTAAGACGGAGACGACGTATGCGGAGTGGGTGGCGGTGCGGACGTGGGCGCGAGACGCGGCGCGGGGTTTAGGGGTGTATGATTTTGGGGCGACGTTGGGAGCTGGGCAAGGGGACATGCACCCGGTGCAGGCGGTGTCGTGGTATGACGTGGTGAAGTGGTGTAATGCGAAGAGTGAGCAGGAGGGTTTGACGCCGGTGTACTACACGAACGACGCGCAGACGCTGGTGTATCGCACGGGGGATGTGGACGTGACGGCTGCGCAAGTGAA
>CANHJG010000006.1 GCA_947461205.1 Opitutia bacterium
GCGCGCCTCGGGATCCAGCACCACCCCGACTCCGACAAACCCGTCACGCCCCTCTCGCCCGGACAACTGCGCGCCCTCCTCGCCCGCGTCCTCGCCTCCCCCGCCGCCCTCCGCGCGAAACACCTCTACCTCTGCGCCCCGCTCATCCGCGGTCGCAAGGGCCACCACCAGCCCATCGCGACCTGGATCGCCAAGCAGGGTTACGAACTCCTGCGCGCCGACGGCCAGCTCACCCGCGTCGACGCCTTCCAAAAACTCGATCGCTACAAGGAGCACGACATCGAGGTCGTCGTCGCGGATCTGAAGCAGGAACCGCGCACCGGTCCCGCGCTCGACCGCGCCCTCCGCCTCGGCAAAGGCGCCTGCTTCCTCCTTACCCCGCAGGGCACGATCCTCTCCTGGTTCTCCACCACCCGCACCGACATCGAGACCGGCGAGAGTTTCCCCGAACTCGACCCGAAAAACTTCTCCTTCAACTCGCCGCGCGGCTGGTGTCCCACCTGCCGCGGCCACGGCCGCGTTTTCCCCTGGATGCTCGAGCCCACCGACGACGACAAGGACGACTCCGCCGCGCGCCTCCGCGAATTCGGCGTCGACTCCGCCGACGACCTTTCCGACACCGGCTCGCCGTGCCCCGACTGTCACGGCGCCCGGCTCAACCGCATCGGCCGCGCCGTCAAACTCGCCTTCCGCCCTTCCGCCAAGCAGCCGCCCCTCTCCCTCCCCGGCCTGCTCGCCGCGACCCCGTCGCAACTCCTCGTGCACCTCCGGTCCCTCGCACTCGACGCCCGCGGCACACTGATCACCCAGGACATCGTCCCGCAAATCGAGGAACGCCTCAAATTCCTCGACCACGTCGGCCTCGGTTATCTCTCGCTCGACCGCCCCACCGACACCCTCTCCGGCGGCGAAGCCCAACGGATCCGCCTCGCCGCGCAGCTCGGCACTAATCTCGCCGGCGTCCTCTACGTCCTCGACGAGCCCAGCATCGGCCTCCACGCCCGCGACAACGACCGCCTGATCGAAACCCTCGAAGCCCTCCGCGCGAAGGGCAACACCCTCCTCGTCGTCGAGCACGACGACGAACTCATGGCGCGCGCCGACCGCATCATCGACCTCGGTCCCGCCGCCGGCATCCACGGCGGCGAACTCCTCGCGCACGGCACCCCCGCCGAGATCCGCGCCAGCGCCAGCTCCCTCACCGGCCTCTTCCTCGCCAAGGGCATCGCCCACCCGCTGCGCGGCGCCTATCGCCCGCTCGCCCATCCCCCCTCCAAAACCTCCGATCCCGCCTCCGCTCCGCTCACCCTCACGGGCGTTTCGTTTCGCAACCTGAAAAACGTCGACCTCCGCCTCCCACCGGGCCGTCTCATTATGGTCGCCGGCCCGAGCGGCGCCGGAAAATCCACGCTCTTCCGCGACGTGCTCCAGCCCGCCGTCGCCCACGCGATCAAAGCAAAAGCGAAAAAACTCACCGGCCGCGATTTCGTCCAAGCGACCGGCTTCGCCACCGAAGGCTCGCCCACCCCCTTCACCGCGCTCACCGGCGCCGGCTCGTTCCGTTCCGTCATCGAGGTCGACCAGTCCCCCATCGGCAAGACCCCGCGCTCCACCCCGGCGACCTATCTGGGCATCTTCGATCTCATCCGCCAGTTCTTCGCCTCGCTGCCCGAGTCAAAAATCCGCGGATACGCCGCCGGCCGCTTCTCCTTCAACACCGCCGGCGGCCGCTGCCCGGCCTGCGAGGGCGCCGGCCGGATCAAACTCGAGATGGCGTTCATGCCCGACACCTATCTCCCCTGCGACGACTGCCGCGGCTCGCGCTACAGCCCCGACCTCGACGACATCACGTGGAAAAGCAAAACCATCGGCCAAGTCCTCCAACTCACCTTCGAGGAGGCCGCGCTGTTTTTCGATTTCCACTCCCAGCTTTCGCAGGTCTGTCGGCTCATGGTCGAGTGCGGCCTCGGCTACCTCACGCTCGGCCAATCCTCCCCGACGCTCTCCGGCGGCGAAGCCCAGCGCCTCAAACTCGTCACCGAACTCTCCACCGGCCTCGCCACCTACCGCGAACGCTCGCGCGGCACCCTCCCGCGCAACCTCTATCTCCTCGAGGAACCCACCATCGGCCTCCACCTCAGCGACTGCGAGAAACTCATCCACGTCCTCCATTCCCTCGTGGACCAGGGCCACACCGTCGTCGTCATCGAGCATCACCTCGACCTGCTGCTCGAAGCGGACTACCTCGTCGAACTCGGCCCGGTCGGCGGCCCCGCCGGCGGCGAATTGCTCTACCAGGGCGACCTCGCCGGCCTGCTCAAAACCAAACCCAGCCCGACGGCGCCCTACCTGCGCGCAAAACTGAAACGCTGAGCCACCGCGCCGGGCCCGGCGGACCGGCGCCTCACGGCGCCACCCCACTCGCGGCGCGCGCCTTCACGGCGTCCTGCACCACCTTGATCAGTTCCGCGATCGCCACCGGCTTCAGCAGGTAACGGAACAGCGCCGCCTCGTTCACGCTCCGCAGCAGCATCTCCGGCTTCATGTAACCGGTCACCAGAATACGCTGCATGTGCGGAAATTCCTCCCGCGCGCGCACCAGAAAATTCATCCCGTTGCCCCCCGGCATCAGGTGGTCGGCCACCACCACTTGGAACGTTTTCTTCTGCAAAATAAAATCGGCTTCGCGCGCGGTCGTCGCCGTCGTGAGGTCAAACACCGGCGACAGGGCGGCCGAGAACACCTCCAGCAACGCCTGCTCGTCATCGACGAGCAGCACCGCGACCTTCGTGGGGGCACCGGGCGCGGCGGCTCTGGCATCGGCTGGACACATGGCCCGATGGTGCTTCCGCCCCTCCCCATGGCAAATCCAATCCCGGTCCGCGGGTGCGTGAAACGACGAACCGCGAGAGTTTACCTCGCTCCGCCCCCCCGCAACCTGTTTGATCCCCTCCGATGGAAACACTGGACCTGCTTGAGGCCGTTCGCTCCGGCAACCTGGCGAACATTCCGCCCGGCGCCCTCACGGTGGAACGTCTCACCGCGCGTAATGCCGCCGGCCACACCCCGCTCCATCTCGCGGCCAAACTCGGTCACCTCCGCCACCTCCCGCGCGCGGTGCTCACCGCCGACTCCCTCACCCTCAAGAACGACGCCGGCTACACCCCGCTCCACCACGCCGCGCGCGGCGGCCACCTCGACCAGATCCCACCGGCCTTCCTCACCGCAGACACCCTCGCGGCCCGCAGCAACGCCGGCTTCACCGTGTTTCATGTCGCCGCCGCCCATGGCGCGCTCACCCAGGTCCCGGCCGGACTGCTCAACGGCGAAGTCGTCCTGCGCCGGACCGATCTCGGCAACACCCTCCTCCATGAGGCCGCGGAACACGGCACCCTCGACCGTCTCCCCACGCAATTTTTAACGGCCGAGAATATCGCGTTCAAAAATCTCGGCGGCGAAACCGTCCTGCACGTCGCCGCCTTCAACGGCCATCTCGATCAGGTGCCCTCCACCCTCCTCACCGCCGCGGCCTTGCGCGAAACGACCAGCGCCGGCGACACCGTTTTTCACGCCGCCGCCATCGCCGGCCACCTCGAACAGATTCCCGCCGAATTCCTCACCCACGACAATTTGGTGGTCGCCAGCAAGAGCGGCTTCACCGCCATCCATGCCGCCGCCGAGTCCGGCCAGCTCAAAAAAATTCCCGCCGGCCAACTCACGGCCGACCTGCTCCTCACGCGCAACGAGAACGGCGACACCCCGCTGCACGCCGCCGCCTCCGAGGGCCATCTCGACCAGATTCTTTCCGAATCCCTGAACCCTGAGCGCCTGCTCACCCGCAACTACGACGGCCTCACCGTTGAGGAACTCGCCCGCGGCCGCGGGCACTACGACCAGATCCCGCTCGCGGCGCGCCCCAAGGCCATCAGCCCGCTCCGGCGCTTCCTCCGCAATCTCGGTCGCTTCCGCGCACCGTTCTGAGGATTCCCCGGCGCCGCCCCGCGATTCGGCCGGCCGCCCGTTCGCGCCCGCCGCACCCCGCCCCCCCCTCGCGCGTCATCCGGCACTTTCGCCTTCCCCTCGGCGAACCGTGTGCTTCACTGCTCCTTCCTGTCCGGATCGTCCGCCGCCCGCGCACCGCCGCCTCGTTCACCTGCTCGCACCGCCTTTTCTCTCCGAATTTTGCCTATGAATACTACGATCACCGCCATCACCGCCCGCGAAATCATCGACTCCCGTGGCAATCCCACGGTTGAAGTGGATGTCAAACTTGCCTCCGGCCACGTCGGACGCGCTGCCGTTCCCTCTGGCGCCTCCACCGGCGAGCACGAGGCCATCGAGCTGCGCGACGGCGACAAGAACCGCTACGGCGGCAAGGGCGTCCAAAAGGCCGTCGGCAACGTGAAGGGCAAAATTGCCCCCGCGCTCCTCGGCTTCGACGCCTTCGACCAAACCGGCGTCGACCGCGCCATGCTTAAACTCGACGGCACCAAGACCAAGGCCAAGCTCGGCGCTAACGCCATCCTCGGCGTGTCCCTCGCCACCGCCAAGGCCGCCGCCGCCGCCGCCGGCATCCCCCTCTACAAATACATCGGCGGCCCGAACGCCAAAGTCCTCCCGGTTCCGCTCATGAACATCATGAACGGCGGCGCGCATTCCGACGCCCCCATCGACTTCCAGGAGTTCATGATCGTCCCGAAGAACTTCACTTCGTTCTCCGAGGCCCTCCGCGCCGGCGCCGAAATCTTCCACTCCCTCAAAAAGGTCCTCAAATCCAAGGGCCTCCAGACCGCCGTCGGTGACGAGGGCGGCTTCGCCCCGAACCTCGCCTCCACCACCGACGCCCTCGACGCCATCGCCGAGGCCGTGAAGGGGGCCGGCTATAAGCTCGGCAAAGACATCTTCCTCGCCCTCGACGTCGCCTCCTCCGAATTCTACGTCAAGGAAAAGAAGACCTACGTCTTCAAGAAGTCCGACGGCCGCTCCTTCACCGGTGACGAGTTCGTCGCCTACTACAAAGACCTCGTATCCAAATACCCGATCGTTTCCATCGAGGACGGTTGCGCCGAAAACGACTGGGCCACCTGGAAGAAACTCACCGACGCCATCGGCGACAAGGTCCAGCTCGTCGGCGACGATCTCTTCGTCACCAACGTCGAATTCCTCCAGAAGGGCATCGATACCGGCACGGCCAATTCGATCCTCGTCAAGGTGAACCAAATCGGCTCCCTGACCGAGACCCTCGACTCGATCGCGCTCGCCCAGCGCAACAGCTACACGACGATCATCTCACACCGCTCCGGCGAAACCGAGGATGTCACCATCGCCGACATCGCCGTCGCGACCAACGCCGGCCAGATCAAAACCGGCTCCGCCAGCCGCACCGACCGGATCGCGAAATACAACCAGCTCCTCCGCATCGAGGAAGAGCTCGGCGCCAGCGCGATCTACGGCGGCACGCTCTGATCCATCGGGCGGACTTCGGTCCGCCCTTGATCGGTCCGCACTGACTCAGGCCGGGCCTCACCGCCCGGCCTTTTCGCGTCCGGCACCGGGAAAATTTCCCGCACCCCACCGTCCACGCATCGCCGTCCCCGCATCGCGCCTCGACTCTTTCCGCCCGCCGCCTACCGTGACCCAGGGCACCACCATGAACGCACGTCTCCTCACCCCCGCGCTCCTCGCCGCCTGTTGCGCCGCATCAACCTTCGCCGCGGAAGAGGCCGTGGACAAGAAGCCCACCCGGAACGAAGCCATGCGCGCCCAGATGATCGAGGACGCTAAGAAGCAGGCCGCCAAGCCCGCCACCCCTCCGTCGGTCCCGCCCACCGCCCCGGCCAAGAAAGCAGACGCCGCCACTCCGGCGCAATCCGCTCCCTCCCCTGCGCCGGAGGCTGCAAGCCCTCCGACGGACGACGGGCAAAATCTGACGCCCCCGCATCCGACCGTCGCCAGGGCGGCGAAGGAGCCCGCCACCGTGCTGCCCAAGATCGAAGTCAACCGCAGCAAACTCCATCCCCTTGCCCGCGAGCTCTACGAAAAGGAAAAGGAAATTGCCCGCGAGAAGCAGCTCACCAAACCCACCGAATTGGACAAGGCCCTGAACAACCCGAAACTCTCCGTCCCCATCCTTGGCGGCCAGTCCACCTCCTCCCGCGCCTCCATCGCCGCCGAACGCACCGCGCTCCTCGAAGCCGAAGCCGACCTCATCGAGGAAATCGGCCGCGCCCGGACCAAGGAACAAAAGGCCGAACTCCGCAAACAACTCGACGAGCTGAAAAAGATCCGCCGCGAGCTCGAACACGCGGTCCGCTGACCGGGGACGTTCGCCTCACCCGCAAAATCCCCGAACGCGTTTGTCCCGGATGACGTGACCTTGCCTCCGGGGGTTGCCGGCGGCATTGACCGCCGTGGTTCGGGTTCGCTCCCCACCGCCTGTCAGGACGCCGCGTACCCAGCGAGGAGACGCTCGAGCGCCGCGCCGATCATCTGGATCGCCCGCTCGCGCGGCACGGGCGTCAGCACCTCGCCGATCGCGCCGAACGTCTGGAACCACCGCACAATGTCATTGTGGTTGTTCGACGCCAACACGATCGCCGCGACGGTCGGGTCGATCGCCACCCGTCGCGCCATCCACACCTCGCCCGGCATCACCGGCAGGTTCGCGTCCCGCAACCCCACCGCCAGCGGATGCTCGCCGTGGAGCGCGAGCCCCTCAGTGCCGCGCCCCGCCTTCCTCCCGTCCCTGCCGCCAAGCGCGGGTAAGACCGCAGGGGCCGCTCATCCATCATGAGTGCGCTCAGCACCGCCGGCGCGGCCACCGCGCCATTCGCCCGATCCGCCAGGACAGGATTTGTCCGCAGGTTCGACGACTCCGGCACACGCCACCGCTCACTTAGGGGGTTGCCAAAAGACCGAATTACGCTTCCGGCTCGTCGCTCTCGTCGGACGCGCCTGCCAGACCGTCAAGCGCGTCGGCCAAAGCCTTCGCCGCCTCCGCTTTCGGGCTATGTTTCAGGATATAAGCCGTCGCCCCCAGATTCACACACTCGAGGACCGTCTTGATCGAACTCTCCGCTGTGAGCATGATCACCGGTGGCCGCCTTCGCTCCCGCCTGAGCGTGCCCAGCACCTCAAGACCGCTCATTGATGGTAGATTGATGTCGAGCACGACCAACTCCGGAGTGTGCTGGCGCACCATCGCCAAGGCCTCTTGGCCATTGGCGGCTTCCCACGTCTGCGCGATGCCCTGCTGGTTCAACAACAGTTTTACGAACACCCGCACGAGGGCTTCATCGTCAACGATCAGAGCGTTGGTGGGGCGGGGCATGCCGCCGTCCGTAGAGGTTCGAATGTCCGTCGCAAGGCTGCAGGAGCGGGGCCGCCCTACTCGGCCCGCACGATATAACCGCGGAGATACTCGCTCTCCATCATCGTCACGAGCACGGGATGGTCCGGCGGTTGATGGCTCCACTCAACGACCCGCACCTTGCGCTTCGCGTCGGTCGCCGCGTCGGCGATCACCCCGCGGATCTCCGCGTCCTGCATGTGATGCGAACACGTGTAGGTCGCCAAGATACCGCCCGGCGCGAGCCGTTGCAGCGCACGCAGGTTGATCTCCTTGTAACCGCGCAACGCCCCCTCCAGCGCGCTCTTCGACTTCGCAAACGGCGGCGGGTCGAGCACGATCACATCCCACAATCCTTCGCCGGCCCGCGTCGCGTCGTTGAACCAGTCAAACACGTTCGCGACCCCGAATTTCGCCGTCGCCGCCACGCCATTCCGCTCCGCGTTGCGGATCGCGGCCCCGATGGCGTCGAACGCGCTGTCGAGCCCGAGCACCTCGCGCGCCCCGGCCCGCGCCGCATGCAGCGCGAACGCCCCCTGGTTGCAGAACGCGTCGAGCACCCGCTTCCCCGCACAATACTTCGCCACCGCCGCATGCTGCGGTCGCTGGTCGAGGTAAAACCCGGTCTTCTGCCCGTTCTGCAAATCGAGCCAGTAATCGAACCCGTCGATCGCCACCCAGCGCGGCGCCCACGGCTGGCCCGAGCGCGTGTGCACTTCCATCGGCAAACCTTCGAGCCGCCGGATCGGCGCATCGTTCCGAAAAATAATCTCCGCCGGCTGCAACACGTCCGCGAGCACGTCGCCCACCAGCGCCGCCCGCTTCTCCATCGCCGCCGTCTGGATTTGCACGACCAGCGCATCGCCAAACTGGTCGACCACGAGCCCCGGCAAATCGTCCGACTCCGACCACACCAGCCGCCGGTTGCTCCCCGCGTCGCGTCGCGCCACCGCGCGTTCGATCGCCCCGCGCAAAAACGCCCCGTTCAGCGCCGCCCGCTCGCGGCTGAAGCGCCGCCACACGATCTGCGAGCGCGAATTATAGATCCCGCTCCCGAGAAACCGGTCCGCCCGGTCGCGGCACTCCACCACTTCCCCGTCGTGCTCGGCCGGCAGCAACGCCTCGACTTCATTGGCGAACACCCACGGGTGTCCGCTGAGGACTCGGGGCTTGGCATTGGGTTTGAGTTTGAGCGTAGGAGTGCTGGCCACCAAACCACCCTTGCGGGTCCACGCCGAGTCGCGACGAAAAAATTCTGCCTTCTCCCGGTCGTCGTCTCCGGCGTCCGTCACCCCGCCCTCACTCGGCTCCGGCAGGGACCCGAGGACCCGAGGGAAAACAGGGGCGCGCGATCGACGGCGCGACACCAGATGAGCTGCATCGTCGAACCGGATCTCCTGGGGCGGCGCAACTTCGGCCCTCGCCCAAAATAATTTCCCCTCCGCCCCCAGTGCACGTTTTCCTTACCCCATGCCCGCCTGCTCCCCGGCCCCGCTCGCGCAGAAACGCGGCGGCAACGCGGGCACCCGTTACCGCCTCATCGCCCCACCCGCCGGCTTCGATCGCGCGATCGCCCCCAAACCCGTCTCCGCCGCCGCACTCTGCATCGCCCGTCCGCCGCCCGCCAGCGACGTCGCGACCGAGCTCCACGCCAGCATCGTCCGCGAAACCTTCCTCAAGACCGCCCTCGTCGACCTCCGGGTTGGCTGCGACGACGACCCCGACTCGGCCCGCCAAGTCGTCCGCCGGGTCAAGGACCGCCCCCCGGTCCCAAGAAATAGTCTTCCCCCGGCGCCTCCCGCCCCTTTCCCTTGCCCCTTACGCATGTCACCCGCCGCCGAAATCGCCCGCCGCCGCACCTTCGCGATCATCTCCCACCCCGACGCGGGTAAGACCACGCTCACGGAAAAATTCCTGCTCTACGGCAACGCCATCCATCTCGCCGGCACCGTCACCGCCCGCAAAAACCAGCGCGCCACCGCCTCCGACTGGATGGAACTCGAGAAACAGCGCGGCATCTCGATCAGTTCCACCGTCCTCCAGTTCGACTACGCCGGCTGCGCCGTCAATCTCCTCGACACCCCCGGGCACAAAGACTTCTCCGAGGACACCTACCGGGTCCTCACCGCCGTCGACGCCGTGGTCATGGTCATCGACGCCGCCAAGGGCATCGAGGCCCAGACCCGCAAGCTGTTCGAAGTCTGCCGCCGCCGCGGCGTCCCGATCTTCACGTTCATGAACAAGTGCGACCGCCCCACGCGCAACGCCCTTGAACTCCTCGACGAACTCGAAACCGTCCTCGGCCTCCAGTCCTCCCCCGTTATCTGGCCCCTCGGCAACGGCCCGACCTTCCGCGGCGTCTTCGACCGGCGCTCCCGCGAAGTCCACCTCTTCGAGCGCACCCCCGGCGGAAAATTCCAGGCCCCCGTCAACGTCACCTCCCTCGAGGATCCCGTCGTCCGCGAAAAACTCGACGACTACACCTTCGAACAAGTCACCGAACAACTCGCCATGCTCGACGGCGCCGGCCACCCCTTCGACCTCGCCGCCATCCGCGCCGGCCAGCAGACGCCGGTCTACTTCGGCTCCGCCGTCAACAACTTCGGCATCCAACTCCTCCTCGACGGATTCCTTCAGGACTCCATCCCGCCCCAGCCGCACAAATCCGTCACGCCGGTCACCCTCCGTTCGTCGCCCCCGGCCCCCGGCTCCGAGGCCCCAGCGCTCGTCAGCCACGCGGTCCCCGTCGACTATCCCAAATTCTCCGCCTTTGTCTTCAAGATTCAGGCCAACATGGACCCAAAGCACCGCGACCGCATCGCGTTCGTCCGCATTTGCTCCGGCAAATTCGAGCGCGACATGACCGTCCTCCACCTGCGCAGCGGCCGCTCCATCCGCTTGTCCTCCTCCCACAAACTTTTCGGCCAGGACCGCGAAACGGTCGACGAAGCCTGGCCCGGCGACGTCATCGGCCTCGTCGGCCACGACAGCTTCCGGATCGGCGACACGCTCACCGAGGACAAATCCATCCTTTACGACGAGATCCCGCGCTTCCCGCCCGAGGTCTTCACCTTCATCGCCAACCCGACGCCCTCCGACGCGAAAAAATTCCGCGCCGGCCTCGAGCAACTCCTCCAGGAAGGCGTCGTGCAATCGATCACGCTGCGCGCCGGCATGACCACCTCGACGCTCCTCGCCGCCGTCGGCGTCCTCCAATTTGAAGTCGTGCAATGGCGCCTCCAGGCCGAATACGGCGCCGAGTCCCGCCTCGATCCCGCCCCCTGGAGCCTCCTCAAGTGGCTCGCGCCCACCGACCCCGCGCAAAAACTCCCAGATACCGCCCGCCTCCTCGTCCCGAGCGGCGTCGCTTTCGGCACCGACAAACTCGACCAGACCGTCGGCCTGTTTCCCAATGAGTGGACGCTGCGTTATTTTGTCGAAAAAAACCCGGACGTCCGCCTCCACGACCTCCCGCTCGAACAGGCCAAGTAGCCGGGCCCTCGCCCGCCCCTGGTCGAGGTGAGGGGCCCGCCGTAACGCCCACGCCTTCGTCTGGGCTCATCCGGCGGCCTGCCCCGCAGCCTGTTGCCGCGATTCCCGCCTGTCCCCTCGGACCGGCGCTGCGGCTCCCGCCCGTCCTCGGCCAGGCGGCCATCGCGCCGTGACCCGCGCCGCCATCGAACCCGGCAACGACGGCCCGAGCCCTCCCGGATGGTCCAAAAACCTTGCCGACCTCGTCCGCCGCGAAACGTCGCACCGCCGCCAAACTCGCGGAGGCAAAGGCCGGCCTCCATCCGGCCACCGAGGCCTAGCTCCCGCCCCCTGCTGGGCCACGCCGCCCGCCGCCAAAACGATCTTTCCGGCACCCTCGCCCACGCCCGCGCCACACTCGCCCTGACGGGGCGCCCGACCAATCCCGCACTGCTCTGCAACGCCCGCCCCCCGCAAACGTGCGCGCCACTCGCGACGACGCCACCGCCGTCGACCACCTCCAGCGCAGCCGGCAACCCGCCGCGACCCGGCTCGCCGCGCGGGCGCAAAGCACCGACGCCGCCCCCGGGTCATACGTATCACATTTTCGGATCCTTTTTACCCGCCCCGCAAAAAAACCCGACGCGTTCGTTCGACGCACCGCCGCCGCGACGGCCCACTCACGGTCCAGCCCCCGGGCTCGGGCCGCACCCCGTTCCGACTGACCCTCCCCGCGTTGCCCGCCTCCCCTGCTGCTCCCGCCACCCTGCGGAATCTGCTCGCGCCGACCGGAAAATCTTTCTCCCCTCCGCAGATGATTTTCCCGCGCCGCTTCGTTCTCTTCACCACGCTTCTCGTCCTCGTACCGCTCGCCGGCGCCGCCAACCGCGCGGCCCCCAACCGCCCCGCGGACGTGGACAACGCCACCGCCTACAAGGGTGCGATCGTCATGGACGCCACCACCGGCGCACCCCTCGTCGAAGACCGCGCCGACGTCGTCACTCCGCCGGCGAGTATGACCAAACTCATGACGTTTGCCGTGCTCCACGACAAACTCGTGTCGGCCGCTATCCGCCTCGACACCCCGGTGAAAATTACCGTCGAGGATTCCAAAATCGGCGGGACCCAGGTCTTCCTCGATCCGCGCGAGACCTTTCCAGTCGAGGAACTGATCTATGCGATGATGATCCAGTCCGCCAACGACGCCGCCCACGCCCTCGCCCGCGCGTCCGCCGGCTCTGTGCCCGCCTTCGTCGAACTCATGAACGCCAAGGCGCGCACCCTCGGCATGACCCACACCACCTTCCGCACGCCCCACGGCCTCCCGCCATCCAGCCGCAAAATCGCCGACGGCGATCTCACCAGCCCGCGCGATTTCGCCCTCCTCTGCCGCCACGTCCTCCTGAAAACCGACGTAGTGAAATACACCTCCGTCCACCACCGGCCCTTCGGCGCCGGCGTCCGCGCCCAGCCCATCGCCATGGACAACCACAACAAACTGCTCGGCAAAGTCGCCGGCGTCGACGGTCTCAAAACCGGTTACACGGCCAGCGCCGGCTACTGCCTCAGCGCCACCGCCGAGCGCAACGGCCGCCGCATCATCGTCGTGATCATGGGCTCGTTCGGCCCCGGCGGCCAGGTCGACAAGGGCAAGACCCGCGACCTCAAAGCCGTCGAACTCATCGAACGCGGTTTCGCCGCACTGCCCGCCACCGGCCCCGCCTTCGTCACCGCCCGAACCCCCGAGGGCACCCCCGTCCTGGTCGCCAACGAGCCCGCCGCCACGAAACCCGCCGCTCCCGCCGAAGCCTCGGCCCCGGTCATCAAGTTCTCAATTCCCGGCGCGAAAAAATAATCCGCGGCCCGCCGCCCCGCGGGTCGCCGCGCCCCCACCTGCCCGCCGCGGACGCTCAGTGCTCGAGCACCATGATCAGCCCGCCCACGACGGCAAACAGTCCGCCGAGCAGGCCGGCCTCATAGCGCTCGAATTTCTTGATCTGGATTTTCTCCAGTCCGACCAGCGCCAGCCACGTGAATACGAGCATCCCCGCAAACGTCGCCACCGCCAAAATCGCGCTCAGGACGAAAAATCCGCGCCAGCCAAACGGCACGCCCGACAGGTAAATCGGGAGAAACGCCTCACACGGCGACAGCGTGAGCATGAGAAAAAGTCCGCTGATCGCCGCCCAGTCGCCTTTTTTCTGCGAGATCAGTTCGCTGTCCTTCAACTCGCCATCCCAATGACTGTGTTCCTCGGCCTCGTGGCCGCAACGCTCGTCCGCCTGATGATGCCCGCCCGGCACCGGGTGGTGACAAATGCCCGCGCCGCGCCATTGCCGCCAAAAATAATATCCGCCCACCGCGACGAGAAAGCCCCCCGCGATCCGCGGAAACGCCTCGCCGAACCGTGCGTCGACCTGAAACCCAAACCACGCCAGCCCGAGCCCGAGCAGCGTCGTCAACGCCACATGCCCGAAGCCCGCGAACATCGTCACGAGGAGCGTCTTCGCCCGGTTCCACCCGCGCGCCCGCGCCACCAAAACAAACGGCAACCAGTGCGTCGGGATCGCGGCATGGAAAAACGCCACGGTAAACCCGGTGAGGGCAAGGGTTGTCAGGACGGTCGAATTCATGAGGGAACGGTTGAGGCAGAACGGGACCACCCGCCCTGTCGAACCTGAACCCGACCAAAGTCGTCAACCGCCCGGCGCCAAAATCGTTCTCGTTCTCGTGATTCGTTCCCGTTCTCCTCTCCGCATCACCTCGTCCATGCCCGCCGCCTCCGCGCCCGACGTCTCCGCCGTCCGCTCCTATCTTCTTACGCTGCAGGACCACCTCTGCTCCGCCCTCGAGCAGGAAGACGGCACCGCGAAATTTCGCACCGACGAATGGACGCGCCCCGAGGGCGGCGGCGGGCGCACGCGCATCCTCGCCGACGGCCCCGTCTTCGAAAAAGCCGGCGTCGCCTTCTCCCACGTCCGCGGCACCACGCTGCCACCCTCCGCCACCGCGCACCGCCCCGAACTCGCCGGCCAACCGTGGGAAGCCCTCGGCGTTTCCGTCGTCATCCACCCGCGCAATCCCCACGTCCCCACCAGTCACGCCAACGTCCGCTTTTTCTGCACGACCGCCTCCGCTACTCCCATCTGGTGGTTCGGCGGCGGCTTCGACCTCACCCCCTCTTACGGCTACGCGGAAGATTGCGTGCACTGGCATCGCACCGCCCGCGCCGCGGTCGCACCCCTCGGCGCCGCTCTCTACCCGCGCTTCAAGCAAGGGTGTGACGACTACTTTTTTCTCAAACATCGCGCCGAACCCCGTGGCATCGGCGGCCTCTTCTTCGACGATTTCAGCGAACTCGGCTTCGACCGGTCCTTCGCCCTCCAACGCGCCGTTGGCGACGCCTTCGTCCCTGCCTATCTCCCCCTCGTCGCGCGCCGGAAGGCCACGCCCACCACCGACGACGAACGCCAGTGGCAACTTTACCGCCGCGGCCGCTACGTCGAGTTCAACCTCGTCTGGGACCGCGGCACCCACTTCGGCCTCCAAAGTGGCGGCCGAACCGAATCGATTCTGATGTCGCTCCCTCCCCTCGTCCGCTGGGACTACGATTACCGCCCCGCGCCCGGCACGGCGGAGGCGCGTCTTCACGACATCTTCCTGCCGCCCCGCGACTGGGCCACCCTCTCCGACGCTTCGCTCTCCACGCTCCGCTCTCAGCCTCCGCTATGACTTCCCGCGAACGTTTCCTCGCCGCCCTTGCCTGCACGCCCCTCGAGCGCCCCCCGCTCTGGATCATGCGCCAGGCCGGCCGTTACCTCCCCGAATATCGCGCCCTCAAGGCGAAGTCCTCTTTCCTTGCAATGGTGCGCACCCCCGCGCTCGCCGCCGAGGTCACCCTCCAGCCGCTCCATCGCTTCCCCGGCCTCGACGCCGCAATTCTCTTCTCCGACATCCTCGTCATTCCCGAGGCTCTCGGCCAAGGTTACACGTTCCGCGAAGCAGGCGGCATCGCGATGGACTTCCGCCTGGAAACACGCGCGCAGATCGACGCCCTCGTCCCCGCCGACGCCGTCCCCGCGCGCCTCGCCTACGTCACCGACGCCCTCGCCCTCCTGAAAAAAGAACTCGCGGGTAAAAAAATGCTCCTCGGTTTCGGCGGCTCACCGTGGACCCTCGCCACTTATATGGTCGAAGGCGGTAGCTCCGATGAATTCGAACGCATCAAACTCCTCTTTCACACCGACCGCGCCACCTTCGACGCCCTCCTCGAAAAACTCACCGCGGCCCTCATCGCCTATTTCCTCGCCCAAATCGCCGCCGGCGCCGACGCCATCCAGATCTTCGACAGCTGGGGCGGCATCATCGCCGGCCACGACTACGAGGCCGCCTCCCTCCAGTGGATCCGCCAGATCATCGCCGCCCTCCCACCCGGTTTCCCCGTCATTCTTTATGCGAAGGGCACGTCGTCGCATCTCACGGATCAGGCCTTCACCGGCGCCCGCGCCCTCAGCGTCGATTGGACCTGCGACCTCCCCATCGTCCGTCGCACCCTCCCCGCCAACGTCGCGCTCCAAGGCAACCTCGACCCCGTGCTGCTCAACACCACCCCAGCGATCGTCCGCCGCGAAACCACCCGCCTCCTCGAGTCGATGCGCGGCACCACCGGCCACATCTTCAATCTCGGCCACGGCATCACCCCGCGCGCCACGCTGGAGAACGTCCAGACCCTCGTCGACACCGTGACGGCCTGGCCAGGCTAGGATTACTCGGTCACGTCCCTCTTCGACATCGCTGGAAATAAAGTGTCACGTATTACGTGACACTACCGATGAAAAAAGCGGGTTTTAAGGGACGAAACTTAACGCAGTAATACCAGGCCGGCCGTCGCCCTTTCTCGCCCAGTGCCACGTGGGTAGGGTGACGCGATCGGACGTTTCGGGCCCACGGCTTGTCCCGGCGACGCCCCCGGGGCAATCCACGCGTCGCAACCGTGGAAAAATCCCCCCGACGCAGCCCTTGACTCCCCCCCGGCCCAACCTAGCCTCGCGCACTTTTCTTTGGCATGGCGCACGACTTGAAAGACACTCTCCAGCTCCCAAAAACAGATTTCCCCATGCGCGCCGGACTGGCGCAGCGTGAACCTGGCCGGGTGGCCCATTGGGAAAAAACCGGCCTCTACGACGCCATCCAGCAAAGGCGCGCCGGCGCCCCCGCCTTCGTCCTCCACGACGGCCCCCCCTTCACCAATGGGGACGTCCACATCGGCACCGCCCTAAACAAATCCCTCAAGGATTTCGTCAACCGCTACAAGACGATGCGCGGCTTCCGCACGCCCTTCGTCCCCGGCTGGGACTGCCACGGCCTCCCCATCGAGCAAAAGGTTTCGCGCGAAATCCGCGACGAGAAGCTCACCCTCACGACCGCCGAACTGCGCGCCCGTTGCGACGCCTTCGCCGAATCGTGGATCGGCAAGCAGACCGACCAATTCAAACGCCTCGGCGTCCTCGCCGACTGGAAAAACGAGTACAAGACCAAAGCCCCCGCGTTCGAAGCGGACATCGTTCGCACCTTCGCCGCCTTCATCGAAAAGGGCCTCGTTTACCGCAGCAAGAAACCCGTTTACTGGAGTATCCCCTTCGAGACCGCCCTCGCCGAGGCCGAGATCGAATACAAGGATCACATCTCCCTCGCCATTTGGGTCAAGTTCGCCGTCCCCGCCGCCGAAGCCGAAAAATTCGGCCTGCCGAGCGATAAACCGCTCTTCGTCGTCATCTGGACCACCACTCCTTGGACGATCCCCGCCAACCTCGCGATCGCCCTCCACCCTGAGATCGACTACGTCGTCGCCGATCTCGGCGCCGAACGCATTTTGGTCGCAGCACCGCTCCTCGGCGCCGTGCTCGCCGCCGCAAAAATCGAGGCGACCCCGGCCATCATCGCGACCCGCCAGGGCGCCACCCTCGAAAAACTCGCTCCGCGCCACCCGTTCATCGACCGCGCCTCCCCGATCGTCCTCGCCGACTACGTCACCACCGACAGCGGTACCGGCGCAGTCCACACCGCACCGGGCCACGGCGCCGACGACTACCTCACGGGACTGAAATACAAGCTCGAAGTCTACTGCCCCGTCGGTGACGACGGCCGCTACCTCGACGACGGCCAAGTCCCCGCCGACCTCGTCGGCCTCTCCTGTCTCGAAACCGTCGAAGACCTCGCCGCGAAAAAACCTGCCGCGGCGAATCTCGGTGTCCTGAAAAAACTCGCCGAGGCCGGCGCGCTTTTCGCGAAAGCGAAATACACGCACAGCTACCCGCACTGCTGGCGCTCGAAAACCCCGATCATTTTCCGCGCTGTCGACCAGTGGTTCGTCTCCCTCGATCACGCCGACCGCCGCACGATCGCCCTCGCCGAAATCGCCAAAATCGCCGCCCACCACGGTTGGGTTCCCGCTTGGGGCGAAGCCCGCATCCGCGGCGCCGTCGAGTCGCGCCCCGACTGGTGCATCAGCCGCCAGCGCTCCTGGGGCGTGCCCATCCCCGCCTTCTACGACGACAAGAAAACGGCTTACCTCGACGCCGGCGTGGCCCGCGCCGTCGCCGACAAGTTCGCCGCCGTCGGCACCAATCTCTGGTATGATGCCACACCCGCCGAGATCCTCGCCGGCATCGTACTTCCCGCCGGCTGGCCTGCTCCCTCCGCCCTCTCCTGCGGCCGCGACACCCTCGACGTCTGGATCGACTCCGGCTCCTCCCATGCCGCCACCCTCCGGCGCGGCCAGGGCGGCACGTCGTGGCCCGCCGACCTCTACCTCGAGGGCAGCGACCAGCACCGCGGCTGGTTCCAGTCCTCCCTCTGGACCAGTGTCATCGCCTTCGATGCCGCGCCCTACAAGGCCGTCCTCACCCACGGCTTCATCGTGGACAAGGCCCGCCAGAAGATCTCCAAGAGCAGCACCTACCAAAAACCGCAAACCAGCGATGCCTACGTGGCCACGCACGGCGCCGATGTCATCCGCCTCTGGATCGCGTCGCAGGATTTCCGCGACGACATCCCCGTGGACGACGAGATCCTCAAGAACGTCGGCGAGTCCTACCGGTTGCTCCGCAATTCCCTCCGCTACCAGCTCTCGAATCTCTTCGACTTCGATCCGGCCAAGGACGCCGTCCCGGTCGAGCAGCTCGACGCGCTCGACCGTTGGGCGCTGCACCAGACCGCGGCCTTGGTCCACGAGTGCACGAAGGCCTACGACACTTACGAGTTCCACCGCGTCTACCAGCTCTGCAACCAGTTTTGCGCTGTCACGCTTTCCGCGGTCTACCACGACATCCTGAAGGACCGGCTCTACACCCTCGGCACCCACACGCCCCTCCGCCGCTCGTCGCAGACCGTAATCCACCACATCTTCCACGCCCTCGTGCGCCTGCTGGCGCCCGTCCTCACGTTCACGTGCGACGAAGCCTGGGCCTACGCGACCGCGAAAGTCGAATACACCGACGACTCCATCCACCTTCAGGACTGGCCCGTCGCCCCCGCCAGCTGGACGCAGGCGGACACCGCAGCCGACATCGCCGCGCTCCTGCAGGTGCGCGCCCAGGTCAACGAGGCCATCGAACCGCACCGCGCCGCCGGCCAGCTCGGCAAATCGCTCGACGCCGCCGTCACCCTGACCGCCACACCCGGCTCGCCCGAATTTCGCGTCCTCGAAAAGCACCGCGGCTTCCTCGCCGAACTTTTCATCGTCTCTCATGTCACGCTGACCCCGTCAGCCGCCGCCGCGGCCGAGGGCGCGCCCCCCGTTTCCGTCAGTGTCCAACCCTGTTCCGAACTCGGCTTCGTCCGTTGCCCGCGCTGCTGGCGCTGGGTCCCGGCCCTCGAGGCCACCGCACACGGCGACCTCTGTCCGCGTTGCGTCGCCGCCCTGAAACCCTAGCGCCTTTTTAACCCAAAGCTCGAACCCCATGGCCACGAAATCGAAACCCGCTGCCAAGAAACCTTCCGCCAAATCGACCAAACCTGCGTCCAAACCGGCGCCGGCGAAGAAGCCCGCCCACGCCAAGCCCGTCGCCCACGCCAAGCCCGTCGCTCCCGCCAAGCCCGTCGCTCCCGCCAAGCCCGTCGCTCCCGCCAAGCCCGTCGCCCCCGCCAAGGCCGTCGCTCCCGCCAAAGCCGCGCCACCCGCGGCCAAGTCCGACCAGAAATCTCCCTCCATGGAAAAGCCCTCGAAGAAAAACGCCCTGCGCGACAGCATCCTGAAGCGCAAAGCTGCCCTCAAGCCCATCGCCTTCAGCCTCGATGAAGTCCGCGCCATCGCGCAGACTGTCACGAGCAAGACCGCTGTCCCGTTCACGGAAAAAATCACGACTAAAGCCTCCTCGGCCAAAGCCGCCGCGCTCGAGGCCCTCCACAAGCCCGTCAAACCGAGCCACGTCAAGGCCGCCTCGCTCGCCGACATCCTCGGCTTCAATCCGAAGAAGGCGCGTTCCGCCGAAGCGATCGCCGAACAGGACGTGCCCGAGAAATTCAAACGCTTCTACAAACTGCTGATCGATCTCCGCACCCACCTGACGGCCGGCATCGAACTCCACTCCGAAGAGACGCTGAAACGCTCATCCAAAGACGACGCCGGCGACCTCTCCTCCTACGGCCAGCACATGGCCGACGCTGGCACCGACACCTTCGACCGCGACTTCGCGCTCAGCCTCGTCTCATCCGAGCAGGAAGCCCTCACCGAGATCGACTCCGCCATCAAGCGCATCCACGACGGCAGCTATGGCGTGTGCGAAATCACGCAGAAGCCCATCGCCAAGGAGCGCCTGCTCGCCGTGCCCTTCACCCGCTATTCCGCCGAGGCGCAAAAAGACCTCGAGCGCAACCGCCACCGCTCCCGCACCCAGGCCGGCATCTTCGGCGAACTCGGCGAGGAGGGCGGCGGAAAAATCGCCGCCGACGACGGCGGCGGCGACGATTGACCGCTTGATCCGGCCCGCCCACCCGGCCCACGACCCCCTGCGCCATGCCCCCCGGACAGCCCCGCCCCGCCGCGCCCTCCGGGGCGGACGGGAGCAAGCCCGCGGATCCTCGATCGCGGATCCGACGCGTCCTCGCTTATCGCCTCCTCCTCGGCCTCGCCGTCGGAGTCTTCGTGGCGGACCAATTGTCAAAAGCGTGGATCACGCACCGGTTGCCCTACGGCACCTACGGGGAACTCTCCGGTGCGATCCGCATCATCAAGGGTTTTTTCTACCTCGTCCATGTCGGCAACACCGGGGCGGCGTGGAGCATGTTCTCGGGCCAGAGCGTACTGCTCGCGACCCTCGCCCTCGCCACCCTCGTGGCCATCTTTTTCTGGCGCAATGCCCTCGGCCTGCGCGACCGCCTCGCCCAGATCTGCTTCGGCCTCCTCTGCGGCGGCATCGTCGGCAATCTCACCGACCGCCTCCTGCACGGCCACGTCATCGATTTTATCGACCTGCATTTCGGCACCTACGTCTATCCGACCTTTAACGTCGCGGACTCAGGGATCTGCGTCGGGGTAATGCTCTATCTCTGGCAGAGCCTGCGCGCGCCGAAGTAAGCCACAGCGACCCCGCGGCCTACTCGACGTTAGCCATCTGTTCCCGCACGCGCTCGAGCTCGTTTTTCAATTCGATCACCGCGCGGGCGATCGTGAGATCGTTCGCCTTGCTCCCGATGGTATTCACCTCGCGGCCGATTTCCTGCAGTAAAAACTCCGCCTTGCGGCCGATCTCGCCGTCCGCTTTCAGCAGCGTGCCAAACTGTTCGAAATGGCTCCGCAACCGCGTGATCTCCTCGGTCACGTCGCACCGGTCCGCAAAAAGCGCGATCTCCCGCAGCACCCGCTCGTCGTTCAAGTCCAGCTCCAGCCCCGCGTCGCGCAGCCGCTTCATGAGCTGCTCGCGATAATTCGCCGGCACCTGCGCCGCCCGCCCCACGACGACGTCGACCTGCCGGTGCAGCAGCTCGCTGCGCTTGATAAAGTCCACCATCAGCGCCTCACCTTCTTTCGCCCGCATCGCCGAAAACGACCGCAATGCCGTGGTCAACGTCGCCGTCACCACCGCCTGGGCCCCCTCCGCCGCCGGCCGCTCCGTCTCGCGCCGCTGCGCGTTGGCCACCTGCCAGAGCAGCTCCGGCGTCGGCTGGAACGGCACGCCCTTCCGCGCCGCAAACGCGGCCACCCGGTCCAGCGCCTCGGACGCCGCCGCCTCGTCCCAGGTCGCCTGCATCGCGGTCTTCCCGCCCGTGAGCTCAAGGTCCACGTGGACCTTGCCGCGTGACGCAAATTTCCGCACGAGCTCGCCGACGTGCGGCTCAAGGCTGTCCCATTCCTCCGGCATTTTCACCGTGAGATCGAGCGTCTTCCGGTTCACCGAACTGACCACGACGGTCAGCGAAAATCCCGCCAGTTCCGCCGTCGCCCGCCCGTAGCCGGTCATGCTTTTCATAGTTTCACGCCCAAAATCTTCGCCACCTGCTGCACGTCTTTGTCGCCGCGGCCGGAGAGATTGATGATAATCACTTTGTCCGGTCCCAAGGCTTTCGCGCGCTTCAGGCCTTCGACGATCGCATGGGTCGATTCCAGCGCGGGGATGATGCCCTCCAGCCGCGAACACAGCTGAAACGCAGCCATCACCTCGTCGTCCGTCGCGTAGGCAAACTGGATCCGGCCGCGGTCGCGGTAGAATGCGTGCTCCGGCCCCACGGCCGCGTAGTCGAGCCCCGCACTCACCGAGTGCGTCGATTCGATCTGCCCTTCGGCGTCCTGCAGGAGAAATGTTTTACAGCCCTGCAACACACCCAGACGTCCGCCGGCGAAACGCGCCGCGTGCTCGCCGCGCTTGATCCCGTGCCCGCCCGCTTCGACGCCAATCATCCGCACGCTGGGTTCCTCGAGAAATTCGAAGAACAATCCGATGGCGTTGCTCCCGCCGCCCACACACGCGATCAGTTCGTCCGGCAGCCGGCCTTCGCGCGCGAGGATTTGCTCCTTTGCCTCCTGCCCGATCACGCGGTGAAAATCCCGCACCATCATCGGATACGGATGCGAGCCATATGCGGTGCCGAGAATGTAGTGCGTGCTGCGGACATTCGTCACCCAGTCGCGCATCGCCTCGTTGATCGCCTCCTTGAGCGTTTTCTGGCCGGCCTCGACCCCGCGCACTTCCGCGCCCATCAGCCGCATCCGAAACACGTTCAACGACTGCCGCTCCATGTCGTGCGCCCCCATGTAGACGACGCAGTCCAGCCCGAATTTCGCACAGGCCGCGGCCGTCGCGACGCCGTGTTGCCCGGCCCCGGTTTCGGCAATGATGCGCTTCTTGCCCATGCGCTTCGCGAGGATCGCCTGCGCGAGCGCGTTGTTGATCTTGTGCGCCCCAGTGTGGAGCAGGTCCTCGCGCTTCAGATAAATCTTCGCACCGCCACCGTGCTGCGTCAGCCGCTCCGCAAAATAGAGTTCCGTCGGCCGGCCGGCGAATTCTTTCAGATGATGGCGCAGCTCAGTCTGAAACGCCGGGTCGTGCCGCGCGACTTCATAGGCCGCGCCCAGATCCTGTAACGCCGTCATCAGCGTCTCGGGCACAAATACCCCGCCGTAGCCGCCAAAATGACCACCCGCATCGGGCAGTGAGAACCGGTCAAGGGACGGAGTGTCGGCGGCGGCAGTAGGCATGGCTGGGAAGAGTGAGACCACACTTTCGCGGGAAGCAAAAGATTTTCTCCACCCGGCTCTCCGCCCGCCGGCATCTCCCCCCGCTTCACGATCACCCGCGTAAAATCATCCGGCGGCGGCGGGTCGCCCGGGAAGCGCCGCAGGCTTTCGCGGCTGCCGTCGTTCATCGAGCGTCGTCCCATCGAGCCCCCCCTGGATGTCGGCCAACCGCGGGCGGTTGAGCTCCCGCAAAACCGCGGCCGGCGACCCATGCCGCGGCGCGATCTGGCGAAAATGGGTGCGGCAAATCGCCCGCAACAGCGACACCTGAATCTTTTTTCCGGATACATCCGCGACCACCAACCGGGCTGCGTCCCGGACAGCGCAAAGACACCGTAGAAATCGCCGCGGACCTTCTGCGCCGGGGCGTACCGGGCGGCGACATCGAGTCTGGCCGGCGTGAACCCGGCCTGCAGCAGGAGCATCTGCGGGAGGCCGCTCGCCAGCGCAAGATCGAGTTCGAGCTGCCTCTACTCGAGCGGGAGATGGAGCAACTCCGCCTGGTGCAGAGCCAGCGCGGCCCGCTCGGCCAGCGACTGCATCAGGGTAAAGTGCGGCTCGCTGAACGGCGGCCCGGCCGCCGGATTCGCGACCGCGTGCACCCGAAAAATCGCTCCCGAAACCGCCGCGGCACCGCAATCACGCACTGCACCGTCAACGCTTCCTCCCGGTGTTTCACGATGGGCGGATCCGCTAGCGCGTTCGCGAGCAACTCGCCCCGCCCGGTCTGCGCGACGCGTCCGACCAGCCCTCCGCCGACCGGAAACTCCCCCCGCCTTGAGCACCGGTTCGAGCAACTTCGCGCGCGGCGGGCGCTGGCTCATCGCGGGGTCCGACCGCGGCCGGTGCAGCGGAAACCGTCCTTCAACCGCGACGCCGCGCAGGGTATTCTTCCTGGTGCGCTCGAACCAACACGCGTTCAGCACCCCGGTGCATCGGATCGAGGCTTGGACAATCCGCGGCCGTAGCGCCTGCGCGCCCAGGCCCGCGCCGAGCGCCTGTGCCATCCGATGCATGAAATCGAGCAACCGCTACCGGTCTTGGGCGAGCTGCTGGTTTTCCGACTCGACGCGGTCCGCCTCGCGCCGGATTCACGCCAGCGGCCCCAGCATCGACCGCATTATCGCCAACCGCCCGATGACCAGAAACCCTATCATGCGCCGCGCAGGGGTGGCAGGCCTCGCCGCCGCGGGCAACGGCAGAGTGGGCCGAGGCCCGCCTGCCCCTCGCGAGACCGATTTCTACTCCACGCGATTCTTGAGAAACGCGAGCACGTCCTGAAATTTAGCCCGGTTCGCCTCATCCACCGATACGAGGTTTTCGTGCGCCTCCAGCACGAGCCGGGCGTTGTCCAATTCCGTCCGGTTCGCGCAAGGCAACGCCGTGTCACTCGCGTTGGAACTCAGCGCGAAATCTCCCGCATCGACCGTCAGCAACCGGTGCAACCCAAGGTTGCGGATCAGCTCAAGATTGCGCTGGCCCACCCGCGCGAGCACGAGGCTGCCGCCCGGCGCGGACTTGCGCAGCTCGAGCGCGGCTCCCGCGAGCACGCCCAAAAACGTGCTATCCATGCTCGCACAGGTATGGAAATCGAGGACGAACCGCGTCTTCCCCTGCTTCAGCATTGCGCCGATGAAATCGCGCAGACACGCGCTGTTTTGGAAGCACGCTCGCCCGTCAATGCGCACGACCACGGGGTCGGAAGAGGCATCGACGAGATAGACGGACTTGGTCGCGGACTCGGACATCACAGAAAAAGGGAAAATGATCGGCCCAGCTGGGCGAAGGTTAACGTGCTGTCGGTTTGACCGCCACGCAAGTGCGGGGACGGAGGATCGGCGGGCCACCAGTCCCGACGTCGCAGCAAAACGACGCCCGCGCCGGATGACGGCGCGGGCGGTGAAACGGCTCAGTTTTTCGCCACGATCTGCCGCAGCACGTACGGCAAGATGCCGCCGTGCTGGTAGTAATCGATCTCGATAGGTGTATCGATGCGGCAGCGGACCGGCACATCCCGCACTTCGCCGCTCTTGCGGGTAATCCGGAGCACGAGATCCTGCTGCGGCTTGATCTCGGGGCTGAGGCCCACGACGTCATAGGTCTCAAATCCGTCGAGCTGCAGCGTCTGGGCGGTCGTGCCGTCCTTGAACTGGAGCGGCAGCACCCCCATGCCGACGAGGTTGGAGCGGTGGATGCGCTCAAAGCTCTGGGCCACGACGACCTTGACCCCGAGGAGGTTCGTGCCCTTGGCGGCCCAGTCGCGCGACGAGCCCGTACCGTATTCCTGGCCGGCGACGACGATCAGCGGCGTCTTCGCCGCAAGGTGTTTCGCGGCGGCGTCGAAGATCGCGAGTTCCTCCCCGGTCGGCTGGTAGATCGTGTTGCCGCCCTCTTTGCCGCCGAGCATTAGATTCTTGATCCGGACGTTGGCGAACGTGCCGCGGGTCATGATGCGGTCGTTGCCGCGGCGCGAGCCGTAGGAATTGAAGTCCTCGAACGCGACGCCGTTTTCCACGAGGAAACGCCCGGCCGGCGAACTCTTCTTGATCGCGCCGGCGGGCGAGATGTGGTCGGTCGTGACGGAGTCGCCGAAAATCCCCAACGCGCGCGCGCCGGTGATCGGCTGGATCGTGCCAGGCTGCATCCCGAAACCGGCGAAGAACGGCGGCTCCTGGATGTAGGTCGACTGCGAGTCGAACGAGTAGACGTTCCCCGTCGAGGACGGGATCTCGTTCCACTTCGGATTCTGCGCCGCGAAGTTGCTGTAGAGGCGCCGGAACACCTCGGGCTTGAGCGCGGCCTGCATCTGGTCGCGCACTTCCTGCAGCGACGGCCAGATGTCTTTCAACATCACCGGTCGTCCCGCCTGGTCCGTGCCGATCGGTTCCTGCGCCAGGTCGATGTCCACGCGGCCCGCGAGCGCAAAGGCCACGACGAGCGGAGGCGACATGAGGAAGTTCGATTTGATGTTCTGGTGCACCCGCGCCTCGAAGTTGCGGTTGCCCGATAGCACGGACGCCGCGACGAGGTCGTGCTTCACGACGGCCTCCTCGATCTTGGCGTCGAGCGGTCCGGAATTGCCGATACACGTGGTGCAGCCGTAGCCGACCGTCTGGAACCCGAGTTGGTCGAGATACGGCGCGAGCCCGGTCTTTTCCAGATAATCGGTGACGACGCGGGAACCGGGAGCCAGCGAGGACTTCACCGTCGGGTTGACCGTGAGGCCCTTCTCGACCGCCTTCTTTGCGAGCAGACCCGCGGCGAGCATGACGGAGGGATTGGAGGTGTTGGTGCAGCTCGTGATCGCGGCGATCAAGACGGAGCCGTGGCCGACGCGCGTGCCGCCGACTTCGGCGGACACGGTAGAAAACTCCTCAGCTTTTTTGCCAAAGCCATTTTCGGTGACGGGCTTGGAGAAGGCCGCGACGAACTCCTGCTTCATCTTCGGCAGTTCGATGCGGTCCTGCGGACGCTTCGGGCCGGCGACGCTCGGCACCACGGCGCCGAGATCGAGCTCGAGGTCCTGCGAGTAGTCGATGGCGCCGCGCTGCGGGATGCCCCAGAGATTCTGGGCCTTGTAGTAGGCTTCGTAGAGCGCGACCTGCTTTTCGTCGCGGCCGGTGGCGCGCAGGAAACTTGTGCACTCGGCGTCGATCGGGAAGAAGCCCATGGTCGCACCGTATTCGGGCGCCATGTTGGCGATCATCGCGCGGTCGACCACCGGGAGCGCTGCGGCGCCGGGGCCGTAGAACTCCACAAATTTGCCGACGACCTTCGCCCGGCGCAGCATCTGCGTGAGCGTCAGCGCGAGATCCGTCGCGGTGACGCCTTCGCGCAGAGCACCGGTAAGATGGACGCCGACGACGTCGGGCGTGAGAAAATAAACCGGCTGGCCGAGCATGCCGGCTTCCGCCTCGATGCCGCCGACACCCCAGCCCACGATGCCGAGACCGTTGATCATCGTCGTGTGCGAGTCGGTGCCGACGAGGGTGTCAGGGTAGTAGACGTCGCCCGCGTTGAGCACGCCCTTCGCCAGATACTCCAGATTCACCTGGTGCACGATGCCGATACCCGGGGGTACGACCTTGAACGTGTCGAACGCCTGCATCCCCCACTTGAGAAACTCGTAGCGCTCGCGGTTGCGCGTGAACTCGAGGTCGAGGTTCTTCGCCAGCGCGTCCGGGGTGCCCGCGAAATCCACCTGCACCGAGTGGTCGACCACCAAATCAACCGGCACGAGCGGCTCGATGATCTTCGGGTTCTTGCCGAGCTTGACCACCGCCGAACGCATCGCGGCGAGATCCACCAGCAGCGGCACGCCCGTGAAGTCCTGCAGCACAATGCGCGCGACGACGAAGGGGATTTCCTCGGTACGCGGCGCCTTCGCGTTCCAGCCCGCGAGGTCGCGGATGGCCGGCTCGGCCACGCGCTTGCCGTCGCAGTTGCGCAGCAGCGACTCCAGCACGAGCCGGATCGAGACCGGCAGGCGCGAGACCTTGAAACCGGCCTGCTCCAGCGCGGGCAGCGAGTAGTAGTGGTGCGACGCGCCGTTGGCGGAAAACGTCTGCAGCGTGTTAAAGGGATTCGGAAGGCTCATGAGGAAGATATCGGAGGGGAAACAGCGGAGGCGGGCCGCACCGGGCCCGCCGCGGGGAAAACTCAGCTGGCGAGCGCCGCCTTGACCGCCACGAAATTAGGCAGGTCTTTCGGCGTCGCCGTCTGCTCAGCATATTTTACGACCCCGTCTTTGCCGATCACGAAGGCCGCCCGGGCTGACGTGTCGCCGATCCCCGCAAGCATCGGGAAGAGGACGCCGTAGGCCTTGGTCGTCTCCTTGTTCAGATCGGATAGGAGGGTGAGGCCGATCTTGTTCGTCTTGGCCCACGCTTCTTGGGTAAAGGGACTGTCGACGCTGATCGCGTAAACGGCCGCGCCGAGCTTCTCGTAGTCGGCGAGGCCGCTCGTCTGGTCGCACATTTCCTGCGTGCAGACGCCGGTGTAGGCCAGCGGGAAGAAAAGAATCACCGTCTGCTTCTGGCCGAAATTCGCGCTGAGCTTAACATCGACCAGACCGTCCGCGGTCTTGGATTTGAGAGTGAAATCAGGGGCTTTGGAGCCTACGGCGATGGGCATGGGAGGAAGGATAGGTGGTTGGTTGAACGGAATCCGCACGAACGTCGCACGGACAGAGCGCTGACGTTGAGCCGCCGCCCGCGCCGCCGCAAACCGTTTTTCCGCTTAACACGCGCGTTTCTGCGTGCCCCGCCCAGCCCGCTCGAAACGCGCTTGCGCGCCGCCAGCCCCGCCCCGTTTACTCCGCCCCTCCGCAATGACCCTTCTCGACGAACTCCACTGGCGCGGCCTCTACGCCGACTGCACCGATCTGGCCGCGCTGACCAAGCGCCTGGCCGAGGGCCCCACGACGCTGTATTGCGGCTTCGATCCGACCGCCGACTCCCTCCACGTCGGCAACCTCGTGCCATTGCTCGCCCTGCGCCGCTTCCAGCTCTTCGGGCACCATCCGATCGCCCTCGCCGGCGGAGCCACCGGTATGGTCGGCGATCCGTCCGGCAAATCCTCCGAGCGCAATCTCCAGACGCCGGAGCAGGTCGCGCACAATATCGCCTGCATCAAGCAGCAGCTCGCCACGTTCCTCGACTTCGAGACCACCGCCAATCCCGCCCGCCTCGTCGACAACGCGTCGTGGACCGCGCCGGTCACGTTGCTCGAGTTCCTGCGCGACGTCGGAAAATATTTTTCCGTCAACCAGATGATCGCGAAGGACAGCGTCCGCTCGCGCCTCGAAAGCGAGGGCGGCATCAGCTACACGGAGTTCAGCTACATGCTCCTGCAGGCCTTCGATTTTTGCCACCTGCGCCAGTCGGCCCAGTGCGAGCTCCAGGTCGGCGCGACCGACCAATGGGGTAACATCACCGCCGGCACCGACCTCATCCGCAAAAAACTCGGCGTACCCGCCTGGGGCCTCACCTTTCCGCTCCTCACGAAGAGCGACGGCACCAAATACGGCAAATCCGCCAGCGGCGCCGTGTGGCTCGATCCCGTCCGCACCACGCCCTACCGGTTCTACCAGTTCTTCGTCCAGGCCGAGGACGCCGACGTCGTGAAACTGCTCAAAGTGCTGACGTTTCTCCCGCAGGAACGGATCGCGGCGCTCGCGGCCGAGATGCAAGCCAACCCCGGCGCCCGCGCCGCGCAAAAGGCCCTCGCCCGCGAAGTCACGCTGCTTGTCCACGGCCCGTCCGCCTGCGAGGACGCCCTGCGCGCGAGTGAAATCATGTTCGGCGGCGGTCTCGAAGGCGTGAGTGAAAGCGTCTTCAAGGATGTCGTCGGCGAGATTCCCACCAAAGAGCTCGAGCGCGCCAAGCTCGACGGGCCGGGCATCGCGCTGCTCGACCTGCTCGTGCACGCCGGCCTCTGCCCCTCGCGCGGGCAGGCGCGCAAGGACCTCGAGGGCGGCGGCATTAACGTGAACAACGTCCGCGCGACCGAGATCGGCCGCACCGTCACGACTGCGGATCTGCTCTTCGGCCAATACGTGCTCCTCCGCAAGGGCAAGCGCACCTACGCGGTGATCAACGCCGTGGGCTGAGGTGGCCACGCAACCGGCGCGTGTTTCCGCAGTCTGTCTCCTGTGCCCCGCCCCGCCCTTCTCGCCCATCGCGCCCCCGCCCAGCCGCAATGGCTGTTCAGCGTCGAACTCGCCTACCGTCGCATGATCGCACTGATCGACGGCGCCCGCGTGTCCGTCCGGTGCGAAACCTACATCTGGCGGGCCGACGCAGTCAGCGAGCGCTTCCGTTCGGCGCTCACCCGCGCCGCGGCGCGCGGGGTGCGGGTGCGCGTGCTGATCGACGGCGTGGGCTCCTCCGGTCTGCCGGGTGATTACTGGCATGGCCTGGAAAAATCCGGCGGCAGCGCCCGGATCTTCAATCCCATTTCGCTCCGCCATTTCGCCCTCCGCAATCACCGCAAGCTCCTCCTCGTCGACGATGCGGCGGCGATCGTCGGCGGCTTCAATATCGCCGCCGAATACGACGGCGACGGCGTGACCAAGGGCTGGCGCGATTTCGGCTTGGAGCTGGCCGACCCGGCCGCGCTGCACCCACTCGCCGAATCGTTCGACAGCCTGTTTCGCGACCACCGGCTCCGCCACTGGCTCTTGCGGCAGGTGCGGCGCGCCTCCCTGCGCTGGCCGCTCTTCTACTCGCACCCCGGCCCCGTGCTGTTCAGCGGCCCGCGCCTCGTGCGCAATCAATTCAGCCGGCAACTCCTGCGCGCCCTCCGCGACGCCCAGCACGTCCGCATCGTGTCGGCCTATTTTCTCCCGAGCTTGCGGCTCCGGCTGGCCTTGCGCCGGGTCGCCCGTCGCGGCGGCACCGTCGAACTCCTGCTGGCCGGCAAAACCGACGTGCCGCTCGCCCAACTCGCGGCCCGCACGCTCTACGGCGCCCTCCTCAAGGCCGGCGTGCGCATCTGGGAATACCAGCCGCAGGTGCTCCACGCGAAACTCGCGATCGTCGACCAAACCGTGTTCGTCGGCACCGCCAACCTCGACGCCCGCTCGCTCGGCATCAATTACGAACTGATGGTCCACCTCGCCGACGCCCGGCTCGCCGCCGAGGCCGCGGCCGCCTTCGCGGCCGACGTGCGGCAATCGCACGAAATTTCCCTGGCCCAATGGCGGTCCACGCGGACCTGGCTCACACGTCTGCGCGGCGCCTGGGCCCGGTTTCTTCTCACCAAGGTCGACCCGTGGCTCGCGCGCCACCAGATGCGCAACATTCCGTAGCAGGGTGGCACCGGATCAGTCGCCCGAATCACCCGAAATCATTTGTCATGGATAGCGTGACAGCCCTTTCGGGCCTTGGCGGCGGTTTGGGCGGTTGAGCACCACGCCCTAGCCCAGCCCGCACCGGTTTTCCGTCCCTCGCTTAGAAAAACATCGCCTCGCTCAGCGCGGTTTCCGGCGACAGCAGGCTGGCCGCGGCGGACAACGTCGTGCGACCGGCCCCGAAGTCTGCTTCGAACAGCGCATGGCCCGCCACCAGATCGCCCGACCAGTGGAAAAACCGTGCCGGGTTGGCATACTCAAACCGCACGACCAACCCCGCTCCGGATTCAGCCGGCAGCGGCGCGATCACGCATTTTACGTCCGCCGGATGGGCCCCGCACGCGGCCAGGCGGCGCTGCAGCCAACAACTCAAGACCCGTCCCTCGGCGGCGAACGCCGCGCCGTGCCCAATGGCGACCGAGCGCAGCCCGTCCAGCAGCATGGCCGGCGGATAAACCGAGAGAAACTGACCGAGGCTCTGGCGCACGGGCAGGAGACGCGAATAGACCAGATCGCGCAGGCCCGACGGATTTTCCCACGGGTAGGTCAGCGCGTCCGCCGGCGCCACCGCACTGTCGATCAACACACGTTTGGCGCGGTTGAGCAGGTAGCGGTAGTCGGCAAGGCGGCCGCTGGCGGAGAAACGGTGGGCCCAATAGTAGAGCGGCAGGTCCGTCGAGAGGCAGACCGACACCTGATTCTCGAGGAACGGCCGCGCGCTCCGCGAATAACTCAGCATGACGAATTCCACGCAGCGTTTGTCCGCCGCAGATTTGCCGAGGTGGCATTCGCCGTAAATTTTCGCGCGCATCTCCGGTGCCGGGACGTCCGCGTGCATGGGGCACAGCACGACGATGCGGCTGGGATAGCGCACCGAAAATCCGCTGATCACTTTGAACTGCACCCGTGCGTCGTCCGGCGTCGTGTTCAGGCCGAGGTGCAGCACCACGTTGAGCTGCGTGGCCTTCGCGTCGTCCGCTTCGGGCGCGGGCCGCCCGCCCGCCGCGGTGTTCGCCCAGAGCTGGGCCAGGCTCCGGGAAATCGCACTGACGGGCACTTCGATTCCGGGCAGGGCTTCGAAGATGGCGGGCATGGCGGCTTACGGCTGACGCCAGACGTGGTTTTGCTTGGCGAGCAAGGCATCCGCGCTCGGCGGCCCCCACGAACCGGCGGCATAATTGTCCATGCCGGCGCGACCGACGCTCCGCCAGTAGTCGAGCACGGGCGTGCACAGTTTCCACGAGGCCTCGGCTTCGTCGCCGCGGATAAAGAGCGTGCCGTCGCCCACCATGGCATCGAGCACGAGCCGCTCGTAGGCCTCGGCGGTATTGGAGCCGAACGTCGTCGCATAGCGAAAACTCATCTTCACCGGCTGCGTGCGCGTCTCGAGGCCCGGCACCTTGGTGTTGAGAATCAGACTGAGGCCCTCGTCGGGCTGGATCTGGAACGACAGCGTGTTGCCCGCGAGGTCGAAGCGGGCCGCTTCACCGGCGAAGAGCGTGCCCGGCGGCCGACGGAAATTGATCGCGATCTCGGAAACGCGCCGCGCCATGCGTTTGCCCGAACGCAGGTAAAAAGGCACGCCCTGCCACCGCCAGTTGTTAATCGACAGCCGCAACGCCGCGTAGGTCTCCGTGGCCGACTGGGGGGCGATGCCCTCCTCCTGCAGATAACCGGGCACAAATTTCCCGGCCAACATCCCGCTCGCATAGTGGGCCCGCGCCACATCGCCCGCGGGACCGATCGTCAGCGGCTGGATGGCCTTAAGCACCTTGACCTTCTCGTCGCGGATCGACTCCGCATCGAGCGAACCCGGCGGCTCCATCGCGGTCAGCGCGAGGAGCTGCATCGTGTGATTCTGGATCATGTCGCGCAGACACCCGCTCTGCTCGTAGTAACCACCGCGCGTGCCGACGCCGACTTCCTCGGCGACCGTGATCTGCACGCTGTCGATGAAATTGCGGTTCCACAGCGGCTCGAAGATCGCGTTGGCAAAGCGCTGCACCAACAAATCCTGCACGGTCTCTTTCCCCAAATAATGGTCGATCCGATACACTTGGTGCTCCTCAAAGACGGAGCGAATCGTGGCGTTCAATTCGCGCGCCGAGGTCAGGTCCTTGCCGAATGGTTTTTCGATGATGACCTTGGACTGGTGCGGCCGGCCGAGATGCTGCGCGGCCAGCCCGCTCGCCCCGAGATTCTGGAGAATCGGTCCGAACACCGACGGCGGCGTGGAAATATAAAACAGCCGTTGCACGTCCCGACCGAGCGCCTTCTCGATGTCTGCGATGTGCGCGGCGAGCCGATCGAACGCCGGCTTTTCATCGTAGCCGCCCGCGACGTAGCTCGTGTGCGCGGCCACGCGGGCCCAGACGTCGCCGGCCAGTTCCCGGCGCGAGAATTCCTTGATCGCATCCGTCGCGAGCGTCCGGAATTCCTCGTCGGGAATCGGCTTCCGGCCGTAGCCGACCAGATAAAAATCGGCCGGCAGCAAACCGTCGAAGCCCAGATTGTAGACCGCGGGGATCAGCTTGCGCGCCGTCAGGTCGCCCGAGGCGCCAAAGATCACAACGACCGTCGGCGGAGCCCCTCGGTGTTTGCTGAGCCCGTGCAGGAACGGATGTCGCGGTGTGTCGGCCATGAGCACCACCGTTTCTCAGCTTCGCCCCGCAGTGAGGCAAGGGAAATGCCAGATATGACGGTCCGCCAATTTTCACCCGCGAAAGTACTTCGGAAACAACGCGACGTTCTCAAAATGCAGGAGCTCCGCTTCCGCCGCCGTTCCCTTCGCCCCGGCCGGCGCCAGCGTCACCTCCACCACATCGAGTCGGAACGTCCGGGGCTTCTCGCCCAACCCGGCGAGATAAGCCGTCGCCGCCCGGCGCAACACCCGCTTCTTGCGCGCATTCACCGCGTGCACGCCCGGCACCAGCGCGTTCGGCGACCGGGTCTTCACTTCGACAAACACCAGGGCGCCGCCGTCGCGGCACACCAGATCGATCTCGTCGCGCCGGTCGCGCGGGCTGCGCCAGTTGCGCGCAATGACCGTGAAGCCGCGTTCGCGCCGCAGCCATTCGGCCGCGAGCCGCTCGCCCCGGGCGCCGGCGTCCTCGGCCCGCACGCCGCCCAACAAACTTTTGAACCACGAGAGCATAGGTTGCGCCGGGCCTGCCGGCGCCATGGGGAGTTCCCTTCGCGCCTTTCTCATTGCGGGACCCGGCCCCCTCTGACAACCCCAGAACGACCCTCCGCGGCCCCCGCGACTCATGGCTTCCACCAATATTGCCGGCACCCTCCGCCGCTCCCTGCTTATCAGGGTCATCTCGAAGCCGGCCCCCAGCCGCGCCGACGTCGCCTCGGTCATTGAGCTCACCGCCGCGAAAGTCGTCGAGGCCCTCCAGGCGCAATCGATGAGTTTCTACCTCGTCGAGGGCACCGAGATCGCCTTCAAGCAGGTCTACTATTCCCCGACGCTCTGGGCCGACGAGCCCCCGAAACACAAAAAATTCGAGGAGACCGCCGCCAAGCTCCTCGCCCTGAAAATCCCGCGCGGTAAGGGCATCGTCGGCCGCGTCATCGAAACCGGCGAACCGATCTTCTTCCGCAACAGCGAGAGCCAGGTGCCGTTCATGGAGTCGCTGGCGCACAACACCGGATTCGACGTGCGCTCGATGCTCACGGTGCCCCTCAAGACCACCCTCACCCTCGGGGCCATTCAGGTGCTCAACAAGGAGCTGTCAGCCGGCACCGCAGGAGAGTTCACCGACAAGGACCTCGCCCTCCTCCAGGAGGTCGCCGAATACTCCTCCACCCTCATCCACCGTATGGTGGACCCCAAGTTCGTCCCCAACGCCGAGGATACCGCCCGCTTCGTCGCCAAGCTCACCGACCTCCCCCTCGTCACCAAGCTCGAAGACATTGAACTTGACGAAAAACTCATCGCGGTCACCGGCGATGCCATCATCCGCCGCGAGGGCATTTTCCCGCACAAGCGCCTCAGCCCCACTTCGGTCGCCGTGTTGACGACCAACCCCCTCGACTACGCGAAACGCGAGCGGTTCTCCCAGGCCACCGAACTGTCCATCGAAGACGTCAGCGTCGTCTCCGCCACCTTCTTCGAGACGATCCTCGAGAAGTTTTTCAAGGACTCCAAGGCCACTGCCCCCGGCGCCGACGACGTCGATATCGGTGCCGTCGCCGACGTCATCAGCAACGCCTACAGCCTCGATGGCGGCAACAGTTCCGTCAGCACGGCGGATCTCGAAAACGAGGACTCCGCCCCGATCGTGCAGCTGACGAACCGCATCATTGAGGATGCCTACGTCGCCGGCGCCTCCGACATCCATATCGAACCGATGGAAAAGGATCTCGTCGTCCGCTACCGCATCGACGGCCTGTGCCAGGAAAAACTCCGCCTCCCGAAGCAGGTCGCCAACTCCATGGTCACCCGCCTCAAGATCATGTGTAACCTGGACATCTCCGAGCGTCGCTTGCCCCAGGACGGGCGCATCGTGTTCAAGAAATACACCAAAAAAAATATCGATATTGATCTGCGCGTCGCTACCGGCCCGATGAACCATGGCGAAAAAGTCGTCATGCGCATTCTTGACAAGACCAAGAGCACGCTGCCCCTGACCGCCCTCGGTTTCTCCGACGAGAATCTCGCCCGCTACCGCGAATGCATCCGCCAGCCCTACGGCATGATACTCCATTGCGGCCCGACCGGCTCCGGCAAGTCGATGACCCTCTACTCCGCCCTCGGCGAAGTAAACACGCCCGACGTCAACATCCAGACCGCCGAGGACCCCATCGAATACACGCTCGCCGGCATCAACCAGATGCAGATGAGCCGCGCGATCGGCCTCACCTTCGAACGCGCCCTCCGCTGCTATCTCCGCATGGATCCCGACATCATCCTCGTCGGCGAAATCCGCGACAAGGAAACGGCCCAGATTGCGTGCGAAGCCGCGCTCACCGGCCACTTGCTCGTCTCCACGCTCCACACCAACGACGCGCCGTCCACCGTCGCACGCATGGGCGAGATGGGCATCGAACCTTTCAACCTTTCCGCCTCGCTCGTCTGCGTCTGCGCCCAGCGCCTGCTCCGCCGCGTCTGCAAGAACTGCCAGATCCCCTACGAAACGGCGGGCCGCGAAAAAACCATTCTGGAAAAAGCGCTCGGCTGGAGCGGTCAGATCTTCAAGGCGAACGCCCACGGCTGCCCGACGTGCAGCGGCACAGGCTACAAGGGCCGCGTCGGCATCCACGAACTGATGACCAACAGCGAGGCACTCACCGAGGCGATCAACCAGGAGGTCGAAGTCGCCGACCTGAAACGCGTCGCGATGAAGAACGGCATGAAGACGCTGCACCAGGATTCGATGCTCAAGGTCAAGCTGGGCCTGACCACGATTGAGGAAGCCTTGAGCCACGTCCCGCCCGACCTGATCCTCTAATCCGCACCGCGGCCCCCGCCGCCGCGCCAATTCATCTCATCGCCTAAAAAATTCGGACTTTGCTTTGCCGGGTAGCCGCGAGCGCCAGCGAGGAGTGATCCGGCCACTCGCTGGCCCTCGCGGCGACCGAAAAGTCCAGAGTTCAAAGGACGGTGGGATTATTTCGCCGCTTGCGGCTGCGGTTTCAACTCCGCCCGTAGGCGTTGCGCCCCCCCGTCCTCGGGGGTCCGTTGCAGCACCGCCTCCACCAGCGCGATCGCGCCGAGCTTGTCGCCCGCCTCCACCATTTCCCGCGCCAGGGCGGTCATCCGTCGCGACCGCTCGACGTCTCCGTTAAGGTAGAGTCGGGCCGAGGCCAGCATCATCGGCACCTCGCCGCGACCTTGATTGAGGCGCACCTCGGCCAGCCGGATGTCGCCGTCGCGCGGCTCGACCCAGGCGAGCGGCGGCCTCATCCCGCGCGCCTCGCGGATCAGATTTTCGGCCTGCGACCATTTCCGGTCCCGCAAGAGCTCGTCGACCCGCTCGAAAAAAAAGCGCTCCAGCTTCAACCGGCCTTCCGGTCCGCCTGCGGCCGCGGCCACGGGTGCCTGGCCGACCGGCTCCGTCGCCAGCGCTTTCGCGACCTCGGCCTTTTGCGTCTGCACCCAACGGCTCGCCGGAAACCCGCCCTCGGCCAGCGCGAGCACGTCGCGCGCCGTCTCGGTGCGGCCGGCGCGACGGAGGGCCTCGATCGAATGGCGAAAAATTTTCATCGGCCACGGTCGCCCGCGTAGGAACTCCACCAGCGAACCTTGCGCCGCGTCCGCTGCGGTGGTCCCCGCGGCCGCCACCAGCCGGCTCGTCCACTCGAGCCAAAACTGTTCGGCCGCCGGCACGGTGCGCCCCGCCGCCGGCTGCAGCGGCGCCAACCCCGCCGCGGCCTCGGCCCACTCGCCCCGATGCACGTGCAATTGCACCTGCAGCACGCGAAACGGCTGCAGCCCGAAGCCCTGCTCGCGGGCCGCCCGGACACAGCGCTCGAACAATGCCCGCTGGCCAATCTCGGCCAGCGGCTCCGCCACCAGTTGCAAATTTGCCGCGGTGCCGCCGAAGCGAAAAAGGTAATCCGTGAGCGCCGCCTGCGCCGAAGCCTCGCGTCCGGCCATCGCGCGCTGCACCACCCCGTAAACGGCCTGCCTCGGATCGGCCGGTGCCGACGCCCGCATCTCCTCCAGCGCCCGCTCCATCTCTTCCGGGCGCCCCGCTTCGCGGCCCACCCGCACCTGCAGCCGACGCACGGCATTCAGATCCGCCCCGGGCCGGTTCCGCCAGGTCTCCAAAAAGTCCGCCGCCTCGACCGCGCGCCCCAGCTCCACCAAGGCCAGCACGCGATGCTCCGCCGCCAGTTCGCCCGGCTCTTCTGTCATGGCCAACGCCAGCGCGTCCGCCAGGCGATTTGCCGCGAGCAGCGCGTTGAACTTCCGGCCCGTCAGCCAGCGGCGCTCCACCGCCGCAGCCTCGCCGCGCAGCAGCGGCAGATAACGGTCCGCCGTGGCCACCACAAGATCCTGATCGTCCCCCTGCTCCGCCAGTTCAAACAGCCCCAGCAAATAAGTCCGGCCGGGAAATTCCCGGGGCAACCCCTCCGTCAACAGGTTCACCGCCTGCGGCCGCTGGTTCGCCCTCACCAGGAATCTCGCCAGCGCCTGGCGCGCACTCAAATCGCCCGGGAAAAGCGTCAACCCCTGCCGCAGCAACCGCGCCCCGTCCTGCCATTTCTGCGCCTTCAGCAGCTCCTGGCCCTCGGCGATGAAGGCCTGCCCCTTCTTCTCCGCCACCGCGCCGCGCCGCACCGGATAGAAAAAAGCGTCGCCGTAGGTCAGCAGACAATACGGGTTGCGCTGCCAAAAGGAAAACAGCGCCGCCGTCCCCACCCCATAGGCCGCCACCAGCAGCGCCAGCGCCCAGAGCGTCACCCCGCGCAGACTGATCGCAACGCCACCCTCCCGCCGGCCCTCCAGCCGGTCGTAAAGCCCGAACAACCCGAAATACCACCGGCCCCGGATCACCTTCGCCGCCCCCCAGACCAGCTTGACGCGGCGCCGTTTCACGGCCGTTTAGGCCGAAGCCCCTTCGTGCTTCGCGCCGCGCACCGACTCCGCAATGTTTTCCGACTGCGCCTCGATGTCGCCGCGCTCAGCGTTGAACTTCATCGAGACCGTCTTCGACACCCCGCGCTCCTCCATCGTCACGCCGTAGATCGCACTCGCCGCGGAGACGGTGCGCTTGTTGTGCGTGATGATGATGAACTGCGACTCCCCGATAAACTTTTTCAACAGATCCGTAAACCGGCCGATGTTCGACTCGTCGAGCGGCGCGTCCAACTCGTCGAGCAGACAGAACGGCGACGGTTTCACCATGTAGAGCGCGAACAGCAGCGCGACCGCCGTGAGCGTCTTCTGGCCGCCCGACAGCAGCGTGATCCCCTTGAGCTTTGTGCCCGGCGGCTGAGCGACGATCTCGATGCCGCTCTCCAGAATGTCCTCGGCGGCGATCAGCTCGAGGTGCGCCCGGCCGCCGCCGAATAACGTGTGGAACGTGTATTCGAAGTTTTTCTTGATCTGCTCGAACGTCACCTGGAATTGCTGCAGCGACGTCTGGTTGATCTCGTCGATCGCTTGGATCAACTCGGCTTTCGCCGTCGTGAGATCGGTCACCTGCGCCTGCAGGAAATCGTGGCGCTGCTTCAGCTCCGCATACTCCTCGATGGCGACAAGATTCACCGCGCCCATGCCGTTGAGCCGCTGGCGCAACGCCTCCGTCTCCACCTTCGTCGCCGTCCAGTCCGTCGCGTTGAGCGCCGCCAGATCGTTCTCCGTCGGCTCGCCCTTCGCTTCCTTCTTCTTGCGCCGACGCTTCGGCGCCTCTGCGGCATTCTCTGCGCCCACCACCGCCGCGGCCGGCGCCGGACTCTCCGCGCCTTCGTCGTCCTCCTCGTCGAGGTCAAGCGGCTTCACCCCCTCGGGCTCATCGTCCGCATGCCACAGCTGGTGCTGCCAATTAATCGCCGCGACGTCGGTCTGAAACTCGCGCGTCACTTCCTCCCGGAGGAACTGCGCCCGCTGCCGGTTTTCCGCCAGCTTGATTTCATGCGTGCTCAGCTGGGTGTGCGACGCATCCGCATCCTGGCGCACGCTCACCTGCGCGGCTTCGAGGCCGTTGATCGCCCGCTCGACGTCCACCAGGCCGATGCGCACCGCTTCCACCTGCTCCTGCGCCACGGAAAACGTCTCCGCAATCTGCGCGCCCCGCGCCCGCTGCTCCGACGCTTCCGTCTCGAGCGCCATCGTCTGCGACGTCCAGGTCTCGATCTCCATCTGGCGCTGCGCCAGCAGTTCGCTGAGCTGGATCCGGCGCCGCTCCATCTCGCTCAGACCGCGGTCGAGCACCTCGACCTTTTGGCGGCGTTCCGCGAGTTCGAGGCGCGCCTGCCCGAGCGTGTCGCGCTTCACGTCGCGCTCCGTCCGAATCTCCCCAATCCGCGTCTCCATCGCATGAATTTTCTCGCGCTGCTGCACGGCCACCGCATCCGCCTCGGCCAGCCCCGTCTGCGCCTTCTCCCACCGCGCATGCGCTTCGTTGCGCGCATGCTCCAGCGAACCGAGGTCGCCCTCCATGCGGGCCAGCCGGTTGCCGGCATCCTCGGCCGCCCGTTGGGCGTTGCGCTGCTCGGCCTGGGCCGCCGCGAGCGTCTGCGTAATCGTCAACACATCGGCCCGGCACCGCTCAACCGTCTGCTCCGCCTCGGCGAGTCGCGCGTTCAACGCGTCGATCACGGCCTTCTGGTCGTCGTGGGCCTTCTGCTCGTCCGCCAGCGCCTTCGCCGTTTCGCGCAGGTCGATTTCGCGCTGCACGATGCTGTTCGACGACTTCTTCGCGCTGTGATGCCCGCCGTAAACCAGGCCGCGCCGGTCCACGAGGTCGCCCTTGCGGGTGACGACGGCCAGAAACCCAAACGCCGGGTTCGCCTGCCAAAATTCGAGAAACGCGCCGAGATCGTCCGCGATATACGACTCGCGCAACAACCCGAGCGCCGGATGGGCCGAATCGGTGTCGCTCACCGCGTGCAGCGCGGGCACGAGCCCCGGCGGCAGGTCCGCCGTCGCGCGCCCCGCCCCGCCGAATTCCGCGATGTTCAACACCGCCGAACCGATCTGCTCGGTCTCCAGCTGCGCCAGGATCCGCTGCGCCGTGCCGAGGTCGCTCACGCTGATCGCCTCCGCCGCCGAACCCAAGATCGCCTCGATCGCTTTGCCGAACTCCGGTCTGACCGCCAGCCCGTGCGTGATCGGCACGGCCTTCGCGCCCGCGAGCGCCGCATCGAGCCGGCCCTGCAAAACCGCCTTCGCCCCCTCGCCAAACCCTTCCCAGCGCTCCGCCAGCTGCTGCAGCAACCGCAACCGCGCCGTGCGCTGCGCCAGCGCCCGGTCGATCTCCGACAGCTTGCGCTGCGCCTCGCGAAACTCCCGCGTCAAATCCGTGATCGCCTGCTGCGCCGCCACCGCCTCGTTGTGCGCCCGCGACTTTTCCGCCAGCGCTTCCTCCGTGCGCGCCTCGGTCTCCGCGGCCCGCTGCGCCGCCGCGGCGACCTCCTGCCGCACATTCTCGATTTCCTGCGCCAGCGACTCGTGCTTGTGCGCACTCGTCTTCTGGTCGACCTCGTAGCCCGAGCAGTCCGTCCGCAGCCGCGCGACCGTGCTGTCAATCTGCAGCAGCTGGAACTTCGCCTGGTTCAGGTCCTGCTCGAGCTTGCTCATCTCGCCGTCGGCGATGGCGAGCTCCCGGTTCCGCTGCTGAAACACCGCATCGCTGCTGCCCAGCAGCCCGAGCTGCATCTGCTTGTCCTGCGCACCGGTGTCCACCTGCGCCGATACCTCGCGCAACTGCATTTCCAGTTCGCCGAGATTGTCCCGCGACGACGCGAGGCGGTCCTCGAGGCCGCTGCGGCGGATCTGCGCGAGGTTCGCGGCGTTTTCCGCGGCCTCTTTTTGCGAACGCAGGTCGAACACCGCCTGCTGCGCATCCTGCACCCGCTGGTTCAGGCGATTCCGGTGCGCCTTCTTCTCGTCGAGCTCCGACTGCTGCGTCTCCAGACTTTCGCGCCGCGTGTCAGCCTCGGCCCGCAAGGCGACGACCTTGGCCTCCAGCGCGCCCAGCGTGGCGCTCAATTCGGCGTGATGGTATCCGCTCCACGCCAGCACGAGGTGCCGCAACCGATGGTTGAGCCGCTTGTAACGCATCGCCTTCGCCGCCTGGCGCCGCAACGAACCGATCTGCCGCCCCACCTCCCCGATCACGTCCGCCACGCGCGCGAGGTTCGTGTCGGTCAGCGCCAGCTTCTGCATGGCCTCGCGCCGCGCCGACTTGTATTTCGTGATGCCCGCCGCCTCTTCAAACACCGCGCGCCGCTCCTCCGGCTTCGACGACAGGATCTGATCGATCTGGCCCTGCGCCATGATCGAATAACTGGTCCGGCCGATGCCAGTGTCCATGAAAAGTTTTTGGATGTCCTTCAGCCGGCACGGCTGGCCGTTGAGCGAATATTCGCTCTGCCCGTCGCGGTGCACCCGGCGCATAATCTCCACCTCGTGAAATTCCGTCCCGAGCTGCTTTTCGCATTCCGTGAGCAACAGCGACACTTCGCAGATCTGCGACGGCTTGCGCGTGTCCGCGCCCTCGAAAATCACGTCCTGCATCTTGCCGCCGCGCAGGGCCTTCGCGCTCTGTTCCCCCAGCACCCAGCGAATCGAGTCGGCGACGTTGGACTTGCCGCAGCCGTTGGGCCCGACGATCGCGGTCACGCCGGGTTCGAAGCGGAGGGTCGTGTGGTCGGCAAAGGATTTGAATCCGTGAAGCTTGAGCGCCTTGAGATACATGCGGTGGGAAACGGGCAATTGAAGGGTGCCCCCTGCCCCCCGCAACGGAAAAACCGGAAAGTTTCTCTCCCCCCTCCGGCCCCCGCAACGGTTCGACCCCGGGCCCCAAACCGGGTGGCCGCGCCGGCCCTTTGCCCCCTCCCGGGGATGCCCCGGGCCCATTCCCCGCGCCCGCCACTTCGGCCCTTGCCTCCGCGCCCAGCCGCGCGCGCGAGCCGGCTATGCCGCACCGACCCTCACATCTAGAGAGCTCGCTGACGATCTCCACCGCGTGACCGGTGACGACGAACGCCTCCAGCGCGAGACCGACCTGCCGCAACCGGAGCGCGGCGGGCGCACGGTCGTTCCACGCGGCGAAACCGACGCGGGAACCGCCCGCCGGATTCCCGGCCGGCCGGCCGGGCACCTCGATGCTTACCACGCGAAATCGGCCCCCGTCACGCGCGAGATCTTCCCCGGCGGGGCGCTGATCCCCGGACCGATGCGGCGCGCCTCCATCGGCCTCGCCCTGCATTCGCGCCCCCGACGCCGCCACGGCCTCCGCCGCCCTCGTCAACGCCGAGCGCGCCGTGCGCCCTCCGCTGCCCGGGGAAAAATTGACTCCCGACCACGGCCGGCGAAACTAGTCCTGCGGCGACGACCACCCTCCCGCCGCATGAAGCCGCTCCCCGCGGTCGCACGCTTTACCCCCTCGCCCCCTCCCCGAAACCTCTCCGCCTCACCTCCCGCGCCTCCCATGCCCCTCCCTCGCTTCCTCGCCCCGCTCGCTTTCGCCCTTGCGCTTCCGCTCCTCGCCGCCGACCCCAAGCTCCCCGGCGTCACCGCCGCGATCCAGTCCTCCCTCGACGCCCGCGACATCGCCGGCGCCGTCACCCTCGTCATAACCAAGGACAAAACCGTCCACTTTGAAACTCACGGTTTCGCCGACGTCGCCACGAAGCGCCCGATGACGGGCGACACCCTGTTCAACATCATGTCGATGACCAAGCCCGTGACGGCCACCGCGCTTCTCATGCTCCAGGACGAGGGCAAACTCAGCGTCGCCGACCCCGTCGCGAAATATCTCCCCGAGTTCGCCGCCCTCAAGACCCCGTCCGGCCAGCCCGCGAATCTCACCCTCGCCCAACTCCTCACCCACACCTCCGGCCTCGGCGAAGCCTCCGGTCCCACCGCGCAATCCGCCAAAACCCTCGCCGACCTCGTGCCGCTCTGGCTCGCCGCCCCGATGAAATATGAACCCGGCGCCAAGTGGCAATACACCCAGTCGGGGATCAACGCCGCCGCCCGCATCGTCGAGGTCGTCAGCGGCCAGACCTTCCCCGCGTTTCTCCACACCCGACTCTTCGGCCCCCTCGGCCTGACCCACACCACCCACTACCCCACCGCCGCGCAGCTCCCGCTCGTCGCCACGCCCTACGCCAAAAATAAGACCACCGGCGAACTCGACGCCGTCGTCGCAACCCCGCCCGCCCCTGGCACGCGCCCTCCGACCGGTAACGCCGGGCTCTACGCCTCCGCCCGCGACTACGCCCGCTTCTGCCAGATGCTCCTCAACGGCGGCTCACTCGACGGCCACCGCTACCTCTCGCCCGCCGCGCTGAAATTCCTCACCACCCCGCAAACCGGCAACCTCCCGACCGGCTTTTTCCAAAACGACACCTACGGTCAGCGCGGCGCCCACTACGGCTGGGGCCTCGCCACCTGCATCCTGAAGACGCCCCATGAGGGCGTGCCCGCCATGCTCTCGCCCGGCACCTACGGCCACGGCGGCGCCTGGGGCACCCAGGCCTGGATTGATCCCGTCCGCGGTGTCGCCTACGTCCTGATGGTCCAACGCACCAACTTCCCCAACAGCGACGCCAGCGATGTGCGGAGAAATTTCCAACAGGCCGCCGCCTCCGCCCTCGGCCGGAATTAGTCCGCGCCCTCAGCGCAGCCCAGTCACCCAATAATACCAGTCGTGGGGACTGTGATACGTGTGCAGCGTGCACCCCGGAACGCGGGAGAAATTTCCCGGATAATCCGCCACCAGTTTCGCGTCAAACCGGGCCGCGAACAACGAGAGATTATACGCGTTCCACTCGTCGTTAAAGTCGGTGATGCGCAACAGCACCGGGCGCCGGTCGGCCTGCAGCCGGGCCGCCAGCTCGATGAGCGGGCCGTCGTTCAGCAAACTCACCTCCTTCCATTCCTCGCCCGGATAGCGCTGTTTCAGCGCCGCCTCGAACGCCATGTGCCGGTCCGAGCCCGCCCCTGAAAACTCCTCGGCCAGCAACGGCGCGGTCAGGCGCAGCCCCGGCGCCGCGCAGACGGCGAAAACCGCCGATGCCGCCACCGCTCTCGCCCACCCCGGCGCCCGCACCCGCCGCCCGATCGCCTCGACGGTCGCCGCCGCCCCCACCGCGGCAAGCACGAGAAAAAGCGGCAACACATGGCTCAGGTTACGCTCGAAGAAAACCGTGCGCGTCGCAAAATAGCCGGCGAAGAGCACCACCGGCCCGAGCACGAGCGCCAGCTCCGCCCAGCGCCGCCGCCCCGCCAACACCCCGACGCCGACCGCCCCGCAGGCGAGCAACGGCCAGCCCAGGGTCGCCACGTAATACGCGCCCACCATGTCCGCCACCCGCCCCCCGTTGAGGTGGCTGTGCGGCGGATGCAGCCCCGCATATTGGTTCATCAGGAACTCGATCCCGTTCACGAACGCTGCCGGATTCGCCACCGCCCCCGGCGCCCCGGCGGCAAAACCCACCAAGCCTCCCACCGGCACAATCACCAGCGCCCACCCACGCACCCGGCCCGACAAACCGCGCCACGCCGCGAACACCGGCACCAAGGGCAGCCACGCGAGCAGCGCCATCGAAACCTTGCACGCCACGAGCAGCCCGACCGTCAGCGCCGCTCCCGCGACCGCCGGCAGACTCAACTTTTCCCGCGGCCAGCCGATCGCCACCAGCGCCATCGTCAGCGCCGTCACAAACGCCTCCGGCCGCGAGTAGTGCGCGTCCTGCACGAGTTGCACCGCCCCCGCCGTCAACAGCCCCGCGCCGAGCGCCGCCGTCCGCCCGCCGTTCCGCTCCGCCAGCCGCATCGCCTGCCCCACGACCAGCGTCGCGAGCAAGACCGAAAAAAACCGATACACCCAAAACCCCTCGTCCTCGGACCGCCATCCCAGCGTGCCCGGCACAAGCTTGACGAATCGGTAAAACCAATACGTCGCATACAGGTGCGACGAAAAGTTATATTGGTCGTAGCGCAGGTCCGTCCCGAGCGTCGGCGCTTTCGCCCAGTTCGTGTCCAGATCCCCCGACTGCCGCATGTGCCGCACGACCTCGACCGTGATCGTCTCGTCCGGATGACCGTAGCCGCCATGGTAAAAGGCCGCCCTCAGTCCGAACCCGAGCACCACCATCGCCGCCGCCGCGATCCACCACGTCAGGCGTCCCCACCCGCGCGTCTCCCCAGTTTGTTCTGCGCGTGCCGCCCCCATGCCGTCAGTCGTCCACCCGCCGCTGGCCCACGTTGACGAAATCTTCCGTCCCGAAACCCAGTTTCTCGTCGAACGCGATCACCGGCGGGTTGGTCGCGCGCACCTGCCGGTTGATCTTCGCGCACCCCTCCGCGCGGAGTATCCGCTCCGCCTTCACCATCCGCGCCCGCCCGGGCCCGCCACCCTGCCACGTCGGCGCCACCGCCAGCAAATTGATCCACCCGCGGTGGCCCTCGTAACCGATCCTGCACGTCGCCCCGGCCCGGCCGTCGGTCTCGCCGACGAGAAACCATTCCGGATTCACCGTCATCTTGCGGGCCATGTCTTTGCGCGGATCGCTCCACCGCATCATCCCGCTCTCGCGCCACAACCCGATCACCGCCGCTTCGTCGGCCGTCTGGTCAGGACGAAGGGTCATGGAGGTTCGCGGGCGTTTCACGGGAAGCGCGGAGCATGTTTCGGTGCGGCTAAATTACGAATCAATTTCCACCCGGCCCCGTCGCCGGAGAAACCCCGGTCGACCCGCTCCGCCGCCGCGGGGAGTCCCCGCGATCGCCGCACGCGGCGCCCCCCGCCCCCCGCCTTCGTCCGGCGGCGAGCGGACGGGAAACCGCCCGCCGCGCGCTCACGCGACCACCGGCCTCACTTGTGATCCCAGGGCAGTTTCACGACGAGCTTCTCGTGCTTCCACACCTGGAACACATCGAACATTTTCCCCGGATTGAGGATGCCTTGCGGATCGAGCGCAGCCTTCACCGCCTGCATCGCCCGCACCTGCGCCGGCGAATGCTGGATCCGCAGGAACGGCGTCTTTGCCAATCCGATCCCGTGCTCGCCCGAAATCGCCCCGCCGAGCGCCACCACCGTTTCCATCAGCAGCTGCACCGCTTTTTCCGCCGCGCGCGTCTCTTGCTGGTCGGCGCGGTGATACATGATGTTCACGTGAAGATTCCCGTCCGCGAGGTGCCCAAATGTCGGTACGTGCAGCCCCGACTCGCGCTTCAGCCGCTTCAAGAACTTCGCGAACTTCACGTAGCTCCGCATCGGAATCACGATATCCTCGTTCAGCTTCGCATCGCCCAACTCGAACATCGCCCCCGAGCACTTGCGCCGCACCGCCCAGAGTTGTTCCGCCTCCGCCCGGTCGCGCGCCACCCGGTGCCCCGTCGCGTGCCCGCCCGCCCACGCCAGCACCGCCGCACTCTGCTCCTCCACCTCGGCTCTCGAACCCGCCAACTCCAGCAAAATCACCGGGCGCCCCGCCTGCCCCTCGAACACGCTCCGCCCCGTCGCGCGCTCCGCGCACAACACGCTCTCGCGGTCCAAGAATTCGCAGATCGCCGGCTGCACCCGCGACCGAAACAGCGCCAGCGCCGCCTCCAGCGCCCGCGTCTCGTCGGGAAACGACGTCAACAACGTCCACCGCGCCGCCGGTAGCGGGATCAGTTTCAGCACCGCCCCCGTCACCACGCCGAGCATGCCTTCGCTCCCGATCCACAGATCGCGCATGTTGAAGCCCGCGGAAAACTTCTTTGTCGCCGTGCCCCACTCCACATATTCCCCCGTCGGCAAAAACCCCCGCAGCGCCACAATAAAATCCCGCGTCACGCCGTATTTCCCGCCGTGCATGCCGCCCGCGTTGCACGCGATGTTGCCGCCGATCGTGCAATACTCCTTCGACGACGGGTCGGGCGGATAAAACCAGCCCTTCGCCTCCGCCGCGCGCTGGATATCCGCCACCTTCGCCCCACACTGCACGTGCGCCATGCCCGCCTCTTCGTCGATCGTGATCTGGCTCAGCCCGAGCATGTCGATCACCCAGCCGCCGCGCACCGGTGCCGCCGCACCCGTCAGCGTTGTCCCGCGGCCGCGCGTCGTCACCGGCACGCCGTGCCGGTTCGCCCGCGCGAGCACCACGCCGATGTCGGCTTCCTTGGCCGGCGCGATCACGGCTTCCGGCAAGAACGGCAGCTTGCTGCTGTCAAACGAAGCGTAGTCCAGCGACACCGCGTCGGTGCGTACGACGCGCGCGCCGAGTTTGCGTTTGAGCTGGGCCGTGGCGGATAGAAATTGCTTCATGGAGGTGCCTGCACGCAGGCGACCCCAAGGTGAACCCGCCGGGCCACCGCCTGCAAGCCGGCTCCTACCGCGTCGCCGCTCCCGCACCCAGCGGCTTCGCCCAAACGCCGAAATTATTCCCGTTCGAACGCTGCCGACCGCCCTTCGCTCCGTCGCCGTTCTTGCCCGCCCCGGGCTTCGCCGCGCCGCCCGGAGGGTTCAGCCCCACCGCGCCGCCCGCCCCGCTCATCACCATCGCCGTCGAGCCGCCGCCATCGAGATTTAGCCCGTCGTGCGCGCCGAACCGCCGCAGCCAGTCCGCCACCTCGCCCAACGTCGCCCCCATGCTGTAGCCCTCCTGCCGGCCATCGACCGTCAGCCAGATCAGATAACGCCCGTCCTTCGACACCCCCACCGCCGTGCGCGGATGCGCCGTGAGGATAAACTCCTTCGGCACCATCGCCGGCTTCGCCCCGCCGACCAGCACCGCCCCCGAGCCTGCCACCGCCGTCCACACCCCGTCGGTCGCGATCGGTTTTTCCGTCGACACGATGGACTGCGGTTGTCCTTCGTGATCAGCAACCCGGTCGACCCCGAATGATACCGCACCTGCGGCGACCCGTTTCGCCCCGCGAAATCGCCAGACCGACGAGATCCTTTGCCCCCAGCGCACAACTGGGCGGGAGAAAATTCGCATTGATCGCCACCTGCAATCCGTGACGCCCCAAAAACTCGCTCGTGCTCTCGCTGGTCGTCTCCAACGGCCGCTCCCCATTCGACGGCGTGGAGAAAAATTCGATGTCCGGATCGCCCAGATCCACCCGCACCGCGCTCACCTTCTGCAGCCGCGCCTCCGCCTGGTCGGGCTCGCCCGTCGCCCGCTCCACGCCTTGGAACAGCGGCGTCCACGCCCCGACCGTCACGGTCGCCATCACCGGCCCCGCGAGCACCGTCACCCCTAGGAACAGCCAAAGACACCTCATTTCACCCCATCAAATGCCCTCTTCCCCAACTGTTATGCGCGATTTGTCGCCCGCGCCCCCGCTCTCGCCCCGCCCCCTGTCGCTTAACGACATGACCAACCTTTTGCTTCACTTCCCGCGGGCTCGTGTGCGACCCTCCCTTCTTCCTTTGCTGCCATGACCAAAATCCTCCTCACCACCACCTCGTTCCAAGACACCCCGGGCGAACACCACAAACTCCTTGCCGACACCGGCTGGGAAATCATCCGCGCCCGCGGGCCCCTCAACGAGGCCGACACCCTCGCTCTCGTCGGCGACATCGACGGCTACATCTGCGGCGATGATCTCATCACCCGCCAGGTCTTCGAAAAAGCCCTCCCGAAGCTGAAGGTCCTTTCCAAATACGGCATCGGCGTCGACAAGATTGACGTGAAGGCCTGCACCGAGTTCGGCATCCCGCTCCTGTTCACCCCGGGCGTGAACCACACCACCGTCGCCGAGCACACCTTTTTGCTCCTCCTCGCCCTCGAGAAAAACCTCCTCTTTCATACCGACTCCACCCGCGCCAACGGCTGGAAGCGCAAGACCGGCCACGAGCTCCTCGAAAAGACCATCGGCATCGTCGGCCTCGGCCGCATCGGCAAGGAAGTCGCCATCCGCGCCCGCGCCTTCGGCATGAACGTCATCGCCTTCGACGTTTACTGGGACGAGAAATTCGCCGCCGCCCACCAGGTCAAGCGCGCCGCTACCCTCGACGAGATCTTCGGCGCCTCCGACTACCTCTCCCTCCACACCAATCTCACCCCCGAGACGCGCGATATGATCTGCACCGCGTCGATCGCGAAGATGAAAAAGGGCGTCCTCATCCTCAACTGCGCCCGCGGCGAGATCGTCCACACCGCCGACATGGTCGCCGCCCTCCAGTCCGGCCAGGTCGGCGGCTACGGCACCGACGTCCTCGACGAAGAGCCGCCGACCCCCGACCACCCGCTCCTCAAGTTGCCCAACGTCGTCGTCACCCCGCACGTCGGCTCGCGCACCTACGAGAGCGTCGTCCGCCAGGCCACCGCCGCCGTGAAAAACCTCATCCTCGCGATGCACGGCGAAAAACCCCTCGCGCAGATCAACCCCGAGGTCCCGGTCAAGAAAGTCGTTTAAGCCGAAGCCAGTTCAATCCCCGTCACAGCGAACACAGCGTGCTCACAGAGTTCACGAGCGATCCCTCCCAGCTAAATTCCTCTGTGGCTCTGTGACAAAATTCCGATTCCTCCCCCTCTAAATCCCATGTCCGAAATCTTCTACGTCGTCCCCGAAGAACAACACAACGCCCTCGTCGCCGCCGCCTACAAAAAGCGCGGTTACGCGAAGGCCGAAGCCGAAGCCGGCGCGCGCTTCTGCGCCGACGCCTCCCGCCACGGCATCCGCACCCACAACGGCCTCAAGGCCCTCCACCTCGACCACGTCTTCGGCTCCGGCTCCCAAGGCTGCGTCCCAAAAGCCAAGATCGAGAAAGTGAAAACCCGGTTCCGCGGCGCCGCCGTCTGGAACGCCAACAAAAAACTCGGCCAGGCCACCGGTTACGCCGCCATCGAGGAAGCCATCCGGCTCGCCGACAAATACGGCGTCGGCATGGTCTCCGTCGACAACGCCTTCCACTACCTCTGGGGCGGCGGCTACGTCATGGACGCCGCCAAGCGCGGCTACATCGCTTACACGAACTGCACCGCCGCCCTCGCGGAAGTCGTCCCCTTCGGCGGTAAATTCCCCACCCTCGGCACCAACCCCCACTCGTGGGGCTTCCCCACCACCGACGCCATCGGCTACCCCATCGTCATCGACTGGGCCACCTCCGTTGTCGCCATGGGCCGCGTCCAACAGCTCCTCCGCGAGGGCAAACAACTCCCCCCGAACGCCGCCGTCGACGCCAACGGCCAGCCCACCACGGACCCCGCCCAGGCGAAATACCTCATTCCGTTCGGCGCGCACAAAGGCTACGGCCTTGCGCTCATGAACGAGATCATCGGCGCCTTCATCGGCGGCTCGCTCCCCACCCTCCGCAACCGCTGGGACCAGGTCGGCGACGACAAGGGCACCTGCGCCTTCTTCTTCCAAGTCTGGCACCCCGACGCGATGAATGCCGGCGCCTTTGCCAAAGGCCGTAACCAGTCGCAGAACGTCAAAGCCGTCATCGCGGACATCCTCGGCCACGGCAACGAGGCCTGCATGTTGCCCGGCCAGCTCGAAGCCGCCGCCGCCGCCCGCAGCGCGAAAAACGGCGGCCTGCTCTTCAGCGAAGCCGAGATCGCCGCCTTCAACGAAATCGCCACCGAAACGCGCAAGCCGAAGTGGGTCCTCGCCGACCTCAAAGTCGCCGAGTAAGTCTCCGCTATCTTCTTCGCAACGGAGCGGCGGTTTCTCACCGCCGCCCCTCGCTCAAGGCCGGCCCAAAACGCCGGCCTTTTTCACGCCCACGCCCCCCATCCTGGCGCGGCGCTTCAGCCCGCGCGCCCGCTTCTTAGCCCCCCCTCGCCCGCCACCTCACGACTCCGCAGATTCTCGCCTGCATCTGCCGCGCTTTCCTGAACAAATTCTTTTCACCGAGCAGCGCACCGACTTCAGCCCCAGTGCTCCCAGAGCGAAACCAGCCAGCTCGCTCGGTGGCCTCTGTTTTGGGCTCTGTGCTCTGTGAAATCAGTTTGGTCAAGTTGCTGTAAACTATCCGGGGCAGTCCCGCGGCCTCTTTCCGCCGAACGCTGACTCTGCGAAAAATCGCGCTGGATCGCACCCTTCATGATTTTAGTTTTGGCGTAAGGGCACTGCCGTGTATGCCTCCGTGCTTGGAGTCCTGAGTCGGAGTTCCGCCAAGGCTCGCCGCCCAAAAACATGGAATCCCAACAAGATTTCCTCTTCGCCGACGGCGCCGCTCCCGAGCTGCATCTCCCGGATCCGCGCTCGAATCTCTACGCCGACGTCGCCGGCCTCTGGCAGATCCCCGTCGGCCAATCCGTGCGCGTCGAGCTGACCGGCCACCAGTTTCCCGAACTCCGCGGTCGCCTCGAACTCGCCCGCGCCCCCGATCTCCCCCTCGACCGCCGCGAAACGCTCGCCCTCCGCATCGGCAACATCGAGTTCACCAGCCGCCAGATCGCGGCCTGGTCGCTGCTCTGAGCCGTCCGTCCGCTCATTTCCGTCACGACGGTGCACGTCCGTGCTCGACCCGCCGCACGATCGGCTTAACCCTCCACGCTCGTTTCGCGCGATGCTGGACCCGTAGCTCAGCTGGATAGAGCACTTGGCTTCGAACCAAGGGGTCGGGGGTTCGAGTCCCTCCGGGTCCACCACCGTTGAGTCGCGCCGGCCTCCGTCCGCCCCACTCCGGCCTGATTCCGCCGGCCCCCGCCCGCACGCCGAACCCGGCGCGGCGGAGGAGCCCCCAACGCTGCCAGCACCACCCCCGACCCGTTGCTCGCCGTGGGGATAAACCAAGCCTCCCGAAATCGGCTACTCCTTGTTCCAACGCACCTGCGCGTCTGCGTCCCATTCTCCGCATTGCATTTTCCAAAACTAGTGTTCAATTGAACACATCATGTCCGAAGCCCTCACCGACCGCCAACAACAGGTCCTCGATTTCATCCAAGCTTACCAGCGCGAACACGGCGTCGCCCCCGTGCTCCGCGAGATCCAGCAACATTTCGGTTTCGCCAGCCCTTTCTCCGTCCAGCGCCACGTCGATGCGCTCGCCCAAAAAGGCGCCCTCCACCGCCTCGCCGGCAAAGCCCGCGGCCTCCTCCACCCCGCCCACCATCCGGGAGACAGCGCCCTCATCCGCATTCCCCTCTACGGCATAATCCCCGCCGGCCTGCCCACCGCCAATGAACAGGAAGCCGATAGCCACATCTCCGTCGACGCCACCTCCCTCGGCGTCCGCCCCGACGCCAAACTTTTCGCCCTGCGCGTCCGCGGCGATTCCATGCTCGGCGCCCACATCGTCGAAAACGACGTCGTCTTCCTCACGCCCCGCGAACCGCGCCCGCGCGATATCGTCGCCGCCCTCATCGATGGCGAATCGACCCTCAAGCGGTTTCTCCTCCAACGCGGCCGCCCCTTTCTCCACGCCGAAAACCCCCGCTACCCCGACCTCCTCCCCGCCACCGAACTCATCATCCAGGGCGTCATGGTCGGCCTCCTCCGCACCGGCGCCGCCTGATTTCGCCCCCTCGCTCCCGCGCCCAACCCGGCCTCGCCTGCCCACGCCCTCCGCTGTGCCCGCCGAATCGAAACACCCGCGCCCCCTTCAGCCCTTTTCGCCCATGCATTTTTTCCGCTCCCTCCTCCCCCGCCCCAACCGCCGCGCCACCCTGCTCGACCTTCATCGCCGCGGCGTCGTGCAAATCTTCCGCCGCCACTCGATTTTCCGCCTCTGGGAACCGCTCCGCGAACATCCCGCCCGCACCGACGCGTTCGCGGACTGAGCCCGCGTGCACTCCGGCTTCCGCGCCTTCCATGTCAGCCGCGCCCGCAAAGCTCGCGGCGCTCCGGCATCTGCTCGCCGAGCGCTTCCCCGCCGCCACCCGAACGCCCGCCCGCGCACTGACCACGGGCATTCCCGCGATCGATGACGCCACCGGCGGTCTCCCGCTCGGCGCCCTGACCGAAATCATCTGCGCCGCCCCCAGCTGCGGCAGCCAGCTCCTCCTCGGCCAACTCCTCGCCGCCACCCGCGCCACCCGCACCCGCGTCGCCCTCGTCGACTCCGCCGACGCCTTCGACCCCGCCTCCTGGCCCGTCGATCTCCTCGCCCATCTCGTGTGGGTCCGCTGCACCGCCGCCACCGCGCTCGCCGCCACCGATTTTCTCACCCGCGACACCAACCTCGGCCTCGTCGTCCTCGACTTGCGCCATACGCCCGACCGCGAACTGCACCGCACCCCCGCGACCCTCTGGTATCGCCTCCAACGCGCCGTCGAGCCCACCGACCTCGCCCTCGTCGTCATCACGCCGCGCGCCACCGTCCCGAGCGCCCAGCTCCGCTTCACGCTCGCCACCTCGCACGCCATCACCGCCTTCGCCCTCGAGCGCCCCGCCCTCTCGACCGCGCTCATGCCCGCCGTCCAGCGCCAGCGCCTGACCCCGCGCGCCGCCGTGGCGTGACGCGCCGCCGCCCGGCGGCTCGTCCCTCCACCCCTCGCCCCCCGCCGTGTTCGCCGTCCTGCACCTCGCCGACTTCGCCCTGCACGCCGTGCTGCGCACCGCGCACGCCGCGCCGGGCCGGCCGCACGCCCTCTTCGCCGACACCGGTAAAAAATCCATCCTGCTCGCCGCCACCGCCGCCGCCCGCGCCGCCGGCGTCGAACCCGGCATGACCGCCCCGCAGGCCGTCGCCCGCTGCCCCGCCCTCGTCATCCACGTCCCCAACGCCACCGCCGAAGCCGAAGCCCGCGCTGCGCTCCTCGCCGTCGCCTTCACGCTCGCGCCCACCATCGAGGACACCGCCCCCGGCCTCTGCACCGTTTCCCTCACCGGCGCCGACCCGGAAAAAACTCTCACCGCCGCCCACGCCGCCGTCACCACCCTCGCCGGCCTCGCGCTCCCCGCCTCCGCCGGCCTCGCCCGCACCCCCCTCCTCGCCCTCTACGCCGCCCGGCATCTTTCTCTTTCCTCTTTCTCTTCATCTTTCTCCTCCGAGTCATCGTCCAACTCATCCCCCCCCCTCCCGTCCCCAATCGAGAGCAAAAAGAAAGTGAAAGAGCAAAGATCCCCCCTCCTCCACGTCTCCCCCGAAACCGAAAAACAATTCCTCGCCCCGCTCCCCCTCGCCACCGCCGAGCCCTCGCCCACGCTCGCCGCCATTTTCGCCACCTGGGGCGTCCACACCCTCGGCGATCTCACCGACCTCCCCCGCGACGAACTCGTCCGCCGCTTCGGCGCCGATGGCCTCGCCCTCTGGCAACGCGCCTCCGGCGGCGAGCCGCGCCCGCTCCGCCCCGTCATCCCGCTCCAGACTTTCTCCGCGTCCCTGGAATTCGAGGACGCCATCGAAACCCTCGAACCGCTGCTCTTCCTGCTCCGGCGCTTCCTCGACCGCCTCACCCTCGAACTCACCGCCTCCCACCACGTCGCCGCCGAACTCGCCCTCACCCTCCACCTCGTCGACGCCACCACCCACACCCGCGCCTTCCGCCTCCCCGAACCCACCGCCGACCCCGCCATCCTTTTCCGCGCCCTCCACACCCATCTCGAATCGCTCCACACCGCCGCCGCGATCTGCGCCGTCCGCCTGAGCCTCACCCCCGCCCGCCCCCTCGTCCGCCAACAGGGCCTCTACGACACCGGCCTCCGCGACCCCCAAGGCTTCGCCGATACCCTCGCCCGCATCGTCGCCCTCGTCGGCTCCGACCGCGTCGGCACCCCCCACCTCGCGGACACCCACCGCCCCGACGCCGTCACGCTCGCCCCGCCCTCGGCCGTGATTCCCGCGCCCGCCCCGCCCTCCGTGCATCCCCCGCTCAGCGCGCCCCTCCGCCGCTTCCGGCCGCCCCTGCCCGCCCGCCTCGAATTCACCGCCGGCCGCCCCGCCTACCTCTGGACCGACCGCCTCCAGGGCGAAATTTCCTTCCGCAGCGTCGCCTGGCCCGGCAGCGGCGAGTGGTGGCAGGCCGACCGCGCGTGGTCCCGCCTCGAGTGGGATATCGCCCTCGCCGACGGCGGCCTCTACCGCCTCCTCCGCCTCGGCGACGCCTGGTATGTCGAAGGCGAATACGACTGAGCCCTCCATTCATGGCCGGCTACGCCGAACTCCACGCCCGCAGCGCTTTCAGTTTTCTCCGCGGCGCCTCGCAACCCGAAGACCTCGCCCGCGAGGCCGCGCGCCTCGCCCTGCCCGCGCTCGCCCTCCTCGACCGCGACGGCGTTTACGGCGCCGCCCGCCTCTACCGCTCCGCCCGCGAACACGGCCTCCGCGCCCGCGTCGGCGCCGAGCTCACCATGGACGACGGCTCCATCGTCCCGCTCCTCGCCGCCACGCGCACCGGTTATCAGAACCTCTGCCAACTCATCACCGAGGCCAAACTCCACCCGCGCACCCCCGGCCCCGCTCCGGGCGGCCTCGACCCCGGCGTCGACCCCGCCGACCGCAAACGCCCCTGCTTCGCCACCTGGTCCGAACTCGCCCGCTTCTCCGACGGCCTCATCGCATTCACCGGCGATGAAGCCGGCCCCGTCCGCCGCGCCTGGCGCACCGCCGGCCCCGCCGCCGCCGCTGCCGCCCTCGCCAAACTCACCGCCATCTTCGCCCCCGCTCCCGCGTCCGCGTCCTCCACCGATCCCACCCACGCCCGCCTCTTCGTCGAGGTCCAGCGCCGCCGACTCCGCGGCGAAGACCGCGAAATCACCTTCCTCCGCGACCTCGCCGCCGCCCACCGCCTCCCGCTCCTCGCCACCGGCGGCGTCACCTACGCCACCGCCACACACCGCCCCACCGCCGACGTCTTCACCTGCCTGCGCCTCCACACCACCCTCGACGCCGCCGGCCGCCACCTCGAAGCCAACGCCGAGCGCCACCTCAAATCCGCGCTCACGATGCAGTCGCTGTTCCGCGATCTCCCCGCGGCCGTGGAAAATTCCGCGCACCTCGAACAGCGCCTCGCGTTCACCTTCCAAAACCTCGGCTACGAATTCCCCACCTACCCCACGCCCGACGGCCGGCCGATGGCCGCCTTTTTGCACGAGGTCACCTTTGCCTGCGCCCGCACCCGCTTCGGCACCGTCCCCGCCACCCTCGCCGTCCAACTCGAACGCGAGCTCGCCCTCATCGCGAAGCTCGGCTTCGCCGGCTATTTTCTCATCGTGTGGGACATCTGCCGCTGGGCCCGCGAGGAGCGCGGCCTGCTCGTCCAGGGCCGCGGTAGCGCCGCCAACAGCGCCGTCTGCTATGTCCTCGGGATCACTGCCGTCAACCCCCTCACCCACCGCCTCCTCTTCGAACGCTTCCTCAGCGAGGGCCGCGTCGGCGCCAACGGCAACCCGTCGTGGCCCGACATCGATCTCGATTTCCCCAGCGGCGAGCGCCGCGAGAGCGTCATCCAGGAGGTCTACCGCCGCTACGGCCCGCGTGGCGCCGCCATGACCGCCAACGTCATCACCTACCGCGGCCGCAGCGCCCTCCGCGAAATCGGCAAGGTCCTCGGCTTCGGCGACGACGCCCTCGACCGCTTCTCCAGCCTCTTCGCCCACGGCGATTTCCCGCAGACGCTCGAGCTCCAGCAACAGCTCGCGATGTCCGGCATCGCCGCCCACCACCCGCGCGCCCCCGCGCTCGCGCAGCTCTACCACCAGATCCGCGGCCTGCCCCGCCACCTCGGCCAGCACTCCGGCGGCATGGTCATCTGCCGTGGCCAGCTCGACCAAGTCATGCCCCTCGAAAACGCCGCCATGCCCGGCCGCATCGTCGGCCAATGGGACAAAGACGACTGCGAGGACCTCGGCATCGTCAAAGTCGACTTCCTCGGCCTCGGCATGATGGCCGTCCTCCAGGACTCGCTCGAACTCTGCGCCTCACGCGGCGGCCCGGCCAGTCTCCACGAAATCCCGACCGACGACGAACTCACCTTCGAACGCATCCGCGCCGGCGATACCGTGGGCGTGTTCCAGATCGAGAGCCGCGCCCAGATGGCCACGCTCCCCCGCTTCAAACCCCGCAACCTCTACGACCTCGCCATGCAGGTCGCCCTCGTCCGCCCCGGCCCCATCACCGGCCAGCTCGTCCACCCGCTCATCCGCCGCCGCGATGGCGTCGAGCCCGTCGACTACCTCGACCCCAGCGTCGAGCACCTCCTGAAACCAATCCTCGAGCGCACAAAAGGCGTGATTCTCTTCCAGGAACAGATGCTCGAAATCTCGATGACGCTCGCGAAATTTTCCGGCGGCGAAGCCGAAGAACTCCGCCGCGCCATGGGTTTCACGCGTGACCCAGAGCGGCTGCACCAGGCCCTCGCCAAACTCCGCGCCGCCCTGCGCCGCGAGGGCCACAGCGAACTCGTCGTCCACAAGGTCTGCGACTCCGCCCGCACTTTCGCCGCCTACGGTTTCCCTGAATCGCACGCCATCGGCTTCGCCCTCCTCGCCTACGCGAGCACCTGGCTCAAATTCCACCGCCCCGCCGAATTCTACGCGGGCCTCCTGAATAACCAGCCCATGGGCTTCTACTCGCCTGCCAGCCTCCTCCAGGACGGCCGGCGCCACGGACTCACGATCAGCCCCGTCTGCGTCGCCCACTCCGACTGGCCCTGCACCGTCGACGCCCCCAACGCCATCCGCCTCGGCCTCCTCGTCGTCAAAGGCCTCCGCGAAACTCCCGCCCGCGCGATGCTCGCCGCCCGCGCCGAAAAGCCCTTCGCCTCGCTCGACGATTTCCTGCGCCGCACGAGCTTCACCGCCGCCGAGCGCCGCGCCCTCGCCTCGGTCGGCGCGCTCAACGTCTTCTCCACCCACCGCCGCGCCGCCCTCTGGGACATCGAGGCCGCGTGGTCCGAAGCCGAGAGTCTGCTCCACCACTTCGCCGACCTAAACCGCGACGCGTCCCCGCTCGCGCCGATGACGCTGACCGAGCGCCTCACCGCCGACTTCCACGGCATGGCGCTCACCGCCGGCACGCACCCGATGGCCCTCCTCCGCCCGCAGCTCACCGGAGTCTGGCGCGCCGCCGACCTGAAAACGGTGCCCAACGGCACGCGCGTGACCATCGCCGGCTCCGTCATCTGCCGCCAACGTCCCGGCACCGCGAAAGGGTTCGTTTTCATCAGCCTCGAGGACGAGACCGGCATCGCGAACGCCGTCGTGGTCCCGCAATTTTTCGAGCGCCACCGCCTCATCATCACGCAGGAGACCGCCCTGAAAATCACCGGCCGCCTGCAAAACGCCGCCGACGTGATCCACATCCGCGCCGAACACATCGCACCCCTGCACGCCTCCGCCCTCCCCGCCCAAGCCTCGCACGACTTCCGCTGAGCCGCTCCTACCGCCACTCGTGCCGCGGATACCGCCGCGAGAGCTCCGCCTTCACCTTCGGATACTGCTCGCGCCAGAAATTCGTCAGGTCGTCCGTCACCTGGATCGGCCGGTGATTCGGCGCGAGCACCTCGAACTTCACCGTGACGCGCCCGTGGCCGATCGTGAACTTCCCCTCGATGCCGTAGAGCTCCTGGATGCGCGCGCTCATGATCGGCGGACCTTCTTTGGCATAGGTGAGCCGCGCTTTCCGCCCGTTCCCCATCACCAGTTTCTCGGGCAGATAAGCGTCGAGCACAGCAAACTGCTCCGCCGTCAGCCAGTCCTTCAGCACCGGCATCACCGGCTTGTCCTTGATGTCCCGGTAACCGAGTTCGCCATAACAGATCTGCTCGATGAGCGTCGCGCGGTCCGCCTCCGTGATCGGATTCACCTCGAGCTCGGGAAACCATTCCGCCAACCGGTTCACCCGCAAAATCCACTGCTCCACCGTATCGTCCCACGCGTCGAGCTTCAGCCGCCCCGCGAGCACCTCCTTCGTCAGCAGCGCCGCAGCTTCGTTCAACGGCGCATCGTCGCTGCTCACCTTCGCCTCGAGCACCAGGTCGCGAAACCGCCGCTCCCGCCGCGACACCACGCGCTTGATCGACTCGTCGTAGCTCACGCCCTTCACCTCGCGATAATCGTCCGGGAAAATCTCCTTCAACCACGATTCCTCCACCGCCGTCGCCAGCGTGAGCAGCGTGTTCACCTCGCCGTCCCCGCGCCCGATCTCGCTGATCTCGGCCGCGACGAGCAGCTTCGCCTGCTGGATCACGCTCTCGCGCGCGAGCACGCCGCGGCGGTTGTGCACCAGTTCGCAGCGCAAGGTCCCCGCATCGAGCCGCCGCGCCAGCTGGTCGGAAAAGCCCGCCAGCACACACTTCCGGACCGCCGCGCCGTCGGTTTTCTGTTCGCTCACGTCGAGCCCTTCCTTCGCCGCGATCTCCAAAAACTGCTCGAACAGCGGCCCGACCTGCCGGGCACCCTGCGCATGGATGCCGAGCCGCCGGCACGCCTCGAGCCCGTAGTTCGCTTTGTCCGCGTAACGCCACGCGCGCATCATCAGGAAGAAATCGCTCTCGTGCTCCTCGCCCAGCGCATCCTCGCGCGCCTTTTCCACTTCGCGCGGCACCCCGCGCAGCAGGAAATTTCGCCCCTGGGTCAACGCCGCCATCAGCGCCACCGTCCGCACACACCCGCGCTCTTCCGCCGCCAGCAGCATGCGCGCGTAACGCGGATGCACCGGGAACCGCAGCATCTTCCGCCCCACCGCCGTGATCGCTTTCCGCTCCCCGGCCAGCGCGCCCAGATCCACCAGCAAATTCTCCGCCCGCACGAGCCCCACCGCATCCGGTTTCTCCAGCCATGGAAAATTCATCACGTCGTCGATCCCGCTCGCCTTGAGCGTCAGCACGACCTCCGCCAAATCCAGCCGCTTCACCTCGGGCAATTCCTGCGGCGCGCGGTTCGCGTGTTCGCGCTCGGCCCACAGCCGCACGCACACGCCCGGTGCCGTGCGTCCCGCGCGCCCCGCCCGCTGGTCCGCGCTCGCCACCGAAATTTTCTCGATCATCAGCGTGTTGATCCCCCGGTGCGGATCGAACCGCGCCATCCGCGCCAGCCCGCAGTCGATCACCGTCGTCACCCCGTCGATCGTCAGCGACGTCTCCGCCACGTTCGTCGACACGATGATTTTCCGCGTCTCATACCGCGCCACCGCCCGGTCCTGCTGCTCCGGCGGCAACTCCCCGTGCAGCGGATAACACCCAAAATCCCGCAGCCCCCGCGCAGCCTGGATCGCCTGCACCGTACGGTTGATCTCATAGGCCCCCGGCATGAACACCAGCATGTCGCCCCGCACCGACGCGTCCGCCACCCGCTCGCACTCCGCCGCCGCCACGTCCCACATCGCGTCGTTTTCGAAATTCACCGCCTTCGGCAGATACTCGATCCGCACCGGATAACTCCGCCCCGAAGACACCAGCACGTCGCACGGCGCGAGATATCCCTTCAACATCCCCGCATCGAGCGTCGCCGACATCACGATGATCTTTAGGTCGGGCCGCGTCGTCTGCTGGATCTGCACCGCCCGTGCCAGCGAGATATCCCCGTAGAGATGCCGCTCGTGAAACTCGTCGAACACGATCGCGCTGATCCCGCGCAGCGTCGCATCGAACGACATCTGCCGCAGCAGAATCCCCTCCGTCACAAACCGGATCCGCGTCCGCTCGCTCACCCGCGACTCCAGCCGGATCTGGTAGCCCACCACCTCGCCCAGATTCGTACCCACCTCCTCCGCCACCCGTTTCGCCAGCATGCGCGCCGCCAGCCGCCGCGGCTGTAACACCACGACCTCCCCTTTCGCCACGCGCCCGCCCAACGCATCCAGCAGCCCGTGACGCAGCAGCATCTGCGGTACCTGCGTCGATTTGCCCGACCCCGTCGGCGCCTGCACGATCAGCCGCCCCTGCGCGCGCAGCGAGGCGACGACGGCAGACTCAAGTTCGTAAATGGGCAGTTCGCGCGGAGACGGCATTTTGGGCAGTTGAAAGTTGAAAGTTGAAAGAGGGAAGCCCGATCACCGACCACCTCGTCACCCCCGGTCGTTCGGCTCCGGACTTACCGCCCATCGTCCACCCTTCACCCTCCCGCCCGTGACCCCGTTCCTGGCGGCGGTGGATAACCGGTGAACCATATCGTCCCCAAGTTATTCACCGTTCCCGGCGGTGAAGAAATTGGGTAGAACCAAGGCTTCAGTTTTCCCGTCCGCCGTACACCGTCTTCCTCGTTCCTTGATCGAACAGCCGCAGCGCACAGGCCTGAAAAACACCGCTGAGAGCACGGCCGGGATCATCCCGGGCGACCGGGGAAAGGAGAATGGCAGCTGGTTCCGTCGTACCCTCCACAGCGCGCAAGCGGTCTGGCAGGCATGTCTCACCAGCTCCTCTGACCGGAGTCGTGTCCAGCTCGGTTCCACGAAATCAGGAGTTGAGCGGCGAGGCGTGATCAGAAACCACGCACGAGCCGAGTTAGGCCCACGGGACGTTTCGACCCGTGCGCCGACGCAGTGACCCCGAGGGTTTTGGTTGCTCCTGCGCAGACCAGAACGCAATCGCGTCATCCGGCGGGCCCACCCCGCCAAATGGCCCGCTTCGCTTGCGAAACGGGCGCGAAAGGACGGCGCGGCGGCGGGGAGCGAGCGGACCTGGCAAAGTCCGTGAAACCTCCTCGATGGGGCGGCGTGAAAAACCACGTCACCCCGCTGCAAGAACTAAGGCAACCTGAGAGGTAAGAGGTCAGACCCGTAACGCGGGGCCAACGGCCAGCCACCAGCTGGCGCCGTCCCCGCGCCCACGGTGCCGACGCGAGAACTTGGGATTGGAGACGTGTCCGCACCACGTCCGGCGAGCCGCCCCCGGCAGGGAGCGACCGAACCGGGCGCAGAGGCCTCACTCGAAAGATCCCGACCGGTCACGGTCAGGACGGTCCCGCCATGAGACCGAGCCCTCCGCATGCCGCGGAGAGTGGCGTCGGGAAGCACACCGCCCGCGAACGCGAGCGCGCCCAAGCGTGTGTGACCGGGAAAGAGTGCGTGGCGCACACCCACCCCCCAATTTGGCCCCGGGACCGCAAGGTTCCGGGGCCTTATTTTTCTTCGTGGCAGCATTGCCCGACGAAGTGCGTCACGGACTGCAATCTTGAAAACAACCACAAAAGCGGCAGTCTCCCACTATGCCTGATTCAAATCCCGGCACTCCCGTCGTCGCCGAAATTATTCCCCGCCTGAGCGAGTCGGGCTTTGAACCGTTCGCTCTCGTGCTGACCGATGGCTCCCGCCTCGACATTCCTTCCGCCGATCACTGCACCGTTTCGAAGCTGCTCGGGCGAGTCACCGTCGAGCACGATGACGGTTCGGTAATTTTCGTGAATCCGCTGCACGTCATCAAACTCGAGCGACTCAAGCCAGCGGCTTAATGCGGGAGGCAGACCGCCCCGCAAAGCGGGCGCGCCCAAGCTCGGGCGAATGGAGACCGCGAGAATCGCCTGAACGCAGGGTAAGCTGGGCGCATCCGCGTCATGATTGGGTGTCGCCAAGCGCATCCGATTCCGAATTTCGCGTCATCTGATTCTGTTCGCCGCGTTTACCCTCACTCCAATCCTTACGCTGGGGTCGATCGGCCTTCCGCAAAAGTCTCGGGGCCTTATTTTTTTCGCATTCCCATCTCGCCGCGAAACGCTTCCACTGGCCATGCCCGCCGCCTCTTTTCCCGCTTTCCCCTTCACCATGCGCCCCCCCTGTCACTTCTCCATCGCGCTCCTCGCGCTCGCCGCCGCCGCCGCCCTCCCCGCCGCCGAAACGCCCGCCGCCAAGCCTGCCGCCGGCGCCCCCAAGGCCGCCCCCGCCGCTCCCGCCCCCACCCCCTACCCGCTCATTCTGGGCCCGATCCGCCTTTGGGAAGGCGATGCCCCCGGCGCCCTCGGCCAACGCCCGCAAGACATCCCGACCCTCACCCCGTTCCCCGCCGACCGAGCCAAGGACACCGGAGCGTCCATGCTCGTCCTCCCCGGCGGCGGCTACGGCGGCCTCGCTGAACACGAGGGCACCGGCTACGCCGAATTCTTCGCCGCCCGTGGCATCACCGCCTACGTCCTCAAATACCGCCTCGGCTCCAACGGCTACCGCCACCCGGTGATGCTCAACGACGCCGCCCGCGCCCTCCGCCTCCTGCGCACGTTTGCGAAACGCGACGGCCGCGACCCCGCCCGCATCGGCGTCATCGGTTCGTCCGCCGGCGGCCACCTCGCCTCGACCCTCGTCACCCACTTCGACGCCGGCCAACCCGCCGCCACCGACCCCGTCGAACGCGAGAGTTCCCGCCCCGACCTCGGCATCCTCTGCTATCCCGTCATCTCCCTCCTTCAGTTCGCCCACGCCGGTTCGCGCAAAAATCTCCTCGGCGACCAACCCGATCCCGCTCTCGTCAAATTGCTCTCGAGCGAACTCCAGGTCACTAAAGACACCCCGCCCTGCTTCCTCTGGCACACGGTCGAAGACAAATCGGTCCCCGTCGAAAACACCCTGCTCTTCGCCGCCGCCCTCCGCCAGGCCGGCGGCCTTCCGTCCGTCCATATCTACGAAAAAGGCGCGCACGGCCTCGGCCTCGGCCGCGCCGGCAAACCCGCCCCGCCCTGGGCCGACCAACTCCTCTACTGGTTTTCCGAACGGAAATTCACCCCGTGAGCTGATCCGCCCGCGTCCGGCATGAGCCTCGCGTCCGACCTCCTCGCCGCCGCGCTCCAGTTCGGCTGCGGCGTGCGTCCACTCCCCGCCGCCGCCCTCCCCGCCGGCCCCTGCGTGGTGTTCGCGAACCACTCGAGCCATCTCGACTTCGCGACCCTCTGGGCCGCCCTCCCGCCCGCCCAGCGCCGCCGCGTCCGCCCCGTCGCCGGCCGCGACTCCTGGGGAAAAGGCCCGCTCCGCCGCTGGCTCGCCGGCCGTGTGTTCCGCGCCTTCCTCATCGCACGCCAAAAAGTCACCGTTGCCACCCTCCTCGCGATCATCACCCAACTCACCGACCTCGTCGGCCTGAAAATCGGCGCGACCCGCCGCCACGACGGTCCCTGGGCCAGAGCGAAGGCGCCTTCGCCTTCAGCCTCTTCGCCCTGCTCGCCGGCCTCAGCGTGCCGCTGGTACCTTGACTCACTCCCGCCCTCGGCCTCGTGCTGCTGCTGCTCATCGTGACCATCGTCAAACGCGCCCGCCGCGCCCTCGCCGCGCCAGCCCACCCACCCTCATGAGTGAGGCCTCGCATCCCTACTTCGCGTCACCGGCCGCCCCGGCTCGCCCTCGCTCCCCCGCGACGCACGGCCTCGCCTTCGCGTGGGGACTCGCCGAAGCGACCTTCTTTTTCATCGTGCCCGACGTGCTCCTCACGCGCGTCGCCCTGCGCGACTTCCACGCCTCCGTCATCGCCAGTCTCTGGGCCGTCGCCGGCGCCCTCGTCGGCGGCACCGCCCTGTGGTTCGCCGCCCGCCACGACGCCACCCAATTTCTCCTCAACGCCTTCGATTGGATTCCCGGCATCTCCCGCGAACTCATCGTCCGCACCGCCCAGTCGCTCAACACCCACGGTCTCAGCGCGCTCGCCGCCGGCACCTTGTCCGGCCAACCCTCCAAACTCTTCGCCGTCCACGCCGGCGCCCAGAATCTCCCGCTGCTCGCCTTTCTCGCAGTCTCCGCCGCGGCGCGCTTCGCCCGCTTCACGCTCACCAGCACCGTCGTGTGGCTCGCCGGCCGCGTGTTGCGCCGCCGGTCCGACGCCTTCCGCCTCAACCTCCACGCCTACGGCTGGTTCGTGTTCTACGTCGTTTACTTCGGCCTCACGCGTTAGTGCCCCGGCCGCACCCGGGCCTAGTCCGCCACCCGCGCCCCCGCCCACCTGCCATCCGCACGCGTTGCCGCCTTCGGCCTTGCTTTCGTCCGCGACGCAGCCCACTTTGGACCTCTTTTTCCAACCAAGACAGTATCGTGCCAATGAACCAGAGCATCCGCAATATCGCCATCATCGCCCACGTCGACCACGGTAAAACGACCCTCGTCGACAAGCTCCTCAAGGAGGGAGGCGTCTTCCGCGCCAACCAGCAGGTCGAGGAGCGCGCCATGGATTCCATGGACCTCGAAAAGGAAAAGGGCATCACCATCAAGGCCAAGAACACCTCCGTTCACTGGAAGGATAAGATCGTCAACATCGTCGACACACCCGGACACGCCGACTTCGGCGGCGAGGTCGAGCGCGCCCTCCGCATGGTGGACGGCGTCCTCCTCGTCATCGACGCCTACGACGGCCCCCAGGCCCAGACCCGTTTCGTGCTCCGCAAGGCCCTCGCCCACGGCCTCAAGGTCGTCATCGTCATCAACAAGATTGACCGCGACAACGCCGAGCCCGCCAAGATGTATGACAAGGTGCTCGAACTCCTCATGGAGCTCAACGCCACCGAAGAGCAGTTCGATGCCCCGGTCGTCTACGGTTCCGGCCGCGACGGTTACATGATGTATCACCTCGGCGAGGAGAAGAAGGACATGTCACCCCTCTTCCAGACCATCCTCGACCACATTCCGCCGCCGTTCGCCAAGCCGGAAGAGCCCTTCCACATGCTCGTGTCCAACATCGATTGGAGCGACTACGTCGGCCGTATCGCCGTCGGCAAAATCCTCGGCGGCACCGCCAAGGTCGGAGAAACCGTGTTCGTCGTCCGCCACTCGGATCACAAACGCGTCCGCGCTAAAATCACCAAGGTCTTTGAGTTCACCGGCCTCGGCACCCGCGAAACCGAAGAGGCCGTCGCCGGCAACATCGTCGGTATCTCCGGCTTCGAAGACGTCGACATCGGCGACACCCTCACCGCGTCCGCCGAGGGTCATGCCCTCCCCTTCACCCAAATCGACCCGCCCACCCTCGAGATGCAGTTCTGCGTCAACGACGGCCCGCTCGTCGGTCAGGAAGGTAAACTCGTCACCTCGCGCCAGCTCCGCGAGCGCCTCATGCGCGAGTTGAAGACCAACGTCTCCATCTCCATCGAAGACTCCGACAAAGCCGGCATCTTCAACGTCAAAGCCCGCGGCGCCATGCAGGTCGCCGTCCTCGTCGAGACCATGCGCCGCGAGGGCTTCGAGCTCCTCGTCTCCCGCCCGACCGTGATCGAAAAGATCTCGGACGACGGCAAACGCCTCGAGCCCTACGAGACCGTCTGGATCGAAGTCCCCGACGAGTGCGTCGGCTCGATCATGCAGAATCTCGCCAACCGCAAGGGCCTCCTCACGAACATGGAGAAGCTCCCGCACACCACGATGATCGAAGCCACGATCACGACGCGCGGCCTCATCGGCATGGAAATCGATGTCGTCAATGCCACCTCCGGTCGCGGCGTCCTCAGCCACTTGTTCAAGGAATACGGCCCCTACGCGGGTGAAGTGCTCACCCGCATCACCGGCACGCTCATTGCGACCGAAGCCGGCGAGACCACCACCTACGCCCTCGTCATGGTGCAGGAACGCGGCAAGCTCTTCGTCGGCCCCGGCGAACAGGTCTACGAGGGTATGATCGTCGGCGAGAATCCCCGCAACGAAGACATCGCCTGTAACGCCGTCCGCGAAAAGGCCCTCACGAACTTCCGCTCCCAGGGTTCCGGTGTCGCGACGGGCCTCACGCCCGCCTCGAAACTCTCCCTCGAACGCGCGATCGAATACATCGCCGCCGACGAACTCGTCGAGGTCACCCCGAAGAGCCTGCGTCTCCGCAAGCGCATCCTCAACAACGCCGCCCGCCAAAAAGCGATGAAGTCCGGCAAGTAATCGGCCCCCTCCTCCTCCTTGGGCCGCCCCTCACCGGGCGGCCTTTTTTTCGCCCGGCCCACGCGGGGCCGCTGCCTCAGAGCAATTCTTTCGGCAACTGCTGCACGATCTTCTTGATGTCCTGCACCGCGTCGCGGTGACAGACCAAAATGGCATCCGCGGTCTCCACCACCACGAGATCCTGCACGCCGCACAGCGCGATCGTGCGACCGTTGCTGATCGCGATATTGTTGTTCGCGTTCGCCACGACCACTGCTCCGCGCGACGCGTTGCCCGCCGCGTCGCGTTTGAGATGCTTCGGTAGCGCCGTCCAGAGACCGACGTCGTCCCAGTCGAACTGCGCCAGCAGCGTCTCCACGCTCCGCGCCTTCTCCATGATCGCATAGTCGACGGAAATTTTCGGCAGCGCCGGGAAACGCTCGGCCAGAAACGCGACAAAATCGCCCGTCGGAAATCCCCGGACAAACTGCGCCAGCTCCGGCGCGTTGCGCTCCGCCTCAGCAAGAAAAGTCCCCACGCGCCAGAAAAACATCCCGGCATTCCAGGCGAAATCACCGCTGGCGACGTAACGCTCGGCCGTGGCGGCGTCGGGTTTCTCCACGAAGCGCTTCACTTCGCGCACCAGACCCGCCGGTCCCGTGACCCGCGTCTCGCCCATCTCCAGATAACCGAAACCCGTCGCCGCATGATCGGGCTTGATCGCGATCGTCAGGATCGACCCCGCTTCGCTCGCCCGCGCCAAGGCCGCCGCCAGCTGATGCGCACACGTCGCGGCATCCGCAATAAACGCGTCCGCCGGCAACAACGCCAACGTCGCGTTATCCCCGCCCCGCGCCCGCACCAGCGCCGTCGCCAGCGCCGCCGCCGGCGCCGTGTCGCGCTTCGCCGGTTCGGCCACAATCTGCGCCTCCGGCACGAGTCCCGCCAGCGCCGCCCGGGTGGCGGCCAATTGCACGGCATTCGTCAGCACGAAAATATTCTCGGGCGGCACCGCTCCCCCGAGCCGCCGCACCGTCTCCTCCACCAGCGTCCGCTCGGACAGCAGCTTGAGCAGGTGCTTCGGCGTCTGCGCCCGGCTCATCGGCCAAAACCGCTCGCCGCTGCCGCCGGCCATGATGCACGCAAAGAAGTTGGAGTGGTCGCTCATCGTCTACGGCGACCTTGCCCGAGCCACCCCGCCGACGCCAAGCCCGAACCCTCAGGGCATCCGCACCACAATTTTCCCGAACTGTCCGCCCCGCTCCATCAGCGCAAACGCCTCGGCCGCCCGCGCCAACGGAAACACCTCGCTCACCACCGGCCTCACCCGGTGCAACGTCACAAACTCCACCATCGCACTCCAGTCCGCCGGCGAACCCATCGTCGTCCCGAGCAACGACAGCTGCCGCCAGAAAATCTTGCGCAGCGCGAGGGCCGGCCCGTTGCCGCGCGTCGCCCCGAAAAACACCACCCGCCCGCCCGGCCCCGCCAGGTCGAGCACATCACCGAACCCCTCCCCGCCCGCACTTTCGACGATCACGTCGAACAGCCCCGCCCGCGCCGCCACCCCGGCCGTCCAGCCGGGCGCCGTGTAATCAAAGCCGCCGCGCGCCCCAAGCGCCACCGCCCGCGCGATCTTCTCCGGGGAACTCGACGTCACCCACACCTCCGCCCCGACGGCCACCGCGAACTGCAGCGCAAACAACGCCACCCCGCTGCCAATCCCCGTCACCAGCACCCGCTCGCCCGCCCGCAGGCCCGCGCGCGAAAACACCGCCCGGTAGGCGGTAAGCCCCGCGAGCGGCAGCGCCGCCGCCTCCTCCCACGAAAGATGCACCGGCTTCAACGCGAGCTGTCCCGCCGGCACCGCGATCTTTTCCGCCAGCGTGCCGTCGCGCGGCAGCCCCAAAATCGAAAACGTCGGGCCCTGCGCCCGCTCGCCCGCGCCCCACTCAAAACTCGGATTGATGAGCACGTCCCGCCCGATCCACGCCGGATCGACACCCTCCCCGACCGCGACGACCACCCCCGCGCCGTCCGATCCCGGCCGGCAGGGCCATTTCAAACCCGCGTAGTGCCCCGTCTTGATCCACACGTCGCGGTGATTGAGCGCCGCGGCGCGCAGCGCGACGACCGCCTCCCCCGCGATCGGCAACGGATCAGGGACGGTCGCCACCGTGATGTCATTGACCGCCGTCAGCGTGAGCGCATGCATAATGCGCCATCGTGCATAACGCCTTCGCCACCGCAACTGCGTGCTTCTCGCCCTTCACAAACCCTACGGGGTCCTCTCCCAATTCACCCCCGAACCCGGCTCCCGTTGGCGCACGCTCGCCGCTTTCGGCCTGCCCCGCGACGTCTACGCGCTCGGCCGCCTCGACGCCGACTCGGAAGGTCTCCTCCTCCTCAGCGACGAGCCCGGTCTCAACACTCGCCTACTCGATCCCGTAAACGCCCATCGCCGCGAATACTGGGCCCAGGTGGAACGTATCCCAGCCGCGGACACACTCGAGCGACTCGCCCGCGGGGACATCGCCCTCGACGACTACCGCACCCGGCCCTGCCGCGCCCGTCTCCTCGATCCCGCGCCAACCCTCCCGCCGCGCGATCCGCCGATCCGCGTCCGGAAGAACATCCCCGACGCCTGGCTCGCCCTCGAACTCACCGAAGGAAAAAACCGCCAGGTCCGCCGCATGACCGCCGCCGTGGGCCACCCGACCCTCCGCCTCATCCGGGTCCGGATCGGCGATTTTCTCCTCGGCGATTTGGCGCCGGGAAAATGGCGGGAGCTCATCCCGGGCGAACGGACCGCCGTGTTCGCGTAGCGCCGCGCGAAAGACACCCGCTCCTGGAGTTATTCCCCTCACTCCGCCCTTCCTGTCCGTTTCAGGCTCAATCACCCGGGTGGCTCGCGATCCACCTCGAACCCGGGATTCAAGCCCAAGCGCGCCCCGCCACCTTCGGCCTATGGCTCCGTCGCCGCACCCGGCCGGTAGCGCGTGACGACGTGCTGATCCACCTCGGCCGCGGCAAACCGCACCGGCTTGACTTCGCCGCGGGCAAACATCGCCGCCTGGTCGGCGTGCCAGGGCGAAGCGGGCTTCGCGCTCTGGCCGTAGGCCAGCACCGAATAGGCGCGCGGTTCATCGCCGAACTCGACGGCCAGCACCCAACCGTCTCCTCCGTTGGCCGCATACTTTCCGTCCGGCTCGCGGGCAAAAGTCAGCACGCGGAAATGACCGAGCTGGCCGGAACCGCCGCCGATCGGCACGTCCACGCTGCCGCGGCGCATCCGATAGACCTCGCCCCAGGCCACATCCCACCGGCCGTGACGACGCGCCGTTTCGGCGACGGCCTCGGCAAACGCGGCGGCCGCGCGGGCCGGATCGGCGAGTCCGCGCGGCGTCTTGAGCGGGTCGGATTCCGTCCAGGGCGCAGCGTACAGTTGACCGCCCCCCGCAGGCGGCGCGTACCGTTGCCACCAAACCGAAAAGAGCACACCGCCGCGCCGGTCGGGCGCAGTCGTCGTGTCCCACCGGCGCAGCAGGTCGAGCGCCGCGGCCACCTCGCCGCTCGGCTGCGTGGCTTCCACGGCGCGGATCAGATCCGGCTTCGCGCGCTCGGCGAGCAGCATGCGATAGGTGTGCTTCAACCGGACCACGTCCTCCAACGACAGCCGCGTATCGGTATCGATCAGCTCGATCCCGAGCTGGCTGCGCAGGCTCAGCATCGGCCGCTCCATGTTCGGGTGCCGGTTGGTCAGCACGACCGGCTCGCGGACATTGGCGAAGTGCGGCGAGCTGTTTTCGTTGTGCACGTAGCCGCCCCGGGGATTTCGCACCAACGGCAGATCGTCGAAGGGGATCAGCTCCGTCCAGATCTCCCGCAGGCGGGTCACCGCCACCGCCGCGGCTTTCGTGGGCGGATGCGGCAGCCGGGGATAGGACGCGTTCGCCAGGATCAAAATGTTGCCCGCGCGATCGGCGTAAGTGTAGTGCTGCGACGTCTTCGCCCGCAGGCGCATGCCGTCGAGCCACTGCGCCTGCGAGGTCGCCCGCATCAGCCGCAGAAACTGCTCGCCCGCCCGAAACTCCCCGTCGCCCGCCGTGCGCGCGAGATAGACCGTCTCAGGCGTGCGGTGCACCACCGGACCGAGCGGCGATTCCCAGAGTTCCCGCGTCTCGGCCGCCTCCTTGTCCCCGTCGCGGTAGGACACCGTCCGCGTAACCCGCGTGAGCGGGAGGGAAACGCCGTCGAGCCGATAGTGATCGGGCTGCACCGGATCGGCCGGCACGGCATAGATCACCGTGAGATCGCCCGTATTGCTGTTGGTCGTCGACCAGCCGAGATGCCGGTTAAATCCTCCGACCACTCCCAGCGGCCCGCCGATGCGGAAATCACCGTAGAAATCGAGCACGCCCGGGACCGTCACGTGCGCCTCGTAGTAGCCCGCACTCCACGCCAGATGCGGATTGCGCAACAAAATCGCCTTCCCAGACACCGTGCGGCTCGGCGCCAACGCCCAGGCATTTGACCCCTCCTCGGGCGGGGCGTCCGGCTCCGCCGGTTCGGCGACCGGGGTGTTGAGCCCGCTCTTCAGGGCCGCCAAAAACCGCCCGACGCGCGCGGCACTCGGGCCCGGACCGATCGTCAGGGTCGCGACATCGTAACCGGAAAAATCCGGCGTGAGATAGTCCGCAAACTCCGCGCGATGCAGCGCCACGTAGCGGTTCACGCCCAGGGCAAAACCGTCGCACAGGTCGCGCGTTTCCGGCTCAAGCAGGTGATAGGTTTCGTTCGCCCGCGCCCGCCGGCGCAGGGCGTCGAAGTCATCCTCGATGGCCCGGCGGCCCTTCACCCGCGCCGTCTGGCCCCGCGTGGACCAAAGCCGCTCGGGCGTCACGCTGCCATAGTCCTCGCACTGCAGCCAACCGAGGGCATAGCCCGCCGCGCGGATCGTCGCGGCGCGCACGTGCGGGACACCGTGCTCGGTGCGGAGAATTTCAACCTCCCGCCAAAGCTCCGGGCCCGCCGCCGGCGGCGCCGCGTCCCGGGCGACCGCGCCGCACGCCATCGTGAAACAGGCCAACCGCTTCACCCATCCGCCGACCTTCCGGCCCACGATCAAGGCGAACCATTTCGACAGCGTCTTCGACATGCCCCGAGCAAACCTCACGACCACCGCCTGCCCAACCTCAAAGTGAGCCATCGCGCAGCCCCACGCACCCGGCTTTTCCGACCGGCGACCAGAGGCGTGACGCCGATGCCCCACCCCCGCCCGACACGCTCGCTCTCCCGCCAGCCGAAACGGATCGACGGTTCAGCGTAAACCTCAACCAGCGCGCCCCCGGGTGGCCGGGCCCGGACCGCGGACGACGACGGAACACGCACCGGGTGCCGGCAGCGCCACCCGGGGGCTGGCGCGGCTTTCGGTCGGCCGCGCAAACGCTCTCACCGCCGCAAAGATCGTGGCCCACCCGCTCCGCCCCATCCCCGGTCCGGTGGACCTCAAATCCGCACGACCACATCCTCGGCCCTGAACCGCACTTTTTTCCGCCCAGCGTTCTTGTCGTCCGCGGCGCGATACCCCGCCGCGCAGGCCACCACGGTCGCATAATCCGTCCCCGCCAAGCCAAGGATCTCGTCGAATTTCGCCGGCACAATTCCCTCCATCGGACACGTGTCGACGCCGACCATCGCGGCACACGCCATGAACTGGCCGAGCGCGATGTAAATCTGATGCTCCTGCCACGTGTCGAGCCGGCCCTCGTCGCGGGCTCTGGCGAGATTGCCGATGGTCATGGCCTTGAACTTCGCGAGCGAATCCGGCGCCACGTCCAGCACCTCCGCCATCCGTCCGATGTGCCGGTCCACATGGTCCTCCCCAAGGTCCCGCCGCACGGCAAACACCACGAAATGCGAACACTCCGCCGCCTGCCGCTGCCCCCATGAGGCCGGCACCAGCTGGGTCTTGGTCGCGGTATCCGTCACCACGATAAATTTCCACGGCTGCAACCCGATCGAGGACGGCGCCAATACCAGCGCCTGCTCCAGCGCCGCCCAATCGGCATCGGCGATCGGCCTCGCCGGATCGAATTTCTTCGTCGCGTAACGCCAGTTGAGTTGCCCCAGCAACGTCTCGTTGGAAACAGGTTTTGTGCTCATGAAAAAATCAAAACGCCCGCGCGTACTGCACCGGCGGCACCACGGCGCCGGATTGGCCGAGGGTGTTCGCCGCGTGCAACGGCCACTGCGGATCCCGCAAAAACGCCCGCGCCAACAGCACCAGATCGGCCCGCCCCTCCCGCACGATCGCATCCGCCTGCGCCGCGTCGGTGATCAGCCCCACCGCCGCCGTCGCGATCCCCGCGTCCCGCCGGATCCGCTCGGCGAACGGCACCTGGTAACCGGGCCCAACCGGAACCTTGGCCGTCGCCACCCCACCGCCCGAACTGCAGTCGATCAGGTCCACGCCCTCCGCCTTCAGGCGCCGCGCCAACCCGACGCTCTCGTCGATCGTCCAGCCGTCCTCGGTCCAATCCGTGCACGACAACCGCACCGTGAACGGCAGAGGCTCTGGCCACACCGCCCGCACCCCCCGCGTCGTCTCAATCAGGAACCGGATACGATTTTCAAAACTCCCGCCGTAACGATCCGTGCGGCGGTTCGACGTTGGGGACAGAAACGAGTGCGCCAGATAGCCGTGCGCCGCGTGCAGTTCCACCCACTCGTAGCCCGCCGCCAGGGAACGCCGCGCCGCCGCCACAAAATCGCCCTGCACCCGCGCGATATCCCCCTCGGTCATCGCGTGCGGTACCTTGTCCAACGGCGCACCGAACGCCACGGCGCTCGGCGCGATCACCGCCCAGCCGCCCGCGTCGTCCGCCAGATGGGCCCCACCCTCCCACGGGCGCGCCGCACCGGCCTTGCGCCCCGCATGGGCAAGCTGGATACCCGGCACCGCCCCGTGTTGCTTCACAAAACGGTTAATCCGCACCAGCGGCTCGACGTGCTTGTCCGCCCAGATCCCGGCATCGCCCAGAGTGATGCGTCCTTCCGGAGAAACCGCCGTCGCTTCGGCAATCACCAAGCCTGCCCCACCCGCCGCCCGCGCGCCCAGGTGGACCAGATGCCAGTCGTTCGCCACGCCGTCGTCGGACGAATACATGCACATCGGCGATACCCCGATGCGGTTGCGGAGCGTGACCGACTTCAGCGTGAACGATTCAAACAGATGCGCCATGCAGCCCGCAGGAAAGGCGCTTCCCGCCCTTTCGCAACTCCCGGCTCGCTCAGAGCAGTCACTGAAATTCCTGGTGCCACCGCCCAAACGTGTCCCCGTAAGAACACGCCGGCACCATCCGCCGTTTTTCCGCCTCCGCCCACGCCAGCGCCGCGCGCACCAGCGCTTCCGCCCGGCCCCGCCCCCACAATTCCGGCGGCACGAACGTAGGCGTGAACCCCACGTCGCCCCCCTCGATCGGGTCATCGCCGACGGACAGATCGCCGTCCACGCGGGCCTCGATGCGTTTCGCACCGACGTTGGGTTGAACGGCAATTTCGCTCGGGTGGGCAGAAATTTCACTCATGGCGGGGAGGCCGGTTGCCGGCCCCAGCGCTGCGCGAGCAAGCCGCAGACGACCAGCTGGAGCGAATGGTAAATCATGATGGGGAGCAGAATCAGCCCGAGCCCGGGATGGGCCCCAAAAATCAATTTCGCCATGGGCACGCCCGACGCCAAGGTTTTCTTCGAGCCGCAAAACATCGCCGCAATCTTGTCCTCGCGCGAAAAACCCAGCGCGTCCGACGCCCACGCCATCACGATCATCACGAGGGCAAACAACGCTCCGGAGATTCCCCCGATCAACCAGATCTGCCCCGCCGCGCCGTGGCCGGACCAAATCGGCGCTTTAAACGAGTCGCAAAACGACGTGTAGACGAGCAGAAGAATCGTCCCCCGGTCCACGAGACCGATCCGCGCCTTGTTGCGCTGCGCCCACGCCCCCAGCCCGGGCCGGCAGAGCTGACCCACGACCAGCGGCAAAATCAGCCAGCGGATCAGATCAAGAATCACCGGCCCGATCGGTTGACTCGCCCCGCCCGCTTGCACCACGAGCGCGACCCACAACGGCGTCAGAAAAACTCCGAGCAGGCCGGACAACGTCGCGTTGAAGACGGCCCCCGCGACGTTACCGTGCGCAGTGGCGGTCATCGCCACCGATGACGAGACCGTCGAGGGCAGCGCACACAAAAAAAAGAGACCGAGTTTGAGTTCGGGTGACACCGCATCGCCGAGCGCGAAATTCAGGAGGAGTCCCAGCAGGGGAAACAGCACGAACGTGCTGCTTTGCACCAGCAGATGGAGCGGCCAGCGCAGCGTCCCCGCTTTCAAAGCTTGAAACGAGAGCGCGACGCCATGGAGGAAAAAAATCAGGGCCACACCCGCTTTGGTGAGCACTGCGGGATGCATCCAGCCCCCCGCCGCCCCCGGCGACGGAAAAGCCCACGCGAGCACCGTCACCGCCACCATGCTGATCAAAAACCAGTCGGGTTTCAGTTTCATGCCAGCGGCCGGGCCCGGGCCGGTTGCCCACGCACCTTCGCGATCACCGCCGCCAAATCCTCCCGCCCTTCGATCTGCCCCACCCACAGCAGCGCGCCGTAGACCGCCACACCCGCCGCAATCAACGATGCCAGCGCCAGCGCATCCGTCAGGTTAGAGGGCGCGACGGCCCGCGTCCACCCCCACCAGCCCGCCGCCACCACGCCCCCCATCACCACGCTCGCCCCGATCACTTTCGCGAGATCCCGCACGAGATGGTCGAACCGCAGTGCCGGATGCTTGCGCGCCAAGGCACGCTGCAAATACCAGGCCTGCGCGATGATCGCGACATTGCCCGCGACGGCCAATCCCACCGTGCCGAGCGGACCCATCAGCGCGACGCTCAGCGCGAGGTTCACGCCGAAACTCAACACCGCCGCGCGCACCGGCGTGACCGTGTCTTTCTGCGCGTAGAACGCCCGCAGCACCAGATTCACGAACGAAAAAAACGGCAGCCCCACCGCATACACCGCCAGCACCGGCTGCATCAGCGCCGTGTCGGCCGCGGAAAACGCCCCCCGCTGAAACAGCAGCCGGATGATCGGCACCGCCAGCACCACCAGCCCCACGGCGGCCGGCACATTGATGACGAGAATCAGCCGCATCCCCTTGCGATACGCGTTCGCCAGATTGGGCCAGTCGCCCGCCGCCGCGTATTTCGCAATCAGGGGAAACACCACCGTCGAGATCGCCACGGCAAACACTCCGATGGGCAGTTCCATCAGGCGCGTGGCCAAATTCAAGACCGTCACGGCGGAGTCGTTGAGCGAAAGCCCCACGATCCGCGAAACCGCCATATTGACCAAATAGATCGCCGAACCCAACACCGTCGGCCCCATCAGCCGGGCAATCTGCCGCACGGCGTCACCCGCAGAAAGATCGAAGCGCGGCCGCCAGCCTTCGCGCATCAGCGCCATCATCGGGACGACCATCTGCAAAAATCCTCCCAGCAGCGCTCCGCCGCACAACCACACCATCCGGCCCTCCGCCGTCGGCGACCACCCCAGGTAAACCGCGCCGCCGAGCAGCCCGATCATCGCCACGTTAAGCCAAATCGGCGACAGCGCCGGTTCCAAAAAACGTCCCAGCGTCTGCAGCGCCGCGCTGCACGCCGCGGCCAGACACACGCACACCAAATACGGAAACAAAACCACGGCGAGGTCCGCCGACTGCACGAACCGCTCCACCGTCTCGGCGCCGACGCCCCCGTGACGCGCCACGCCCGCGAGCCGCTCCGCCTGCAGCAGCGCCGCCATCGCCGCCACGACGATCCCGCCCGTGGCCACGAACAGCCAGCTCGCGACTTGGTTCACCAAGGCGAACGCCCCCGCCCGCTCC
>CANHJG010000007.1 GCA_947461205.1 Opitutia bacterium
CCGGCGGCTCAGAGCGCAGACTGAGGGGCTCAGAAAAATCAACGCTCTCCCTCCCATGCATGATCTCGCCCTGTTGGTCCTCCCCCTCGCCGCTGCCGGTTATTCAATCCTTTATCTCATTTTTGGCGGCGGCCTCATCGGCGCGCTGGTGATTTTTGGGATCGCTAAACTCCTCGGAAAATAGGCCGCCGTGCGTGCCGGCGCCCGCAGGGCTTCGACCAGCGACGGCTCGTGCGGGCCACGCGGGCGAGCGGGACTTCAAGGATCGGGAGCGGTGCGACGGGCGGACACCATCGCGCAGACGAGCGACCATACGATGCCCGCCGTCCAGCCCGCGAGCACGTCGGTCGGATAATGCACGCCGAGGAAAATCCGGCTGAGTCCGATGAGGAAACTGAGCGTCAGCGCCACGCAAATGAAGTAGAGTTTTTGGGCACGCCGTGAGACCAGACGGGACAGCATCACCGCCAGAGTCAGATACACGACGGACGAGAGCATCGAGTGGCCGCTGGGAAAACTGGTGGAGTGCACCGGCGTCAGATGCAACCACGCGTCAGGCCGCGCGCGCTCGAAGAGTGCTTTTAGCCCGCTGCTGAGCGCCGCCCCCCCCGATCACGGACCCGGCGATGAAGAGCGCCGGTCGCCGTCGGCCCTGCAAAATCAAATAGCCGACCGCCGTTACTGTCACCAGTGTGAGTACGGCGGTGCCGCCGAGCGCGCTGATGTCCCGGGCGCTGCCCTGAAGCCAGGAGGGACCCCAGGGCAGGCGGGGATCGTCGGGGGAGCGTAGCGACCGCAGGATGCGCTCCTCCAAGGGCTGAAGTTCTCCGGCCCGGACCGCATTCGCGATGGCGACAAACAGGCTCAGGCCCGTGCAAACGATTCCAACCCCGGCGAGGAGCGCGAGGTCGGCGCGGGCGGTTTTTCGCAACCACAGGCGGAGTCGCAGGAGCATGATGGAGCAAGGGCCTCTCTTCGGCGCCGTGCAAGCCGCCGTCCGGCCGCTCTGCGCCAAGGGGGGTATTTCAACTCGCCGCGCCGATCGAGCAGTGGTCGGACTGGCCGAATTGCAGCGCACTGAGCCGGCGGTAAAGCCCGTCCGGTTTGGCGGAGAGTTCGCTATGATTGCCGAGCTCGACGACGCGGCCGGATTCGAGCACCGCGATCCGGTCTGCAGTGCGGATCGTGGAGAGCCGGTGGGCGACGATGAACGTCGTGCGACCCTGCATGAGGCGCTCCAGCGCGATCTGTACGAGGCGTTCGCTCTCGCTGTCGAGCGAGCTCGTCGCCTCGTCGAGGATGAGAATTGCAGGATTTTTGAGGATCGCGCGGGCGATGGCGATGCGCTGCCGCTGACCGCCGGAGAGTTGGATGCCGCGGTCGCCGACGAGCGTCGCGTAGCCTTCCGGGAAGGCGGAAATGAATTCGTCCGCGTTGGCCAGACGCGCGGCTTCCCGCACGGCCGCGTCGTCCGCGCCGGGCCGGCCGTAGACGATGTTTTCCGCGATGGTGCCGCCGAACAGGAGCACGTCCTGCGGCACGATCGCCATCTGGCCTCGCAACCAGCGCAACGGATACTCGCGCGCGTCGCGCCCGTCGAACAGGAGCCGGCCGCTCGACGGTTCGTAGAAGCGCAGCAGCAAGGCGGTGAGCGTGGACTTCCCGGCCCCGCTCGGGCCGACGAGCGCGATGCGCTCGCCGGCGCGGGCGGCGAGCGAGATTTCATGGAGCACGCCGACGTCGGGCCTGGAGGGATACCGAAAGGTTACGCGCTCGAAGGCGACCTCGCCGCGGAGGCGGCCGGCCGGCGGTGCGGCGGCGGGAGGCGCCGGCGCGGGGGTGGTTTCCGTGGGTTCGCGCAGGAGCTCGCGCACGCGTTGCGTGGCGCCGACCGTTTTTTGAATCTGGCTGAACAGTTCGGCGGCCTGGCCCATCGCGCCGGCCACAAAGGTCGTGTAGAGGACGAAGCGGGTGAGTTGCCCGGCGCTGATGCCGCCGCTCTGGATCAGGCCGGCGCCGAACCACAGCACGATCACGATGCCGCCGAAGAGCGCGAGGATGAAGAACGCCACAAACACCGCGCGCCAGCGGGCGGCGCTGAGGGCCGCCGCGAGCACGCCGGCATTGGCGCGTTCGTAGCGGCCGAGTTCGAAGGCCTCGTTGGCGAAGGCTTTCACGCTGGCGATGGCCTGCAACGTCTCTTCCACGATCGTATTAGCCACAGCGAGCTGGTCCTGGGTTTCGCGGGAGAAGCGACGCAGGCGGCGACTGAAAAAAACGGCGGCCGCGATTAGCAGCGGCAGAGTTCCGAGCATCACCGCCGTGAGCTGGCCGGAGGTGAGGGCGATCATCGTGAGGCCGCCGAGCAAAAACACGGATTGGCGACACATCTGCGGGAGCGCATCAATGAGAGCCCCTTCGATCTGGGCGACATCGGTGGAGACGCGGCTGGTGAGTTCGCCGACGCGCCGTTGGGCAAAAAACGCCATCGGCAGGGAGATGAGCCGGCCGTAGCAGTCGCGGCGCAAGTCGGCGAGGGCGCTCTGGCCCACGCGGTTGAAGGCGAGCGCGCTGTTGAAGGAGGCCAGGGCCTGCAGCGTGACAGAGACGGCGAGCAGAAGCGCCACCTGGTTGAGACCGGGCGCGCCGAGGATGGGCAGGGTGGCCTCGCCCGGATGAAGCGCCGCATCGATCAACGCGCCCGCGAGGAGCGGGAAGGCGAGACCGAGCGAGGCGCTGACCAACAGCGTGGCGAGCCCGGACAGGAACCGGGCGCGGTAGGGGCGCACGTAGCGGGCCAGCGCGAAGGTCTGCCGCAGACTTTCGCGGGTGAGCGGGGCTTTTGGTAGGCGTGCAAGGGCGATGTCTTCCTCGGTGGGATTGCGGCGGGCCATGGGTCAGACGTTCGGGGCGGAGTGGGGAAAACACAAACGATCCGTCGCGGCGGGGGAAAAGGGCGGCGCGATTCTGATTGCCGGAGCGCCGCATTTTCGCCCGCCTTGGGCCATGGGTGCCAAGTATCTACCGACCATCAAAGACCTCAAGGCCAGCGAACGCTTCAAGCAGAAGCAGAGCCCGCTGCATAAGTTCAAGAAATCGCCCGGCGCTCAGCCCGCGAAAAAGGGCAAGACGAAGTAGGGCGCGAACCGCCGGCTTGATGGTTCCGCGGCTGACCGTGTAACGACCGTCGAGTTCGGGCGAGTCGCGCGCGAAACGGAAGGGGCGGTCGCCCCCGGCGGGACGACCCGCGGCAGCTCCGCGGTATCGTCTCCAGGCCCCACTGTCGCAGGCAAATTGCGCGATTCGGCCACGCGGTGTTCTCGGGGGAGTCACCTGCGGGGACCGGGGGGGGGCGTCGGCGCTCCGCCCCGGTTGACCGCGGGCATCCAGCAGGAAATGCGTAGCGTGCAGGGACGTTGCAGCCGGCCAACACCGACCATTGCCCCGCTCATCGCCCCGAGCAGCGCAGCTTGGCGCGCGACGGCTTTCGCGTGCGCTAGCGCACGCAGCAACGAGGCGGGCCCCGGCGAGTCGAGCCAGCTTTTCCAACGGCGGCATCGCTGCCAGCAGCACGCGGCCGAGGTTGTCATTGATGAGCGCGACGTGATTTCGGCGCCTGAACTCCACGGCGTTCGCCGAAAAGCTCGACTCGCGGCTCCCGCTGAGTCGAGAGACGCACGAGCATTGGGCGGGGCACCATCGGGCCGCGCTGACGGGGTGGAGCCGGGGCCGGGAGAACGCCGCAGTCGTCTGTTCGCGCCCACACGCGTGGATTGCCGCTGATGGTCGCGATCATCGGCGGACCACCAGCGCAGTTCCGCGGACGCATCGACCGCGATCGCGAGACGGGCGCGCGGGCCGGTCATGCTGCGCAGAAACGTACCGTCGGTATCCATTCCATCGTTTTTTTGCGGACACGACCGTGGCGGCGGAAACCTTCTGCTCGACCGACCGGGAAACCTTTGGCCGGATCGGCCGGGAACCCGGCTGGGCGCCGCCGCCCCGACCGCAGATTGAAGCGCCATGCAGTCCGGCCGGGGCGCTGTGGCTCGGTGACGCCGAGACGGTCGCCGAAAAGGTGGTTTCGGCGCATCGTCTGCTCGGCGGTCTGGCGCGACGGACGGTGCTGTTCGACAATGGCGCTTTGACCCACCGTCAAATCATGCGGGCCATCGAACGTCTCGCCACCCGCGTGGCGCCACTCGTGAACCGGGAACTCGCCGCCGGCCCCGGCGTTCAGCGGACGCCCGCGATCAGGGGGGGCAGCCGCGAAGCGGGCGGGGCCACGTTCTTTGGCTGGAGTGGCGGGTGTCCGAAAATTGTTTTCCCCGCCGCCCAAGCCCGTCCAGCGTGCGGGCATGTTGATCGCACCGGCCCGCCTGCTCGAAAATCTTCGGCGTCCCAATTGGGTCGTGTTCGATTGCCGCCATGATCTGACCGACCACGCGCGCGGTGCGCGGGTCTATGGTGAAGGCCACATTCCCGGGGCATTTTTTGCGCCGGTCGAGACGGCCCTCGCGGGGGCGAAGGCAGGCGGGAATGGCCGGCATCCGTTACCGGCGGCCGCCGACTTCGCGGACTTCCTCGGCCGCCACGGCGTGGATGAGACCACGCAGATCGTGGCCTACGACGACGTGGGTGGCCAATATGCCGCGCGCCTGTGGTGGTTGGCGCGTTGGATCGGGCTCACCCGCGTGGGGGTGCTCGACGGCGGCTGGCCGAAATGGATCGCGCAGGGCGGTCCGATCACGGCCGACGTGCCTTCGCCGCGTACGCCCGGAAAGAGCGTGGCCCGGGAGGCGGCCGCGATGCAGCGCAGCACGGCCGACGTCCTCGACGCCATCACCCGCGCTGGAGGTCTCGTGGTCGATGCGCGGGCCCCCGAGCGTTATCGCGGGCAGACGGAGCCGATCGACCGCGTCGCGGGCCACATTCCCGGCGCGGTGAACCGGTTTTTCAAACTGAACCTGAATCCCGACTTGACCATGCGTTCGCCGGCCGAGTTGCGCGCGGAATTTACCGCTTTGCTGGGCCCGTGGCGGCCGGACCAGGTGATCCACCAATGCGGCTCGGGCGTCACCGCGTGCGTCAATCTGCTGGCGATGGAGCACGCGGGGCTCGGCGGTTCGGCGCTCTACGCCGGATCGTGGAGTGAGTGGATCGCGGATACGTCGCGCCCCGTCGCCCGGGACGAAGGCTGACCGCGGGCCGGCCGCCGCTGGTCGACTCAGCCTTTTTTCACGAAGCACGCCTTGAGGGCCATGGCGGTCCCGTCGATCCGGCAGTCAATTTCATGGTCACCGTCGACCAGGCGGATGTTCTTGGCCCTCGTCCCGCCCTTCAGGACGCCAGATCCACCGCGCAGCTTCAGGTCTTTGATCAACGTCACGGTATCCCCGTCGGCGAGCACGTTGCCGTGGGCGTCTTTCACGATGCGGGCCACCTCGGCCGCTGCCGCTTTTGGCCATTCGTGCCCGCACGTCGCGCACTCCCAGTGACCGGAGTGGCTGAGCACATCTTCGAGGGTGCAGGCAGGGCAGGGAGGATGGGGCATCGTGGGAGTGGTCGTGAAAACGAACGGGCCTACAGTGCCCGCCTCCGGTCGCACGCAGCAAGTGCGGAGTTCGTGGACCGGTGCACGGCGCAGGGTGCCGCCCTGGTCGTTCGCGGGAATTCCGACCCGCCGAAGGAAAGCGGTTTCAATCTTCTCCCGATCATTCTTTGCCTCGGGAGGGGGAAGGTTGCCGCGGCTGCGACTAGGCCGGAAGCCGAGCGGGCCACGCGGTCGACGCCCCGACCGCCCGCGTCACGCCAGCGTCCGCCGCAGCCCCGCCGCCGCCAGCGGTGAGGGGAAGCGGAGCGCGATGTCGAAACCGAGCCAGCGGCCGACGCGGGGGTTAAAGTCCCGCCTGATTCGCTCCCACGGGAAGTGGAATCCCGCGTGGCCGAATCCGGCATCGAGGGCCGCCTCTACCCCAGCCCCAGTCCTCCGCTAGTCAGCAAGTCCCTTGTCGGCACCGCTCCGAGCCGCGGCGGCGTCAGCCACGTGCGGCTAAAATTCGGCGCGGAACCGGTGCCGACGCTGAACGGTCCAGCGCGGCGGTCGCCCCGCGGGCGTTTGAGGACTTGATGCGCAACGCCCCGGGTCTGACTTTGCCGCCGGCGATGAGCACCCAAGCAAGCCGTGCGCGGATCAGCCTGGGCGCGGGCCGGTAGAACGTTACGGTTTTTCCCGGACGACGCGTTGCAGCCATGCGCGGGCAGTTTGACGCAGCGGCACATCGCAGAGGGCCCAGCGCGCCGAGTGGTTGGGGAACGGGAAGTCGACGAACGTGAAGTCGCCCGCGATGCTGGTTGCAGCGATCGCCGCCGCGGTTTTCGCCGTGCTCACCTCTTGGCTGACAAAGAGCGGCCGGGGGCCGAGGCGCCGGAGGCGTTCCGGCCACGCGGCTTGATCGGGTGCGGGATGTTTGAACTCCCCTTCAAAGTGACTGTGCGCAAGAAACCCGCACCAGAGTTGCGCGATCTCGTCATCATGCAGGCCGAGGTAGGTGCACGCGATGGCGCCGCGCGAGAAGCCTACGAGCACGACGCGCCGCGGATCGCCGCCGAAGCGCCGGCCCACGTCGCGCACGGTGGCGAGGCAGTAGCGCTTCGTCTCCTCGATGTCGCCCCACCACTTCACGGCGTTGCGCGTGGGCGCGGGGTCGCGCTCCACGAACGGCAGAACGAGCCACAGAAATCCCCGGCCTGCGCTCAGCCCGTAGCCGAGTACACCGCCTTCGACCGAGCCATCACTTAGGTCGCCGAGCCGATTCGCATAGCCGCCGTTGCCGACATATTCGACGATGACCGGCAGGGAAATTTCCGGGCGCCAATCGGGCGGAAGATAGAGGGTGTGGTGCACGCCGGTGCCCTCCCAGCCGGCGGTTGTCGCCCGCACGCGCAGGCCTGGCGCGGGCGCACCCGACCCGGCGACCGGCACGACGAGATCCGCTGGGACGTTGTTCAGGTTCGGCTGCGCCAAGGCATGGCCGCCCCACAGGCCCAACAGGACGATGGCGGCGATGGAGAATCGATGCATGTCGGAAGGGTGGTGGTGAAGGGTGGCGTTGACGAGCCCGGGTGCGTCGGGACCGCGGTAGCGCCGGCGTCGTTGCACGCAGCCGACGACCCGGTCATAACCCATGCGCTCAAGCCGGCGGGGCCGCGGCCCCATGAAAGGGGTATTCTGGAAAATAATTTTCGAAGACGGCCACGGCGGTCCGCTAAAATGTCCGGGCAGGCGGCTTTGCCGATCTTCGCGGAGCCTGAAAATAAATGTTTCCTGAAGGTCGTCGATGCGCAGCCGGAGTTTGTCGCCGAGAACGCGGGGCGGGGGACCGGACTTCTCCGGCACCAAGGCGGTTGAACCCACCAGGCAGCGCGGACCAGCGACACGGTGGTGGAACGGAAGGAAATCGTCCTTCCTGTGGCGACGCTGGTGGGCTGCGTTGGCCCCCACGAACTTCGGCCCGGCTTCGCTCTTGCGATCACGGTGACTGACGACCGGCTCATGAGCGAGGCCACCGGGCAGGCGAAGGTGCCGCTCTTCGCCGAGGCGGACGGGAAGCCCGGCCTCAAAGGGGGCGTCGCCCGATTTGAGTTAAGCGAAAACGCGTGCGGGGCGGTCATCGAGCCGGTGCTGCACCCGGGCGGGCGGGACCGCCGAGGCGCGCGCAAACCGTAGACCGGCGTTCGGGGCCTCATCGTGACGGAGAAAAGACTTGCGAGACCTCCACCCGGAGCAGTTTCGGCTGCCGGAGCCTTGAAATCTTGCCGCAATTCCGGCGCACGGTTGCCCCGTCCTACCCGTCGTGTCTCCCGCCGCCCACCTTCTGACTTTCCCGCGTGCCGTGAACGGATCCTTAGCCGTCTCCTCATGCTCGAGCCATTCGTTCATATCGAACGCGCTACGACCAGCGGGCCCAAGGCCAAAACCTTTTACCCCTAACCACTCGATTGGAAAATGACCGATCTGTCCGGACCGATGTCCGCCAGAGCCTCCACGGCAATTCAGGTTGGTGACGGCACGGGTGGCGGCATGATGGACCCGACGCTACCGCGCGCAGGATCCGCGGGTGCGTGGGATCCGATCGGCCGGGCGACGAAGAAGGCGGAAAAAATCGGCGCGAAGATCCGCAAAGACGTGATCGCCGGCGGAGCGATGGGACGGCTCAGGATCATCATCGACCCGACGGGCACGACGTGGGGGCGCTGGGAAACCGCAGGCGAGTGACCGCGGCGGGCGCGGCGGGTTTTCCGTTCAGGCGCGGAGGGCGCAGCGGCCTCAGGCCGCGATCACGCCGGACACGATCAACAGCGCGATGACGATGCCCATGAGGCTTTCGCCGGCGATGAGGCCAGAGGCCACGGGCACGACCGTCTTTTCGGCCAGCGCGGGCCGTGTGCGGCGCAGGCCCTCGGCGATCGCCGCACCGAGAAACATCGCGACGCAATTGCTGCCGGGCACCACCAGCGCGATGCCGAGGCCCGAGGGCGACGGCAGCAGCGGGCGGAGGCGTCGCGGGGCGAACTTTTCCAGCAACGCCAGGGTCACGCCGAGCGCGAGTCCGACCATGATGGCCACGCGCGAGGTGGGATGCAGTGCGCCGAGACCGCCGGCAAAGGCTTTAGACACCCCGGCCCACACGACGCACGAAGGGGCCGGCCACGCCTCGCCGCCGAGCACGCTTGGGTCGGGGATGATCAGGTTGAAGGCAGGAACGACCACCAGCGCGCCGGCCACCACGCCGAAGAGTTGCGCGTAAAGCTGGTGCCGGGGCTTGGCGCCGAGGAGCCACCCCGTCTTGAGCGTCGTCAGCAGATCGGCCGCATGGAGTCCGATGCCGCCGGTGACGTTGGCCGACATGATGTTGCCGGAGAGATTGCCCGGAGTGATCGCGCCGAAGACCATTTGCGTGACCGGGCCGAGCGCCTTGGTGGGAGTGACGTCGGTCTCGCCGGTGACGCGGGCCGCGACAAAGCCCATCACGACGGCGAGCGGCACCGCGATGAGACCGGCCCACAGCGGTATCTGGAAAAGCCACACCATGAGGGCGACGACGCCCGGCGCCAACACGACAAAACCGAACGGAAACCACCACTCAGGGCATTCAACGGCGGAAATGCCGGAGGCGGCCGCCGGCCCGCGGTGCTGGCCAAAGACGCGCGTCAGCCCGGTAAAGGACCGCGCGACACTTTTGTAGTCGATGGCAAATGACGTGAGGCCCGAGGCGACAAGGATGGCGGCGCCTGGCCAGAGCGTCCACGCGACAATGGCTTTGTAGCTGACCGTGGTGACGATGCCTTGCGCCACGAGCGCCGGGGCCAGCACCGCGTAAGTGAGGACGCCGCCGAGCAACAATGACCAGCCAGTGCGGAAACTCATCAAGGCCCCGCCGCCGATGAGCACGACTTCGGCTTTGAGCGCGAGCGTCCACGTTGCCAGCGAACGGCCGGCCAGCATGACGGGCAGGCCGATGGTCGCAGGAATCACATGCCACGCATCGCGCAACCAGGTCAGGAGGGCGGCGAAGAGCGCGGCGCCGGCGAGCCACGTGGCTTTGCTCGCGCCGCCGCCGGCCGCGGCGTCATGGATCGAGCGGATGGTCTCGGCGGTTGCGGTGCCGGTGGGAAAAGCGAGTCCCTCTTGGTTGATGAGTTGGCGTTTGATCGGAATCGCGGCGAAGACCCCGAGGGCGGCGATGAGCGCGAACCACGCGATCATCGGGAGCGGTTCGGGCCGGAGCGTCGTGACCATCAGCAGCGCACCAAATGCCGCCATGTTGCCGCCCCCGGTCATGTAGCCCGCGCCGGACGCCACGGTCGTCAACGCGTTGTTTTCCAGGACGCCGAGCGGTTTCTTTACCAGTCCGACCGCCTGCAGAAAACGAAACGCGCCGAACGCCAAGATGCAGGCCGTCAGCGTGACGCCCATGCTCCAGCCGGTTTTGAAAAACACGTAGAGGTTCGAGAGGCACATCGCGCCGCCGATCGCCATGCCGACGAGGACCGCGCGGGCGGTGAGGTTGGTGGCGCCGGCTTGGTAGGTCTTCGCGAGCCACTCCGCCTCGCGGGCCGTGGACGTCGGCGCAGGGGGAGTGGGCGAGTGGGCGGCGGGTGGGGGCAGCATGCGGCGGAGATTGCCCGCAAGGTGACGGCCCGCCCCACGGCCTGCAAGCCCGTGGCCGGGGCATTCGCCCGCCGTTTCGCGCCGGGTGTGCCGACGCACCGGTCCGAACCCCGCCTCGGCGCTAGTCGAAGGCCGCGAGAAATTTGATCACGTTGGCAATGTGGTCGTCCACGGAGACGCCGAGATGTTCGCACCCCGTGGTGATGGTCGAGCGATCCACCTTCGCGGCAAACGCGGTGTCCTTCAGCTTTTTTTTGATCGAACTGGGCTTCATCTCGCCGAAGCGGACGGGATTCATTTTCCGGTAGGCGTAGAAGATTCCGCAGAGTTCGTCGGTGGCGAGGAGCGCGGCGGCGAGCTGGGTGCGCGGCCGCGTGGCGTAGCCGTTGTAGCCGAAGGCGTGGGCTTCGACGGCGTGGATCATCTCCTCGGGGTAGGCCCATTCCGCGAACCAGCGCAGCGACTCGCCCGGGTGCGTGTCGGGGTGTTTTTCGAAATCGAGGTCGTGCAACAGTCCGGTGAGGAACCACAGCTCGGGGTCCGCCTGAAAGGTTTGGGCGTATCCCTCCAGAGCGGTGGCGACCATCCGCGCATGGTAACGCTGGTAGTCGTCGGCGACATGGTGTTCGAGCAGTCGGCGGGCTTCGTCGCGGGTGGGCAGGGGCATGGGGAAAGAGGGTGCGGGTTGAAAGGGTAACTTTGGATACACTGCGCGGTTGACGGCCTGCTTGGCGCCCGGCCGAAGGCAGGTAACCAGGAAGCGCGGTGTCCGCTTCGGTGCGGATCGGTGCGGGTGGCGATGCTTCCGTTGCTAACGCGACCCCTTGCGTGACGTCCCCGGCGAGGAGTTCTGCATCATTTTTTGCTGGGCCTGGGCCTGCTTCTGGTCGGCGCGGGCCTGCTCCCGCGCCAACCGGTCTTTTTCCTTCTGCGAAAGTTCGTTGTCCGTGGTGGAGCAGCCGGCGAGGACCACGCTTGCGAGGACGGCTTTGAGGACAATCCAGGGTGCATTCATGGGTGTCTACGGACTGGCAGGATCCGAGCTGCCGTCAACGGGGATCAGGCGCACCGCGCCGCTCGTGAGCCGGCCTTAACTTGGCGGGGTGGTCTTCTGATGGACCGCGGGGACGCGGGGGTGCGGTGCAGGACGAGTTTTTCGACGGCAAGCTTGGCGTGGACGCCCGCAACGCTACGCTCCGTCGCAACTTTTCCGCCACCGCGGCAGGGTCCCTTTTTGCCTCATTCCATGAACATCACGCGCGCCAATTCCACTGCCACGAAACGCGGACCGGCCGATTATTTCACCGGCACCGTTTGGCTCGATGAACTCACGGTTGCACCGTTTGCGTCCGACGTGCGGGCGGCCCGGGTCACCTTTGCGCCCGGGGCGCGCACCGCTTGGCACACCCACCCGCACGGGCAGTTGCTGCAGATCGCCGCGGGGGTGGGCCGGGTGCAAAAGGCCGGTGGGCCGGTGACGGAGGTGCTGCCGGGCGACGTAATTTGGTTCGAGCCCGGCGAACGGCACTGGCATGGGGCCGCGCCGCAACACGCAATGGTGCATCTTGCGGTGCAGCGCGCGAACGAGGCCGGGCAGACGGCGACGTGGCTTGAGCAGGTAAGCGAGGCGGACTATGCTGGATGAGCGCGATTGGTGGGGCGGGCCCGTGGTTTGCCGAGGCAGATTGATCGCGACCGTGCACCGACGATCCGGCGGTGGGGCGCGGCGGGCGGGCCGCCGAAACGCCGGAATTGAGGCGACGGGCGGCGGTCGGGTTGCCGCGACGGGGCTTGAACCTGCCGCGGGGACGTGTGTGCTCCGCGGGTGCTGACCACTCTTCGTCGTGCGGAGTATGCCGAACTCATCGGCCTTTTTTTTCTCCAAGGGGAGGCGCTGGGCATGTGGTTTGTACCGTTGAGTTCGGTGCTTCAGGCGCACGGGTTGGCGCACATCCGGCCGTATGCCTTCGCCACCTCGGGTGTGGCGGCGTTTGTCTCGCCCCTGTTGTTCGGGGCGATGGCGGACCGGCATGCTTCGCCCGTCAAGGTGCTGCGCTGGCTGGCCCTCGCGACGGCGATGGCGATGGCGGCGGCGAGCACGGCCATCCGGCAGGGAGCGAGTCCGTGGGTCGTTCTCGCGCTGATTTTGCTGCATGCGTTCTGCTCTTCACCGACGTGGAGTATTGCCTCCACGATCGTCTTCGCGCGGTTGGCCGACGCCAAGAAAGAGTTCGGCCCGATCCGGGCGATGGCGACGATCGGGTGGATGGGCGGCTGCCTGGCGGTGAGCGCGCTCGGGGCGGATCGGTCGACGCTGGCCGGATACGCGGGAGCGGCGGTCTGGCTGCTGGTGAGCGGGTTCACCTTTTGGCTGCCTGCGCTGGAAACGCCGAAGACCGTGGAGGGGCTTACGTGGACGCAACGGCTGGGATACGATGCGCTGGCGCTGCTGAGGAACCGCGACCATCGCGTGGTCTTTTTGACGACGGCGTTGTTCACGATTCCGCTGGCGGCGTTTTACCTCTACACGCCGCCGCATCTGCAGGAACTCGGCTTGGTGCACACGGCGGCGTGGATGAGTCTCGGGCAAATCACGGAGGTCGTGGCGATGTTGTCCCTCGGCACGCTGCTGGCGCGGTGGCGGCTAAAGTGGATTTTGGCGTGTGGCGTGGCCCTCGGGGCGCTGCGCTATGCGTTATGTGCGATCGGCACGGAGTGGGGCCTGGTTGCGGGCGTCGTGCTGCACGGGGCCTCGTTCACGTTGGTGATCATCACGGCCCAGATCTACCTCGACCAACGCGTCGAGCCGGCTTGGCGGGCGCGCGGGCAAGCGCTAATGTCGCTCATGAACAGCGGCGTCGGGAGCATGATCGGCTACCTCAGCACCGGCGGGTGGTTCGCGGCCTGCACGACCGACGGGCACACCCGGTGGCCGGTTTTTTGGAGCGGGCTGTCCGCCGCCATGGCGGCCGTGTTGGTTTTTTTCCTGGCGATGTATCGCGGCCGAGGACCGCGTGTCGGCGGGCTGGGTTGACCTGAAGTCGGTTTCGACCGGCACGACGCGGGCGGCGTGACGCCGTGGGCCGGAGAGCGGCCGGCGTGGGCGGGACGCCCTTGACCAAGCTCGGGCGATGCGCCACCGAGGGGCATGGGGCTCAAAATCAAATGGAATGACGACCGCGTGCGGGGGGCGACCACGGCGGTGCTGCTGATCGCCCGCGACCGGTTGGGCCGGGGCGTGAGCGACAACCTGATCCAGGCCTCGCTGGCCGACTACCGCAACGATCCCGCCGGTTACAAAGCGGCCAAGGCGGCGTGGCCGGAGGTGAGCGACCTGGGCCCGCTGACAAATCCCCGGCACGCCGCGTACTACCAGAAACTCATCTCAGCCGTCGACGGACTCGTGAAAAAAATGATTCAGGCGAAGCGCCAGTTCAACAGCCTGGCCGAGCTCGATAATTTTTTGATTTTCACCCTCAATCGGGTGCAGTGAGTTGCGGGCTGCGTGGGCGTAGCCACATGGGAGGGAGCGCTCACTGGCCGTTTGGCCGTGAGCCGCTTTCGTTCCCCCCTCAACCGCCTGCTTTCCCTCCCCGATCGAAACGCCGACGAGTTTGTTGTTCTGGTCGCGCCCGTTGCGGTGCGTTCAGTCTCTTTCCCTCCGCCACGCAACGGGCTCGGGCCCCACTGCTGCTTTCTTCCAATCCCCCGAGCGAACCCTGCGCGATGGTCCTCCGGGGTGCTTCCGGCGATTTGACCAGACGCCGATTAGTGCCCGCCCGCTCTAACCTCGGCTGCGACGGCCGGTTGTCGGGCCACTTTGCCGTGTTGGGGGTGGGGCGCAGCGAGATTGGCGATGCGCAGTTCCGCGCACCGATGTCCGGCGAAAACGACGGACGGCCCAGGAGTCACACCCGGAAATTATTCGACCGGAAGCGGAGCGACCGGTTGATCCGACGCGTTCATTTTTCCTCCGCAAGTATCGGGGGCGACGACTTCACGAAGCTCACGCAGCGCGTGGGCGAGCTGGATCCTGCCTGTCAGGCCCAGGGCAACGTGCTGTTCTATTTTGCCATGGCGCCGCGGTTTTTTGGTCCGCTCTGCGATCGCTTGCATGCGGCCGGTTTTCAGGACGGTTCCGGCTGGAAATAGCTCATCGCGGGAAAACCCGGTGGCACGGATTGGCCGTCGGCCCTGCCGTTAAACTAGGTAATCCTCAACCCCGGGAACGAGGAGCCAGTTTTTCGCGTCGCGGGTGCTGCGCGGGGGGCTGCATGATTGACGTGATCCGCAATGCCCACGGCGAGCGCCTTGATTTTGCGTTTCACGCGGGAGCGCCGGGCGCGAAAGAGCTGGTCGTCATCGACCACGGCGTTACCGGGCACAAGGACCGGCCGTTTCTCGTCGCCCTCGCCGAGGGGTGGGCGCTCGCCGGGATTCGAGCGCGGCGCGTCTCGTGGTCCGGCCACGGCACTGCGGAGGGCCGCTTCGCGGACAGCACGATTTCCAAAGAGGTCGCGGACCTCGGCGCGTTGCTCGATGCGGTCGACGGCTACGCCGTCACTTACGCCGGTCAAAGCATGGGCCGAGCGGTCGGAGTGCTGCGCGCCAGCGCCGACCGGCGCAGCGGTCGCCTGATCTCCCTCGCCGGAATGGTGCCCCCGGGGGCCTTCGCGGAGCATCATTTCGCATCGCTCACGCCGGAGCGCGACCTCATGGGGGGCAAACCGGGCTGCGTGCGTTCGCCGGCCTATCTGGACGATTTGCGCCGGATCGGATCGGGCGTCGGTTGCGCGGGGGACCTCGCCGTGCCGTGGTTGTTCATCCACGGCATGGCCGACCCGGTCGTGCCGGTGCCGGATTCGGGCGCTGCCTTCGCGCGAGCGGGTGGGCCTAAGCAACTCGTCGAACTCGCCGCTGCGACCACGTCTGGGCACCGGGCTTCACCCCGCGGATGGTCGAGACGGTCGTCGGGTGGTGCGCGAAAAGCTAGGACGCGGGTGGGCCCGAGATCCGCCGCGCTGGATCCTGCGCCGGTCGGCCGGGTGGGCGGAGATTAGGCTCGCCTGCACGGCGGGGGCCGACGTGCTTTTCGCTGCACGATGACCTCAATGCTCACACGCCTTTTCTGCCTCGCCGCCCTGTTCGTCGCGGGTACAGCCACCGCAGTGCTCGCGGGCATCGAGCCCGGCCAGCCCGCGCCGGACTTCACATTCACCGACCTAGCGGGCAGGACGCAGAAACTCTCCGATTTTCGCGGCAAGGTGGTGGTGCTGGAGTGGCTCAATCCCGCCTGTCCCTACGTCGTGCGGCACTACCGCAGCGGCAACATGCCCAGCACACAGGCTGCGGCGGCCGCCGACGGCGCCGTGTGGCTGCAGGTGAACTCGACCGCGATGGGCGATCTCGATCCGGCTAAATCCGCGGAATGGCAAAAGAAGCAAGGCGTCGTCGCGACGGCTTACATCCGCGATCAGAGCGGCCAACTGGGCCGGCGGTTCGGCGCCCAGACCACCCCGCATTGTTTTGTGATCGGCCGGGATGGCACGCTCGTCTATCAAGGGGCGATCGACGATCAGCCGCAGGCCTCGCAGGCAACGACGTCCTCGGCGCACAACTACGTGAAAGCGGCGTTGGCCGCGGTGAAGGCGGGCCGACCGGTCGTCGTCGCCACCACGCCGCCCTACGGTTGCGGCGTCAAATACGGCGAAGGTAACTAAGTCCCGGCTGCCGTCCCATTGAGCCATTCATCCGTCCGACCAGGCTCGGATAAAATGACACCGCTGCCGACGCGCAACGGGGTGGGGCCGAGTTCCGTCGTCCTGCCGCCGGGCGCGTGGCCGACGATCGGCCGGTTTCTCATCGAGCGTTTTCCGGGGATTTCGCCCGAGGCGTGGTCGGCCCGGCTCCAAGCCGGCGAGGTGCGGGATGCGCAGGGCGGGCCGGTGACGGCGGAGCGCGCCTATGAACCGCATCTGCGGGTCTGCTACTACCGCTCGCTCGCCAACGAACCGCGCATCCCGTTCGAGGAAGGGGTGGTGTTCCAGGACGACTACATCGTGGTGGCGGACAAGCCGCACTTTCTCCCGGTCATCCCGTCGGGGCGCTACGTGCAGGAAACCCTCCTCGTGCGGCTGAAACGGAAGCTCGGCCTCGACGATCTTTCCCCGATCCACCGCATCGACCGGGAGACCGCCGGGCTTGTGGTCTTCACGATTCAACCGGCGACGCGCGGCGCGTATCAGACGATGTTTGCCGAGCAGGCGGTGCGGAAACATTACGAAGCCGTCGCGCCGTGGCGGCCCGATCTTGGGCTCCCGCTGGTCTACCGGAGCCGCCTCGAGGAGAATCCCGCTCGTTTCATGCAGGTGCGGGAGGTGGCCGGCGAACCGAACGCCGAGACGCGGATCGAGTTGCTGGAGATGCGCGGGGCGTTTGCGCGTTACGGTCTTTCGCCGGTCACCGGCCGAAAGCACCAGCTGCGCGCCCACTGTGCGGCGTTGGGCATGCCGATCTGCCACGATCAAATCTATCCGGTCCATCACGCGGAAAATAGCGACGACTACACCAAGCCCCTGCAACTCCTGGCCAAGTCGATCGCGTTCGCCGATCCGATCACGGGTGAGGCGCGAAGGTTTACGAGCGAGCGAAACCTGTAATGTGCCAGGCGCGAAGCGCAGGCACTCGTCCGGTCAGGAGGTAGCGCACGTGACCTGACGCTATGGTGAGGTTTGCGCCGCGAAGCGGGTTTTGTGATGTCGGCGTTTGAACTTTGGGCGCCGCTCGTCCCGACCATGAGCGGTTCCCGGTCGCGCGGGTGGAAGCCCACGCCATCGAGGCGCGCATCCGCCAGCGGACCGGTTAGTTTCTGATCGCGGCGAGTTCCGTCAGCGTCCGCCACAGGTCGCCCAGCGACCGTCGCGCCTCGGACCGCAACTCCGGGGAATCACGCGCGGCGCCGAGCGTCCCACGTTAGTTTTCGTCGGCGTCGACCGCGAGGATCGGCGAGAGAACGGTCGGTGGGGCGGGGTTCGGCGTGCGGCCCCCCTGCGGATCGGTGACCGGCGGCAACGGCATGATGCGCCCGGCCGGCGCATAGACCAGTCAGCTGTTCGTCGCCCAGGGGCGGAAGCGCAGCGGAGCGGGTGCTCCGTCATCCCCGCTCGCCTCGTCGCGCTCGGGCGTCACGGGCACGGTCCGCTTCGGGCCCGGATCCTCCACCGCGGCGATCACGATCGCAACTGCCCAGCGGGTGCGCGGCGTGTCAGCGAGGCGCCGGCCAGCGGGTGACAACGCCAACCTTTCGCCGAAGGGGGGCCGAACCAGCGCCTCTCCGCGCGCGTCGAACGAGTCGGCCCGTGCGTGTCTGGCGGCGCACACGCACGCGGCGAACAAACGTAGGCGGGGCAACCTCACGCCACGAAGGGAGCGCGGGACGGGCGAAGACGCAAAATCAAACGCAGTCCCGGCGCGGGCCCGCCTCGTTGACGTGCGCCGCGCGCGGCGGGTGCGCGGCATCTTCGCTCTGGTCATGGACCGGATGGCCCGCAATCTTCGGCCGCTCATGAGTCGTGAAATGTGTTACCGTTGTTTCTGGCCGCTGCGCCATTGCTGGTGTGGCTCGATCACGCCGATGCCGACGCGTACGAAGTTTGTGTTTCTCATGCATCCGTATGAGCACAAGCGCGTGAAGGCGAACACGGGCCGGCTGACGCACCTCTGTCTGCGGGACAGCGAGCTGCACCTTGGCATCGGCTTCGATGAGGACGAGGCCGTGCAGGCCTTGATCAACGATCCGCATAATTTTTCTGTGCTGCTTTACCCGGGGCGCGGCGCGCGCGATCTGTCGCAGGGGGAACTCCCCGCAACAGAGCTCGCCGGCCGGCAGCTCGTGGTGTTCCTGCTGGACGCGACCTGGCGCCTCGTCCGGCCGATGTTCCGCACGAGCCTCAGCTTGCAGCGGCTGCCCCGGATCATGTTTTCGAATGCGACGCCGAGCCGCTACGTGATCAAACGCCAGCCGGAGGCGGGCTGCCTGTCGACCCTGGAAGCCACGCACGAGTTGCTCGTCGCGCTGGATCGTTCCGGGCTCGATCGTTACACGCAACCGGAGCAGCTGCTCGGGCTGTTTCAACGCATGCAGGAGTTTCAGCTGCGGTGCGCGGCCGGCAACCCGCGGGGCCGCGATCGCCGGCACGGCCCCCGCGTTCCGTTGGCGGCGCCGGTTCTGGCGGCGGACGCCGCACCGAAACGCCGGCGGATCTTTCCGGCGGTGGTGGTCGCGTGAGCATGGTCGTGGTGGCGGCCCCGGTTCCCGCCGCCCCCGGCGGCTTCCTGCCATCCGGTGGTGCCCCGGTCGGCCGGCCGGCGGAGCAAAGGATTCGATGGGCTGGCGGGTTTGGGGCAGTCGCGGTTCAGCGTTTCACGCGGCTTTGACATTGCTGCGCAAGGCGGTGCTCTCACGGTGTCCGCATGAATCTTCGTTTTTGGCAGTGGGCGGGTTGGTGGGCGGCGGGTCTGGCGTGCGGTGCCGCGGCGGCCGCGGCGGCCGAGGCCGACGTGTCCGCGATCAGGACCGAGGTCACCAAAAACCACGACCGGGCCGTGACTCGCCTGCGCGATTGGATTCGGCGCCCGGCGATCGCGGCGGAAAACCTCGGCTTCCCCGAGGGCGCGGATCACCTCATCGGTTTGTTGAAGGAAGTCGGGTTCCAGCGCGCGGAACGCATCGCGACCGACGGGAAACCGGGCGTGTTTGCCACGCTCGACGCGGGTGCGGCAAAGACGGTCGGCGTCTACTTCATGTATGACGTGAAGCAGTTCGATCCAAAGGAGTGGAGCTCGCCGCCGCTCGAAGCCGCGCTGGTCGACCGACCCAATGTGGGCAAGGTCGTGATAGGGCGCGGCGCCGTAAACCAAAAAGGCCCGGAGTCGGCGTTTCTCGCCGCGCTCGATGCGTTTCGCTCCGCGGGCAAAAAATTGCCCGTCAATCTGGTCCTCGTCGCCGAAGGCGAGGAAGAGATCGGTTCGCCGCACATCGCGCAAATCGTGCACCGGCCCGAAGTGCAGGCGGCCCTCGCGCAATGCGTCGGGCTATTTCTGCCCCACGCCACCCAGGGTCTCGACGGCTCGGTCACGGTGAATCTCGGCGCCAAAGGGGTGATCGAGTGCGAACTCACGGCCGACGCCGTCACGTGGGGGCGCGGCCCGATGCGGGACACGCATTCCTCCTTCAAAGCCATGGTCGACAGCCCGGTGTGGCGTCTCGTCCAGGCGCTGGCGACCCTCGTCACTGCGGACGGCAACACGCCCGCGATCGACGGCTATATGGAGCGCGTGCCGCCGCTCTCCGCGGCCGATCGGGCGCTCATCGCGACCGCCGCCAAGCGTATTTCAGAAAGCCAATACCGGGCCGCCACCGGCGCGAACAAATGGATCGACGACCTGCCCTTTCTGGCCGCACTGGAGCGGCTCGTGGGCATGCCGACCGTGAATATCGAGGGCATTTACGGCGGCTACACCGGTCCGGGTGGGAAAACGGTTCTGCCCCACAAGGCGTCGGCCAAACTCGACCTGCGCCTCGTGCCGGGCCAGACCGCCGCCGAGGCTCTCGCCCTGCTTAAAGCGCATCTCGCGAAGCGCGGCTACGGGGACATCGCTGTGAACATGACGGGTGGTTACGATCCGACGCGCACGCCCGCGGACGCCGCGATCATTCAGGCGCAGGTGGCGGTCTTGCGCCGCGCGGGAATCGAGCCCGTCCTCTGGCCGTGGCTCGCCGGCTCGTATCCCGGCTACGCGTTCACCGATGCACCGTTGAAACTCGCCGCCGGTCACTTCGGTCTGGGCTACGGCTCCGGTGCGCACGCGCCCGATGAATTTTTCGTAATCGAGTCATCCAATCCGAAAGTGCAGGGCTACGACGGAGCCACGTTGTCCTACGTCGATTACCTCTTCGAACTGGCGAAGTGAGGTCCGCGATCGTCCGGGTCGCCGCCTCGCGCTGCGGACGGCGCCGCGTGGCGGATAAGCGGTTGAGCCCGGCAATGACCCGAGTGCCGGGGCCGCGGGTTGGTCGTCAGGCGGCGGCGGTCGAGCTGCGGCGGGGATCCGGTCGCCGGGTTTCGTTCGCACGGCAGTGCGGAAAAATATTTCGCCAGCTCGTCAGCTGAAGCAGCAGAGCGTAGCCGAGTCGATTTTTTGCGGCAGTCTGGTTCTGTCCGACGAGCCCACGCCGGTATGCAGCAGGCCGGTGTCAAAGGCACCTGCGTCCGCGGTTGCGATGGGGGGGGCCAGCACGCAGCAATTGGCGGCCCATCCCGCCGACACGAGCTGCGGATATTTTCCGTCGTGGCGCGCAACCCGTGGTGCGCAGTGCCCTCTTTGCGAGAGGGTGTCATCGTGACGATCGGGTCGCGACGCGCTAAACGCCAGATCGCTCCGACGAGTGCACAGAGCGGACGGGAAGCGGGTACCGCCGGAGAGGGAAAGTCTTGGCCGTCGGGCACCACGATCTCGCGGGCGCAGGCTCCGCGGCGAAACGCGCGAGCAGCGTGCGGTCACCCAACCTTGCCGCGAGTCCACGGAGCGGCGGGATAATCGGTTTGAACCCGGGGCGTCGCCCCCCCCCTTTTTCGGGTGCGCAAAAAGTGGCGACGGGTCGAGGCTCGCGAGCAGGCGCCCTCCAAGACGGGAGGTGTGGTCCTTATACGAGGGAGATATTTATGGAATCCGATGGATCCGGACTCGAAAATGCGGGCGAGGAGTGCGGGCGCCACCGGTGTTCGTCGTCGCTGCCGGCCCGGCGTGGCCAAGTGCGCGTGTGGCGCCCGGGTGACTCGCGTCGCGCCTGCGGAGTTTGCCGAGAGGAAAACCGAAAGGGTGCGCCACGGTGTGATCTTCGTTTGGACAATCCCCCTGACAAACGCTCCTGACGATCTTTTTGGGGGGCAACGCCGGAGCGGGTCAGCGGAGTGGTGTGGGCGAAGGCGGGGCGGCGAAGATACGGCGGATGGCGGCGTATTTTTCCGGCTGCGCGGTCGGGCTCTGATGGCAGTAGACCATCACGCCGTCGGCGCACGCGCGACCGCTTGCAAGCACGTGGGCCACGTAGTCGGGGGTGGAATCGCCAAGGGTGCTGTGGCGCGTGGCATAAACGTCGATGATGACGGGCAGACCGGGACGGAAGAGCGCACGCACGCGGGCGACTTCGGCGGCGACTTGACCGGCGTCGGTGAGGTTGGCCTTCACCGATTCGTTGCGGTACGGGAACAGCACGCCGTCGATCAGTTCACCATAGGCGGCGGCGAATTGGGGCGTGAGTTGCCGGAAATAGAGACAAGGGACGAAAGCGAGGCGCGGATTCACCGCGCGGGCGGCGGTGAGCATAGCGCGCATGGTGGCGGGGGTGTAGGTGCCGAGGTTGTGGGCGAAATCGTCGATGCTCCAGGCGACCAACGCGGGTTCCGTGACGCTCAGCCGGGCGATCTCCCCGGCCCAGCGAACATAGTCGGTGCGGTAGGGTTCGGAATAGGCTTTGGTCTTCGGCGGTGACTCGGTGGGCGGGACGAGGGTCACCCAGACGCGGAGGCCTTGCGCATGGGCAAGCGGCAGAAAGGCGCGGAGATCTTCCCAATCGGTGGCTTCGTGCCAGACGAGGAAATTGTAGGTGTTGGCGCCGAGCTCGGCGAGTTCCCGGAGTAAGCGCGGCAGATCGGCCCGCCGATCAGCGCGGCGCGGCAGGTTGTCATAGGTGGCGAGGCAACCGTGTAATGCGGTGGCCCGCTCGGCGGGCGGTGGAGCGGCGGGCGCGATGGGGAGAGTCACAATGCCGACGAAGCCGATGAAGAGGACCGAGAGGACACGGGAAAGGCGGAGAGACATTGGGTAAAAGGGCGAGAGGCCCAGCTGTCGTAGCGTGCACGGCTGAGTGGGGCTGTCGACCGTGGAGGTGAGCTGCACGGGGCGCGGCGGAGGCGTTCAGGCATGGAGATCGGTGGGGTCGGCTCAGCTCCGCGGTTTGTTCGGACGGTCGAACGCGATCCGCGAAAGGAACGCATTCATCCAGGTATGAAGTTGGTCTCGCCGGTGCTTCTCGCCACCGCGGAGAAGCTCTTCGCCGGTCCCGACCTGCCCGCGCTCGGGTCAGCCGTGCCCCGCGCATGTTTCGTCGGACACGGCGACCCGCGACGCTTCACGAAACGATGATGCGCACGGTTCGTGCGCGGTGGGCGCAGGATCGTGCCGCGCTCGCTTGGGTTACTTCGTTTTCGGCACGAAGGGGCGCACGGCGGCGGCGAACAGTTTGTAGCCCTCGTCGTTGAAGTGCAGCAGGTCGGCGACGAAAAGTTCCGGCCGCACCTGGCCCTGCGCGTCGAGCGTGAGGGCGCGGGTGTCGATGTAGGTCAGGCCGCGCTGCGTCGGGCAATAGGCGGCGACGAGGTCGTTGAGGCGGTTGCCGGTCGCGACTTGCTCGATGCGTTTTACTGAGGGCGAGAGGCCAATGAAAAAAATCGGGACGTCCGGAAGTTGGCCGCGGACCTTGGCGACGAAGGCCTTGAAGTCGGCGAACACGTCTGCGACGGGCCAGCCGGCGTTGAGGTCATTGCCGCCGGCGCGGAGGAAGATTGCGCTGGGCGCGTAGGGGAAGATCGTCCGCTCGGCGTAGTAGGTGCAGTCCTTGATCTGGTTGCCGCCGAAGCCGCGATTCAGGACCGTGGTCGCGGGGAAATCGGCGGCAAGCGACTTCCAGCGCACGATCGACGAGGCACCGACGAAAAGCACGGCGCCCTGCGGCGGAGAATGGGCTTTGTCCGCAGCCTCAAACGCCGCGACGGCTTTTTCCCACTTGGCGAAATCGTTGGAGGCGGGTTTCGGGCCGGGCCACTGGGGTGCCACGGTTTGCGCGGCGAGCGCGAGTGGCAGTAAAACGAACGCGACGAGGGAAGGGCGTAAGCGGCGGAGCATCGGTCGGAGGGGTTGAGGTTCTCCCCGGACCTTCCCGATTAACGGGTGCAGATTCCAGCCCGAATTGTGACGGCCGGCGGCGGAGCGCGGTCGGGATCAGAGCGAGACCCATCAAATTACCCGACAAGGCGTTCTCCCGCCGGGAACCGCAATGGATTCTCACGCAGCTAACGCCCGGCGCAATACGCTGCGTTGATTCGCCGACATTGCCGGGTTGCGCTCGGCCGGGAGGGCTGTTGCCGTCGGGGATGTTGCCGACCCAGCAAGGATCGTTTCGTTTGTTTCGCGTCATGGGGATCGATGTCCACGTGCATTGGTCGTGGTTCCTCGTGGCCGTTTATTCGGTCTCCGGCCGCGTGCCGAATTATACGTCGCCGATTTGGGCCGTGCTCGAATATCTGACGCTGTTTCTGGCGGTCCTGCTCCACGAATTCGGCCACGTGCTGGCCTGCCGACACGTCGGCGGCAGCTCGAACCAAATCGTGTTGTGGCCGCTCGGCGGCGTGGCCTACGTGGCGCCGCCGCAGCGCGCGGGCGCGACGCTGTGGAGTATCGCGGCCGGACCGCTCGTCAACGTCCTGCTGCTGCCCATCTTCGTCGGCTTGTTCTACGCCTGTCGGGCGGCGGGCATGCTCGAGTCGAACCCCGACTTGGCTCGCTTTCTCTGGGCGGCCATCGTCATGGATGTCAGCCTGCTCGTGTTCAACCTTCTCCCGGTGTATCCGCTCGATGGTGGACAAATCCTGCGGTCGCTCCTCTGGTATCGGCTCGGACGGGCGCGGAGCCTGAAGGCGGCGGCGCTCATCGGGTTGGTCGGCGGGGCGGGGCTCGTGGCGCTGGCGGTGTGGTGGCAGTCGTTGTGGACGGGGTTGATGGCGGGCTTCCTGTTGTTCCAATGTTGGGGCAGCTACCGGCAGGCCGGAGCCCTGCGGCAGCTCGAACAATTGCCGCGCCGGCCGGACTTCACGTGTCGGGCGTGTCACGCTTCGCCGCCGATCGGCGCCTATTGGCTGTGCCCTGCCTGCAAGGGCGCGTTCGATCCGTTCGCCACCGCCGCGGTCTGCCCGCATTGCCAGACCGCGCTCGCCCTCACCCCCTGCGTGGACTGCGGGGACGCCCGGCCGCATCGCTCGTGGGACGCCTCCATCGTCGACGTGTAGACTGGGGCGGGACATCGGCCGTTCCGGATGTTCCCGATCCATGACCCGATGCGCTTGGCGCAAAGGACCTACTTTTGCATCGAGCGTTGCGCCTTGATCGCCTGCGACAAGGTCTGGGACTCGGGATAGTCGTGCTGAATTTTGGCGCCGAGTGCGACGAAGATGCCGGCTATGACCAGCGCAGGCAGCCAAGTGCGGCGCACCAAGGTCCGGCCCAGTTGCCGAGCGTGTCACGCTTACCCATGCGATAGACCATGGTGCCGGCAAACGCGGCCTCGAACGCCACCTCGAACAACAGGGCGTAGCCGCCCGCGAACCAGAAAATACCGCTGAGCAACAGGGCGGCCGCGAGGACAGCGATCACAATGAGGCAGCCTTCGCCACCATCATCATCCGACGGTAGGTTGAGCCCAAGATCTGGCCCCGATCCGCTGGGGTGTTTGTGGGGACTGGCCACGTGTCGGCACCAAACGCCGACCGCTCCAATAAAAACTGCGGAAGAAACGAGCGCGCCGATGGCGTGGCGCCCGGCGATCGAGTTCACCCCCAGAGCCAGAGTGAACGCGCTGGGGGCCCACCCGCTGAGCCACATCGCAAGAAAAAAACGGTCACGGCCAGCACGGGAGGCCGTTTTTTTAAACCGTTCGCAACGAAGCGCTGCCTTTCTGTTTTCTCTTTGCGCGCGTCCCACATTTTCGAAGGAGATTTCTCGAATGAAACTGGAAATAGCGGTGGCCGGACGCGAAGCGTTATCATCCCACCGCGTTGATACCGCCGGATTTAGCCGCCTGTTTCACGAGCGCCATCGCGGCCGCGAGGTTCAGGTCTTCGAGTTGCTTGAAGTTGATGCAACTGCGGCCGGTCTTCACCTTGCCGAGCTTCGCGGCATTTTGCTCGACGAGGTAGCCGCCTTCGCCGCCGACACAGCGGTGCAGGGCATAGCCGCTTTTCCCCGCGACCAGTCCGATGGTAAACCCGTCGCCTTCGCGACCGCTCGCCGACTTGGAGTGATACTTGCCGTGACCGATGATCGGCGACGGCCCCATCCTGGATGTCAGGAGCGGCGCGAGTTTCGGCACGGCTTTGCGGATGGCCTTGTGCAGGGTCGTCATCGTGTCGCGGCGATCGGCGGGGAGGGTGGAGAGGAATTCGTCGGGCGACGGGAAGGGTAGTTTTGTGGGCATCCCGCGAGGTTGGCGGCCGATGCCCGGCGAGCAAACCCGACGAGGCGGCGGCAGGCGGGAACGGGACTTGGCTGGGAGCCTGCCGGAGCGACCGGTGGTGGCGGCCGCCGGTGACAAGAGTTAGGACGTGCCCATCAACGGGGGCGTTTTCCCCCGGGGCTCCAGCGGTCTTCGCCGACGTGGGCAACCGCTGAAAAGCAAACCGTGATCCCTTCGGCCCGGTTGTTGGATCTGACGCGAGCCGAGCCGTGCCCCCTCGCGCTTCAGGAATCTAACGCCGTTGCGCAGGCGCGCCTGACGGTGACGCGCCTGCGCGGAAACGGTGGTCAGCAGGGGACAATGCTTTCTTGGGCGCGCGCTGGCGACATTGGGCGGCGCAATCGGTGCTCTGCGCTATCGGGCCGGCACACGCGTCGTTTGTCGACTTTCGTGCGGGCGGTCGTGGAATTTTCCGGAAGCGAGGGAAGAGCCAGACGGAAGAGCCGGACCTGGTCTGGCCTCAACGCTTGACTGCGAGCTGGATCAGGCGGCGTGGCCGAGGGTTTGGGCAGGGCGGATTTTCGCGGTGAGTTGCTTTTGCTTTTTGCCCAGCGCGCGGAAGTCGCACTCGACCTGTAGCCCGTGCCAGAACTCGGGAGTCTGGCCGAAGAAGGCGCCGAAGCGGATCGACATCACGGGCGTGATCGCGCGGTGGCCGAGGACGATCTCGTTGATCGCGCGGGGCGCCACACCGATGGCGCGGGCCATGGCGTTTTGGGAAATGCCCATCGGGGTGAGGTATTCCTCGAGCAGGATTTCGCCGGGTGTGATGGGCGGGTTCATGGCTATGACGTGTAGCGTTATGGCGGGTCGCTTCAATGGTGATCTGCGATGGCAACCTCGGCCGGACCCTTTTCCGCCCAGCGGAAAACGATACGCCACTGATCGTTGATCCGGACGGAGTGAGAGCCGGAACGATTGCCTTTGAGGGGTTCGAGCCGATTGCCGGGCGGCACGGCGAAGTCTTGCAGCACCCCGGCCCGGTTCATCTGGAAAAGTTTCCGCAGGGCGACGCGGGCGATCGACATGAAACGCCGGTTCTTTTCCTCATGGAAAAGCTGCTCGGTATCACGGTCAGCGAAGGACTGGATCATGAGCGGGCAGCTCGGCGGAGAAGTACGGCAGGCGTCGACCAGCGACGCCCCTACACCATCAGACGGTCGCGAGGATATCGTTCAGGGTTTTGCTGGGGCGGAGAGCGGTGGAAGCTTTGGCGTCATCCGGCTGGTAATAGCCGCCGAGGTCGGCGGGTTTGCCCTGCACGGCGATCATTTCGGCGACGATTTGTTTTTCGGCGGCGGTGAGTTTTTCGGCGATGGGTGTGAAGATGGCCTTGAGCGCGGCGTCTTTGCTCTGCGCGGCGAGGGCTTGGGCCCAGTAGAGGCACAGATAAAAATGGCTGCCGCGGTTGTCGATGCCGGCGCCGACTTTGCGGGCGGGGCTCTTGTCGTGTTCGAGGAACTTGCCGTTGGCTTCGTCAAGGGTCTCGGCGAGGACTTTTGCCTTCGCGTGGTTTTGCGTGATACCCAAATGCTCGAAGCTCGCGGCGAGGGCGAAGAATTCGCCGAGCGAATCCCAGCGAAGGAAGTTTTCCTCGGTGAATTGCTGCACGTGTTTCGGCGCGGAGCCGCCGGCGCCGGTTTCGAAGAGGCCGCCGCCGTTCATCAACGGGACGATCGAGAGCATCTTCGCGCTGGTGCCGACCTCGAGGATCGGGAAGAGGTCGGTGAGGTAGTCGCGCAGCACGTTGCCGGTGACGGAAATCGTGTCCAGACCGGCCTTGAGGCGGACGAGGGTCGCTTCGCAGGCGGCGGCGGGCGCGAGGATCTTGATGTCCAGGCCGGCGGTGTCGTGCTGGGCGAGATAGGTGTTTACTTTCGCGAGGATCTGGGCGTCGTGCGGGCGCTGGGCGTCGAGCCAGAAAATGGCGGGCATGCCGGAGAGGCGGGCACGATTGACGGCGAGTTTCACCCAGTCCCGCACGGGGGCGTCCTTGGTCTGGCAGGCGCGCCAGATGTCGCCGGTCTCGACGGCGTGCTCGAGGAGGACTTTGCCGGTATCGTCGACGACGCGGAGGGTGCCGCTGCCGGGGGCCTGGAAGGTCTTGTTGTGCGAGCCGTATTCTTCGGCGGCCTGCGCCATGAGGCCGACGTTCGGGACGGTGCCCATCGTCTTCGGATCGAACGCGCCGTGCTTTTTGCAGAAGTCGATCGTGGCAGCGTAGACGCCGGCGTAGCAGCTGTCGGGGATGACGCAAAGGGTGTCTTGGCCCTTGCCCTGTGCGTTCCACATCTGGCCGGAGGTGCGGATCATCGCGGGCATGGAAGCGTCGACGATGACGTCGCTGGGGACGTGGAGATTGGTGATGCCTTTTTCCGAGTTGACCATCGCGACGGCGGGGCGCGCGGCGAAAACCGCGGCGATGTCGGCCTCGAGGGCGGCTTTTTGATCGGCGGGGAGTTTCTCGATTTTGCCGAGGAGATCGCCGAGGCCGTTGTTCAGATCGACGCCGAGGGAGGCGAGGGTGGCGGCGTGTTTCGTGAAGAGGTCTTTGCAGAAGACGCGGACGCAGAGGCCGAACATGATGGGGTCGGAGACCTTCATCATCGTGGCCTTGAGGTGGAGCGAGAAGAGCGTGCCGTCGTTCTTGGCCTTCATGATCTGCTGGGCGTAGAAGGCGCCGAGCGCCTTTCGGTTCATGAACGTGGCGTCGAGGATTTCGCCCGCCTTGAGCGGCGTCTTTTCCTTGAGGACGACGATTTGGGCCGCCTTGGCGACGGCCTCCGGCGAAGCGCCGGCGGGAGCGGGGGCGGGCACGAACTCAATGCGAACGGTGGTGGCGGCCGGCACGGTGACGGACTGCTCGTTGGAGCGGAAATCATCGTGGCCCATCGTGCCGACGGAGGTTTTGGACGTGGGCGACCAGGCCCCCATCGAGTGCGGGTGGGCGCGGGCGTAGGCCTTAACGGCGTTGGGGGCGCGGCGGTCGGAATTGCCTTCGCGGAGGACGGGATTGACGGCGGAGCCGAGGACTTTCGCGTAGCGGGCCTTGGCGTCCTTCTCGGCGTCGGTCGTGGCGATCTCGGGGAAGTCAGGGAGGGCGTAACCCTTGGCCTGGAGCTCGGCAATGGCGGCCTTCAACTGCGGGACGGAGGCGCTGACGTTGGGGAGCTTGATAATGTTGGCCTCGGGCTTGAGCGTGAGAGCGCCGAGTTCGGCGAGGGCGTCGGGCACGCGCTGGGTGGGCGGGAGGAGATCGGAGAAATTGGCGAGGATGCGGGCGGCGACGGAGATGTCGCGCAATTCCACGTTGATGTCCGCGTGCTTTGTGAAGGCCTGCACGATCGGCAGGAAGGAATAGGTGGCGAGCGCGGGGGCCTCGTCGGTTTTGGTGTAGATGATGGTGGGTTTCACAGCGGACATGGTAAGGGCAGGAAAGGAAGGGAAGGAGCGCGGAAGAATGAAGGACCTGTGAGGCAAAGGAGCGGAGGGGGGACGGTCAAAGGCTTTTGCTGGGCGTTTCTTGTTGTCGCGGCGGCAAAGGTGTCGGCGTGGGGGCGGGTCGACGTTGGGCGGCTCTCAGGCCAGGCGTGACATCCGGCGCGGTGAACCGGGGGAATCCACGCCCATGGCCAACCCGACGAGCAGGCCGATGGGGAGCGCCTAGAGCAGGGGCGCGAGACTTCCTCCACCTAGGGCGGGGGCGGTGGTGCGGGGAGGGTGGTGAGCGCGAGGCCCGCGAAGAGACCTCCGATCGCGAGCCATGGGTAAATCGGCAGACCGGCCCAGCGGGCGGTTTGCGGTTCGCCGCGGTATCCTTGCTCCCTGAACCGGGCGCAGGTGCTCAGGATCAGATCGGTGCCCATCACGAAGGCCCTGTCCGCGTGGCCGATCCAGAGCCGGGCAAGCAGACCGAGGATGACGAGGTTGCCGACGATTGAGGAGAGCGGAGTGGGGTGGACGGGCCCGCCGTCGAGTTTCGCGAGTTTGCAGACGCGCGAGATCGGATGGTGATAGCGGATCCCGAGCCCTGCTTCGGCCGGACGGCCGGGGCAACAACCCTGGACGAGGCAGCGCAGGCGACCGCCGGCTTGGCTCACCAGAGCGGCGACCGCAAAGGCGCCGGCGAAATACCAGCCTTCGTCGCGCCAGAGTTGCACCACGACCACGCCGGCGCGCCCGCCGATGAGCCCGCCGAAATAGCCGAAGGGCCGGGCGAGTTGCGAGGAGGCTTCGAGCCATTGGCCCCAGAGACCGGCGCCGAGGATGCGAAAGAGCGCCACGGCGATGATGGCCGGCGCGAAGTGCGGCCCCACGGGCAGGCCCACGAGCCACACCCCGGGCGGCCGACCACAACACGCGTTCCGGGTGCGCCGGTTCGGCCGTGGCCCACCGGCCGGCAATGTTCAGAGCCGCGCACTCCCAGGTCAGCTCGGCGGCGACGGCGGCAGGCCGGCGGCCGCGCAACGTGCGGTCCGGTGTGCAGGCCTCCCGGGGCGGCGGTCCACTCTAGGGTGGCGGCGATCGCCGCAGCCAGTCCTGCCAGCCGAGCAGCATAGCTGATGCACCCGCTGCCATCGGGGCGGATCCCATCGACGGAGGATTTCTCCAGATCCACCCGGGGGGGGCGAGCGCCGAAACCGGCCATTTGAAAATCCTTTTCTCGCCGTGCGGACGGGATCCAGTTCAGTCTTTTGCCGTTTTCCTTCCCGCCAATCCCCATGAAAACTTCCCCTCTTGGTCTCGCGTGGCTGCTGCTGTCGTGCGCGGTGGCGGTCGCCCAGATCAACACCGTGCAGACGGTCGCGCCCGACGTCTATTTTCACGCGGGCGATCCGCGGCGCGGGCACAGCAATAACGGCTGGATTGTCTTCGACGACTTCGTGCTGGTGATCGACGCGAACTATCCCTCGGGCGCGAAAATCGTGATGCCGCAGATCGCGGCGACGACGGCCAAGCCGGTGCGCTTTGTTTTCGATACGCACCATCACGGCGACCACGCTTACGGCAACCAGCTCTGGGCCGAGGGTGGGGCCACCGTGGTCGCCAGCACGCGGACGCTCGACGAAATGAAGCTGGTGGAGACCGGATTCTTTGGCGGCGCGCCGGGCCGCTGGGAGGGGGCGGCGAAGAACCGGCCCGACGTCGCGGAGACGAAACTGAAACCGCCCGTGCTGCTGTTCCCTCAGGATCTTTTTCTGGACGATGGCCGGCACCGGGTGGAACTGCGGTGGTTCGGCGCGGGGCATACGAAGGGCGACGCGTATGCGTGGCTGCCCAAGGAGAAAATTCTTTTTACCGGCGACGCGTGTGTAAACGGACCGCACAACAACGTGAACGACGGGTCCATCACGGAATGGATCACGACGCTCGATCGCGTGAAGCAACTCGGCGCGGAGAAAGTCTGCCCAGGGCACGGTCCGATGGGCGGTCCCGAGATCATCGCCGACCAGCAGAATTATTTTTGCGCGTTGCTGGCGCAGGCTAAGGCGCAGCTGACGGCCGGCAAGACGCCCGCGGAGATCAAGGCCGCGTTGCCGACAATTTCCGAGGCATTGAAACAGGATCCGCGGATCGCCCGCTATGTCCCGGGCAATCTGACGGCCCACCTGACCAAGGCCTGCGTCGAACTCGGCGGGCAACCGTTGCCCAAATGAAGACGTCGGCCGGAGGTTTGCTATCGCCGTCCGGCCCACCGGCGCCCCACCGTCGCCGACCCCCGTCGTGCCCATGAAAAAAATCATCGCTCTTTTCCTGCTGAGTGTGGCCGGGCTGCTCGCCCAGGCGGAAACGATCAACCTCGGTGGGCGGGGCAAACTCACGGTTTACCTCGCGGACAATTGGACGTTCGAGACGTCGGACTTCGGCGACCGGCGGATCATCAAGATCACGCCGAAGGGCCCGAACGTGAACGCGCGCGGCGAGCTCACGGTCACGTTTCCCGAGACGGACCGCTTCGACACGAAAGCGCGGCTGAAGATGCGCGTGGAGATCGACGCCATGCGATTTGCGGAGCAGTCGGTCGAAGGGAAGGCGCGGGCGAAGGAATTCTCGCTCGCTAGCGGTTATGGCTATTACTGCAATTTCACCGATCCGGACCTCAGCGGGAAGCCGCCGCAGGAGGGAAATTACAAGACCATCAGCGTCGGAATGATCCGCCTCGCGGCCGATGTGGTGGTCGAGGTCTCGATCAGCGCCGACGGTTTTACGAGCGAGCCTTATAATCAACTGCTCGGTGCGATCGAAGGCATGGAGTTCAAGCCCGGCAGCGGGCGTTGAGGCGGAGCGGGCGGGCCGGGCGGAATCTGGAATTGCCTCCGGCGGCGCCGGTGCACGACCGTGAGGGCATGCGCTCTCACCCCCTCCGGTTTCGATCCAGCATGGGCCGCGCCTGCGCGGGTGCGTTCGTGCTCGGCCTGGCGGTCGCGGGTGCGCCGGCCGCGACCCGGACGGTGGTGAAGGAGGGGATCGACGTGGCGGGCTTTGATGACTCGCGACACCACTGGCGCAACATCATCCAGCCGGAGCGCTTCATGCAGGCGACGGGGCCGGACCAACCGGCCTACGGGCCGGAACAGGTACGCGAAATCGCGGCGAATATTTTGTTGTTCCAACGCGCGAACGGCGGCTGGCCGAAAGACTACGACATGCGCGCGGTGCTGACCGAGGCCCAGAAGAAACTCGTGCGGGACACGCAGGCGAAGACCGACTCAAGTTACGACAACCACAACACGCACCCGCAGGTCGCGTATTTGGCGCGGGCGTTCGTGGCGACCGGCGACGAGGCGGTGCGGGCTGGGTGTGTGCGCGGGTTGGACTTCATGCTTTCGTCGCAATACGCGAACGGCGGTTTCCCCCAGGGTTGGCCGAACCCAGGCGCGATCGCGAAGCGGATCACGCTCAACGATGGCGTGATGATGGGGATCATGAACGTGCTCAAGGACGCCGCCGACCGGGTGCCCGCCTTTGCCTGGCTCGACGAGGCGCGCCGGGCCCGCTGTGCCGCAGCCGCGGCGCGCGGGACGGCCTGCCTCTTGAAAATGCAGGTCGCCGCGAACGGCGGCCGGACCGGTTGGGGCCAGCAGCACGACGAAACGACGTTGGCAACGGTCGGCGCGCGGTCGTTTGAACTGCCGTGCATCGCGCCGGGCGACACGGTGGAGGTGCTCGGGTTCCTGATGCGTTACGAGCGGCCGTCGCCGGAGATCGTCGCGGCGGTGGAGGCGGCGGTGGCGTGGCTGAAGAAGACCCAGCTCACGGGGATCACGACGAAGCGCGTGCCGGCGCCGCCGGCGGAATTTGCGCGGCACAAGACCGATTTCGACGTTGTGGTGGTATCCGACGACCAGGCGCCGCCGCTGTGGGCGCGCATGGTTGAGCCGGGCTCCGATCGCCCCATTTTCGCGAGTCGCGACGGGATCAAGGTTTATTCTCTGGCCGAGGTGGATCGGGAGCGCCGGACGGGGTCGGGCTGGTATGTGACGGCGCCGCGCCGGCTGCTCGCAAAAGACTACCCGGCGTGGCGAGCGAAGTGGGCGGGGAAGTAGCCGGCCGCCGCCGGAAAATCAGGATTTCGTCGCGGCCTTCGGCGTCGCCGCTGTGACGATCCGCACGACATGGTAGGTCGCCGTGGTGCCGCCGACGTTCCTCATGCCGTGTTCGTCGTTGGAGCCGAAGAAGAAAATCGAGCCGGGGCCGCCGCGGTTCGTGACGCCATTGATCGTCACCGCCATGACGCCCTCTTTGACGATGACGATTTCTTCGTCGGGATGGCGGTGGGCCGCATGGGGGACTTCGCCCGGGCTGAGGGTCGTGATGTGGCACTCGAGGTTGGCGCAGGTGACGGTGGGCGAGTTCATGACTTCGCGCCGGGCGCCGGTCCTGGTGGTTTTGACGGGGAGTTTCTCCCAGTCGAACACGGTGGAAGGGAGCTTGCCGGGCAGGTTCGCGGCGGCGGCACCCTCGGCGGGAGCGGTCCGCGTGGCCACCGTCTCGTAGTTGAATACGAGGTAGGTGGCGGGAGTGGGGCCGGCGTTGGTGACGCTGTGCAGATCGTTGGAAGCGTAGAATAAGACGGAGCCGGGACCGGCCCGTTGGACGCGGCCGTTGATGTGAACCTCGAGCGTGCCCTCTTTGACAATAATAAACTCCTCGCGGGCGTGTTTGTGCGGTGGATGGGAGGATTTGCCGGGATTCAGGGTGGTGACGTGGGATTCGAATTTCTCGAACGTGGCGGTCGGCCGATCGACGACGTCGCGCCGGAGTCCGGTGGCGGTGGGCACCACCTTGAGGTCGTCCCAAACAAAAACCTTGGAGCCGAGCTGGGCGGGTAGGGCGGGGGCGGGTGATTGGGCCATGAGCGAAAATGAAGCGGACGACGATGCGAGCAGTGCGGCGAAAAGCAGGGGACGGGCAACTTTCATGAGATTGGGCGGGAAGACGGGGCGGCGGGAAAATCGGTGCGCGGAAGGATGGGGGCGACCCTCGAAAGGTTGCGTCCGGCGGAGGACTTTCGAGGTGACATCGGGAAAAGGATGACCCACGTTCCGCGGCTTCCCCGTGTCGATCATCGCCTTCTACCTCGCCGTCGTGACCCTCGGTATTCTCAGCATGGGCTTTCAGATGCTCGGCTCGCGACTGCTCAGTCCCCACTTCGGGTCGAGCATCGATGTGTGGGCCTGTCTGATCTCGACGTTTCTCGCGGCCTTCAGCCTGGGTTCGATGGCCGGCGGGACGATCAGCAATCTCGCCGCAGCGGCGCGCCGGCGCAGTCAGCTGGGCTGTGCGCTGGCGACCGTTGGCTCGCTGGCGGTCACGGCGTTCTGGGGCCGGTCGTTGCTCGCGCAAATCGAGACCACGTTGACCGCCCCTCTGTTGGGCGTGATCGTAGCGTGCCTCGTTTTGTTTTTCGTGCCGGTGACGGCGCTGTCGACGTTTTCGCCCCAATGCGTGCAGTTTCTGGCGCAGCGCGGAGTGGCGCCGGGCAACGCGTCGGGCCTCGTCTACGGCGTCAGCACGCTGGGCAATATCGCGGGGGTCATGCTGACGACGTTTGTGCTGATCCCGAATTTCCGCGTCTCGACGCTCCTCGACGTTTGGCTGGCGGTGGCGGTCCTCACGCTCGTGGCCCTGCTCCGGTTTTTGCGTCCATCCACTTCCCCATGAAACCCGCCCGTTGTCTGCTCGGCCTCGCTCTTGCGCTCTCCTCCTTGACCGCCGCGGAACGCGGCAACTATGTCGAGAGCTTCGACACGATCTACAACAGCCTCACGATCGAAAAAAACGGCACGATGGTGGAGATGCGCGCGCGCTCGCGGCGCGGTGAGGCGTTGGAATCGGCCGTCGACCTGGCGGATCCGCTCAAACTCGTCGTCGCCTACACGCGCACGCTCTACGCCGGGCTTTTCTTCCAGCCGAAGCCGTCGCGCGTGATGATGATCGGGCTCGGCGGCGCCGGGTTTCACCGCCTGTTTAGTGCGGCGTATCCGGATACCCTGCTCCAGTCGGTGGAACTCGATCCGAAGGTGCTGGAACTCTGCGCGACGCGCCTCGGCTTCCAGCCGACTGCCCAGACGCCCGTGGCCCTGATGGACGGGCGCATGTTTGTGAAGCGCGACAAGACCAAGTGGGACTGGATCATCCTCGATGCGTTTCGCGGGGGCTACGTGCCGTCGCATTTGAAGACCGAGGAGTTTTACCGCGAATGCGCGGCGCGCCTCGACGACCGCGGGGTGTTCATCAGCAATCTGCATTCCGGTACCGAGCTGTTTTACTCCGACCTCAAGACGATCCGGAGCGTGTTTCCGCAGGTGGCGATTTTTGAGACGGCCGGGCGCGGCAACGTGATCGCCTGCGCCGTGAAATACCGGTCGCCGGACATGACCAGGCCGGAAAACTGGGCCCAGATCAGCGAGTCGGTGGCCAAGGTGCTCGCCGGGCGACTGGACTTGGATGCGCTCAAGGCGGAGCAGTTGCCGATGCCCGAGCGCGAGATGAGGCTCGCCCGCCAACTCACGGACGATTTTTCCCCGGTCGAGTTTCTCGACGCGATGAAGACCAACAACACCGCGCCGCGCTAAGATTGGCCCGGGCTTGTTGGGCCGTCCGCGTCCCCGCCATCCTCGCGGAGATTCTCGTTCCCCACCGTTCCACGATCCGTCTTCCTCTCCTCATGTCCCTCTATATCGGCATTGATTCCGGCACCCAGAGCGTCAAAGCGGTCGTCCTCGACCTCGCGACCCGCCAAGTCGTCGCGGAGGCGCGGGCGCCGCACAAACTGATCGCGGGTCTGCCGGTCGGGCACATGGAGCAGCACCCGCACGAGTGGACGGCGGCGCTGGACTTTGTGCTCGGCGAAGTGGCCGCCCAGATCGACGGCAAGCGCGTGCGCGGCATCGGCGTATCGGGGCAGCAGCACGGCTTTGTGCCGCTCGATCGCAACGGCGATGTGATCCGCCCCGCAAAACTCTGGTGCGACACCAGCACGACGGCGGAGTGCGCGATCATCACCCGGAAACTGGGCGGACCGAAGGCCGCGATCCGCAAGACCGGCAACCTCATCCTTCCCGGCTTTACCGCGCCGAAGATTCTCTGGCTGAAACGCCACGAGCCGGCGAACTATGCCAAGCTCCGGCAGGTGCTCCTGCCGCACGACTACCTTAATTTTTTCCTCACCGGCAACTACTTCATGGAGTTTGGCGATGCGTCGGGCACGGCGCTCCTCGACGTGCGCCGGCGGGTGTGGTCCCGCGATGCGATCAACGCCATCGACCGGAAGCTCGCCGACTGGCTCCCGCCGCTGTCCGGCTCGCATGAAGCCGCCGGCACCTTGCGGCCCGAGCTGGCTTCGCGCTACGGCTTTGCGTCCGACGTCGTCGTGAGCGCCGGGGGCGGCGACAACATGATGGGCGCCATCGGCACCGGTAACGTCGCGCCCGGCGTCGTCACGGCGAGTTTCGGGACGAGCGGAACCATCTACGCGTTCGCCGGCAAACCGGTGATCGATCCGGCGGGCGAGATCGCGGCGTTCTGTTCGTCAACCGGCGGATGGTTGCCGCTGCTGTGCACCATGAACGTCACGACGGTGACGGAACAGGTGCGGGCGTTGTTCCAGCACGACCACGGGGCGCTCAACGCCGCGGTGGCCGGTGCACCCGCGGGCGCCGGGGGACTCGTGTTGCTTCCTTATCTCGCCGGGGAACGGACGCCGAACGTGCCGGACGGCTCGGGGGTGCTGCTGGGGTTGAACAACCAGAATTTCACCCCGGGACATATCGCGCGGGCCGCGATGGAAGGCGTGACCCTCGGCATGAACTACGGCTTGCGCCGACTCGCCACTCTCGGGGTGAGGGCGAAGGAGATCCGCGTGACCGGTGGCGGAGCGAAGTCGCCGGTGTGGCGGCAGCTCATGGCGGATGTTTTTGGTGTGCCGGTTGTGGCGATGGTGGAAGACGAAGGCGCGGCGCTCGGCGGCGCCCTGCAAGCCGCGTGGTGCGTGGCGATCCGCGGTCGCAACAAAAAGGCCAAGCTCACCGATTTTACGACCGGGACGGTGGCGGTGGATGAGGCGACCCGCTGTTTGCCGAACCCGGCCAACGTCGCGCGCTATCGGGAACTGCAGGCCCTGCAGGACAAGCTCAGCGTAGCGTTGCGCGACGTGTTCGCGGCCCAGCGAAAGTTGGCGGCCGGTTAAGGCGAGGTGGCGTTCCTCACCTGTGCCAGGGCAGGAGAGGAGTGAGGGGTGCGGCACCGGGCCGGGGGCGCGGTCCCGGATCAGGTCCGGGTGAAGCCGGCGGTCTTGGCGGCCTCGCGACGGTGAAAGAACCGGGCGGTGGGCAGCTCCGTGAGAAACACGACGGCCTCCACGAACAGAAACGCGCCGGCGATCAGCACCCAGATGATGTCACGTCCCGCCTTCGCGGCGACGAGCGAGACCAGCGTGGCGTCACGCCGGGCGGCCGTCGGACGGGGCTGAGCTGCGGGGGTAATCTGGGATCGCGACATCGCCGCTCCGATTGCAAGCGGTGTGCCAATGCGATTTTGGGCGTGATTCTTCCTCCTGGCAGAGGGGACGGACCGTTTCCTGAGCTTGATCCGCCATCGCCCGCTGCCGAATGCCCGGGAAAATCCCCCCAGCGTTGGTCCGGACCTCGGGGGATTTTCCCCAGCGACGGAACGAAATGGGCGTGACGCCGGCGCCAACCGGTGCCTCCCGGGTACCGCCACCCGCCCTAAACGGCCGCAAAACCGACCGCCTCCGCCTTAGCCAGCTGACCCCGGAGGCCGCCGTGTTGATCGTCGAGGGGGTCAACCAGCCGCCGCCGACGCACGTCATCGGGGATCGCGGTATCCGGCCGCCCGACGAGGCGCGCGCCGAGCTTGCGACGGGGCTAGCGGCGATGGTGGCTTTCGGGCGGACCGCACTCAAGTTGCCGCGGTCGTCGCCCTCACGTCCCCGGACCTTGAGCGTTCGGGCCGCCCGCTCGGAGCCCTCGGGTTTCGCTTCGCGCGGATGGTGCGCTTGGACGCGACCCAACCCGAGCGCCGGCTCTGCGCGTTTCCGGCGGCCGCGGATGTCGGGCCGTCGAAAATTTGGTTTCGCTGCGCGTCCCGCTGCGTCTTGCTCGGCGCCACCCATGAAGCGTCGCCACTTTCTCACCCAGTCCGCCGGGGTCGTCGCCGTCGGGGCCGTTTTTCCCGGTCGCTCGCGCGCGGCCGAAGCGGCCACTCCGCCGAAAGCCAGCACGGTTTACGTGCCGGGCCTCAAGCCGACGGCGGTGGTGCAGCCGGGCGAATTCATCTTCGCCGCGGCGCACCTCGACCACGGGCACATCACGGGGATGTGCACCGCGCTGATCGCCGCCGGCGCGACGCTCAAGTGGGTCTTCGAGCCGGATGAAAAGAAGCGGGGCGATTTTCTGAAGAGGTTCAAAGAGGCGAAGGCCGCGCGCTCGCTCGACGAAATCCTCGCCGACAAGGACGTAAAACTCGTCGCCTCGGCAGCGGTGACGTCGGAGCGCGGGCCGCTCGGTTGCCGCGTGATGGAGGCGGGCAAGGATTACTTTGTAGACAAGGCGCCGTTGACGACGCTCGAGCAACTCGCGCAGGCGCGGGCGGTTGTCGCGCGCACCGGGCGGAAATATGGCGTCTACTACAGCGAGCGGCTGACCTCGGAGGCGGGGATGTTTGCGACCGACCTGGTCAAGAGCGGCGTGCTCGGTCGCGTCGTGCAAGTGGCGGGCTTCGGTCCGCATCGGCTCAGCAAGGCGACGCGCCCGGCGTGGTTTTTCGAGCGCGCCAAATTCGGCGGCATCCTCTGCGACATCGGCAGCCACCAGTGCGAGCAGTTCCTGACCTACAGCGGGGCGACGGAGGCGAAGGTGGTGCACGCGGCGGTCGGCAATTTCGCGAACCCCGAGACGCCGGAGTTTGAGGACTTCGGCGAGGCCTCGTTCGTCGGCAACAACGGCGCGACGAACCAGATTCGCGTCGACTGGTTTACGCCCGATGGCTTGAGCACCTGGGGCGACGGGCGGACGTTTATTCTCGGCACGAAGGGCTACATCGAGCTGCGCAAATACGTGAATGTGGGCCAGGCCAAAGGGGGCGACCACGTATTCCTCGTCGACGGTCAGGGCGAGCATTACATCCCGGTGGCCGGCAAAGTCGGCGCCCGGTTTTTCGGCGAGTTCATCCTCGATTGTCTGAATCGCACGGAGCAGGCGATGACCCAGGCGCACGCGTTCAAGGCGGCGGAGCTTTGCATTCAGGCGCAGAACGCCGCCGTGCGCCTGACGTAGGCGCCGCGCGGATTTACGGCACTTCGTAAACCTCGACGAGCGCTTCGCCGACTGTCGCGCCGGCCCCGGACACCTGCACGGTATAGCTGCGGCCGGCGGCGAGGGTGACGACGACGGCGGAGTCTTTGCTGCCGACCGGCAGGGGAAACGCGCCGACTTGGCCGAACACCGGGGCGAGCGTGGCGTCCCAGTTATCATTGGACGCGAGGCGGCCGGCGGCGTCGGTGACTTCAAGCTGGGGATCCGCGAGCGCCCCGCTCACGCCGAGGTCGGCGAGCGTGGGGCCGACGGCCCGGATGAGGACGCGTTGGTTGCCGGTACCGGCGACGTAGAAACCGGCGATCAAGATATCAGCTCCGGTGCCCACGCGGTTGCGGGCGGAGAGGTTGACAAGGCGGGCGGCACTGCCCGGGTCGGCATCGTAGCCTTCTACGAGCACGGCGCCACCGGAGGTTCCGGTGACCTGCACGGTGTGCGCGCCGACGAATGATCGCTGGAGGGCGGCATCGCGGCTCGCCGCGGCAAACGGAAACGCGCCAGCTGCCGCGAACGAGGAGGCGAGGGCGGCCGGCCAGTCATTGTTGTCGGCGAGTTTGGTCGAGTCGCGGTAGAGTTCGAGCCGTGGATCGGTCATCGCGCCGGTGAGACCGAAACCGGCGAGGGCGGGGCCGGCGGCGCGCAGGAGGAGATCCTTCGGGCTGCCGTCGCCGCCCACGACGAAGCCGACGATCACGTTTTGGCCCGGCGCGAGCGTGGTGCGGAGTGAGACGTTGGCGAGCCAGGCGGCCGGGTTGACTTTGAGCTGTGCGGGGAGGCTGCTGACGGCACCGCCGGGCGAGGTGACGACGACGGAATAGGTGCCGGCTTGTGCGACGGTGACGGCCGGGAGAGTGAAGCCGGCCTGCGTGGTCCCGGGGAGCGGTGTGCCGTTGAACGACCACTGATAGGAGGGCGACGTCGAACCGGAGAATGCAGGATTGACGACGAAACTGGCCGGCGCGCCGGCGGTGACCGTTTGCGAGCGTGGCTGGGAGACGAGGGTGGGCGCGCCGTCGCCGAGCGCGCGGGCATGCGCGACGACGATTTCGCGCGTGGCGACCGCACTGGACGTGGCGCCGGACTTCGTGGCTTGAAAAGTGATCGCGTAGATGCCGTCGGCTTGCCCGGCCGGAACGGTGGTGCGGTAGGTGAGGCGGCCCGTGGCGTCGGCGGCGGAGGGGACGAGCGTCTCATCAACGTTGCGGAGGAGGTCGCGCACGGCAAGAGCGGCGCCGGTCACGGGCGCACCGGAAGCATCGGTCACGGTGAACGTGAAGTCAGCGGGCTGGTTCCAGTCGCGCGTCAGCCTTGTCGTGGGCGTGACGGCGGCGAGGAGGAGTGTGACGGGCGGCGCGAGCAGCGCGGCGGTGGCTTCGTTCGAATAGCCGACGCTGCTGCCGCCGGAGTTGAATGCACTGACCCGATACACGTAGGTGAGGCTGGCGGAGGTCGCGGTCGCGTCACGGTAGGAAACGCTGTTGGCGGCGAGCGTGGCGAGGGTCGTCCACGTGGGGGCGGCCTCGCTTTTACGCTCGAGCAGAAAGCCGGTCTCATTCATCGCCGGGTCGACCCAGGCGAGCGAAATCGCCTTGGACTCGGCGGTGGCGATGAGGGTGGCGGGCGCCGCGGGCGCGGGGCCGTCGAGGAATTCACGGATGCCGTCGCGAATGGCGGTGGCGACAAGGCGCTTGAAGCGTTCGTCCTGCAACGCGGCGTTGTCGGGCGTGGGTTTGTCCATGAACGCGATTTCCAGGATGACGGCGGGCCGCGTCGCGAGACGGTTTTCGCCGTAGCTGCCGTTGAAGCCTTGGACGCGGCGGTCGGCCCAGGCGGCGTTGTAGTCGCGCCGGATGGCGGTGATGACTTTGGCGTGGAGCAGGTCGGCGAGGCGTTTGCTCTCGGAGCCGAAGCCGTTGGCGGTGTCGTAAAGGGTTTCGGTGCCGGTGCCGCCGCCGCCGTTGTTGTGGACGCTCACGAGGAGCTCGGCGCCGACGGCGTTGGCGTAGCGCGGGCGGCAGCGGATGTCCTGTTCGAGGGGCGTGTATCCGGACTCGTTCCAGACCGACGCATCGGCGCCGAGCGCCTTCACGTGATAGCGCGCGGCCTCCTGCCATTTGGGGAAACCCGTTTCCCCGACGCCGGCCGTGCGATCGAGATTCCGCGTGGGCCGCACGTCGGCCCCGGCTTCCACGAGGAGCGTGTTCAAGGCGGAGACGATGTCGTGGTTGACGAAATCCTCCACGATCCCGCTGAAATAGGAGCGTTGGAGGACGTAGTTTGTGCCGCCCAGCAGGTAGTAGCCATGCCCCGGACTGATCGCGATGCGCCGGCCGGCGAGCGGTTGGAGGGCGGGCGCGACCGGAAGCGGGGCTGGGATGAGTTGTCGCGCGATCGGCGGCGGGCCGAGCCGCGGTGCCGGCGGGAGCCAACGCTCCAGCGGCAGACCCTCGATCTCGGTTTGGATCTCAAAGGTGTTCAGATCGGCCCGCACGACGTCGCCCGCGGCGCGCTGGACGCGGGCGAAGAACGCTTCGAAGCCGATGCTGCCGGGCCCGAGTGCCAGCACCTGGCGGCTGAAGTTTAATGTGACGCGCCGGCCGGAGAGCGAGGCCGCCAACAGATTCACGCTTGCGGCGCCGGTGCCGTCGGGACCGGTGGAGAGGGCGGTGGCAATCGCCTCGCGGATTTTGGTCGCAGCGGTTTGTTCCTGGGCGGTCACGTCCGGCGCATCGGGGGCCGGCGGCGACGCGAGCCCGGCCTGGCCGAGGAGCCCGAGAATCGCGACGAAGGCGAAACAGCGAATGAGGGTGCGGGGGTGGATGGAAACCTCGTAGTGGATTCGGATTTGGCCGCAAGCTCTCGCCGCGGCCTCGCCGGAACGACGGTCGTTGCGGGGGTGACGTGGGGCGGGCATCAGGGGCGCGAAGGGGCCCGGCCAATCTGGCGCGGACCGACGGGCGGGCCGCCACCGGGCGCATGGCGCGCTCCGGGGTGGGGGAAATGCGTAGGCGCAGGCCGGCGGCGCGTGCGAGTTTTTCCATTCGTCAAAGGCTTGTTTCCGGGCCGCTCCCGCTCTGTGCTCGGCGTGCTGAGCATTGCTAGCCATGGCCGTCCCTCCCCGCATCCGACTTTCGCCGATCAAACTGGCGCCCGCGCCTGCGATCGTCCCGATCGTCAATCCGGACGCACCCGCAGTCGTCGCGCCGCTGGAGTCGACGACCGTTGCCTTGCCCGCGGTGTCCGCGGTTACTCCGATGTCCGTCGCTCCGCCGGTTGCGGCCACGCCCGAAGCCGCCAACAGCCCGGCTCCCGTGGCCGCACCGTTGCCGGCTCTTGCCATCGCCGCTCGGCCAGCGACTGCTCCCGCCGCCCAAGCAGATGAACCGGTGCCGACGGGTTTGATGACGGCCTCCGCGGCGCCGTCCCGCATTCGCGCGTCGTCAATGATGATAAAATGGGGCGCGATTGCCGCGGCGGTGCTGCTGGTCACGTTCGCGGCGATGAAATTTCTGCTGCCGGTCGTGGTCGAGATGCGCCGGGAAAAGATCGCGAATCCGGTGGCAGACAAGAGCGCGCCGACAGCGGTTCGAGCCATCCAGGCGACGCGCCATGTCGTGGCCAAGCACGATGCGAACGTCGCTTACCTGGGCGAAGTGGTCTCGGCGGTCGAAAACAAGCCAGTCGAGGTCAAGCCTGTGCCGGCGCCAGCGCCGGTGCCGGTGGTGCCCACGCCCCCGCCGTCGGACCTCAGCCGATTTCACGCCGCCGTCGCCCAACTGAAAGTGGACAGCGTGGTCGGCGGAGCGACGCCCCGCGCCTACATCGACGGGCGGTTCGTGAAGCAGGGGGAAATCATTCATCGTGCCCTCGGCCTGCGGTTCGTCGGAGTCGACGCCGTCGAGCACATGCTGCTGTTCACGAACGCGGACAACGTGACGTTTCGGAAACGTTACTGAGGCGGCACGTTTTCCGGCGAACGCGCAGGAGCCCGGAGCGCCGCGCCACTGGCCGGGCGCCGGATGAACGGCGCGTTTGCGTCCGGCGCATAGGATCGAGGTTTTCCCGCCAAAGAAGAACCTGCTGGCGCGGTCGGCATCAATCTCATCGAAAAGGCCAGCTCGCCACCCTGCCATCGCTGGATGGCGCGATGCTGGCGGACGCGGACGATGTGCTGATGGGCGCCGGCCTCCCGAGATCGATTCCCGGCACGCTCGATCGGCCGGCGAACGCGGTCGCGCGGAATGCCCATCACACACGCGCTAGGCCCGGAATTCCGAACGCCCGCAGGTCGTTGGGTTCAACTCCGACTGCAGGCCTTTCGCCTATTGCGTCGTCAACCCGCGCCTGTTCACTCGAAGGGCCGCGTTTAATTTCAAATGACGACAAATTCATGATCGATCTATCTTTCACGCCGAGGCGCCTCTGCGGGTTGCTTTCGGCCCTCACCGCTTGCCTGCTCAGCACCGCAGCCAGCACCGACTATTTTGCCGACAACGGCTATGGTAATCCGATTAGCACGCTCCAGCATCCGTCCGGCGAACACTACAAGGGTGTGACCTACGTCGCCTATCAGGGGCCGCACGAAGATCCCTATGTCGCTGCCTATGTCCATGCCACGGGCCAGTGGATCGGTCCCGTCCAGGCCGGCGTCAGTGCCATGGGCAAATCGCCGGATCAAATTGACCCCGGCGAACTCGACAATCACGGCAAGCCCGCCCTCGTCGTCGACCGGCAGGGCTACATTCACCTCGTGTTCGGCTCTCATGGGGGCGACCCGAAATATGGTCCGAACCCGCTGGGCGAGTTTTTTATGGGCACCAAGGGCAAGATGACCCACGTCGTCTCCGTCAAACCCGGTGACATCTCCGCGTGGCGCGTGGTGGACAACGTCCCCGTCAACGGCACCTACAACCAGTGGGTCAAACTCGCCAACGGCGACCTGTATCTCTTTTACCGCCACGGCGGCCACCGCAGCGATTGGGTTTACCAGCACTCCGTCGACGACGGCCGCACGTTTGCAGCCCCGGTATCCGTGTTGAAACACAAAGTGAGCGCCGCGTCTCCCGCGGTGAACGACTCGTGGTATGCGTGGTTCGACCATGGCCGGGGCGACACCATCACCGCATCCTACATCTATCACCCCTGCGCCAATCCGAAGCACAACGCGCATCGGCAAAACACCTATTATATGCAGCTCGATCCCCCGAGCGGCCAGTGGTCCAACGTCCAAGGCGCGCGGCTTGCGTTGCCCGTCACCAAGGAGTCCGCCGACAAGCTTACGCTCATCGAAGACACCGGCACCGTGCGCACCACCCACGGCACGGCCCACGTGGATTCCGCCGGCCGACCGCACTTGGTTTTCCCTGCGGGCAAGGAGGTGCGGTATTATCGCTGGGACGGAAAAGCCTGGCAGAAACCCGTCGCGGTCGGCGCAGCGGACGAACGCATGCACGACGGTGACTTCTTGGTAGATTCGCCGACCAACGTGCGAATGCTGTTGGCGCAGACGACCGAGGCCGGTCACGAAATTGCGTGGTGGAACACGGCGGACGGCGGACTGAGGTGGTTGAAGGGCGCCGTTTTCATGGCGTCGAAAGAGCGGAGCTTCAACCTGTCGGCGATGATCCGCAACGCGCACCCCGATGCCGTGATGTTGCTCGCGTCCCGCAGCGCGGCTGAACCGCACCTCTACCGGCAGATGCACCTTGTCGGCGCCCACGGTGCGCTCGTTCGTCCCGCCGCCGAGGCGAGCCACCTCGGGAACCGGTTAGAACAGATCAAATCCCTGCCCCCGCCGAACAAGGACAAAGCCGAGGCGAAGAAAAAGAAAAAGCTCGGACTCGGCGACGACGACCTCTGAGGCAACCTCGCTCATTCTATTTTATGAAACTTTTTTCCCAGGCGGGTCTGGCCTTTGTCGCTTTATTTTCCCTCTCGTCCGCTGCACCGCCGAACATCGTTTTCATCATGACCGACCAGCACTCGGCCGATGCGCTGAGCTGCCGGATGGGTGACCGCTACTTGAAGACGCCCGCGCTGGATCGTCTCGCGGCGCGCGGCACCTTCTTCAGCCGCGCTTACACGCCGAACCCGCTCTGCATGCCGGCGCGCAACTCGATTTTCACCGGTCGCTATCCGCACGAGACCGGTATCACCGACAACACCAAGACGACCCTCGATGCCTCCGCGTTCGTCACGATGGGGACGTATTTCCGCCAAGCCGGCTACCAGACCGCCTACTTCGGCAAGTGGCATCTCGCCTACGACGAAGCGGCCACCCAGACCCACGGCTTCGAGACGCTCAAGACCGGGCACATCGATGCCGAAAACGCCGCACTGGCCACGACGTTTCTCGCCCGCAAACACGACCAGCCCTTCCTCCTCGTCGTCAGTTTTCTCAATCCCCACAACGTCTGCGAACTCGCCCGTGATCAGCCGTTGAACAACGGCCCGATCGGTGAACCGCCGTCGACCGAAAAACTCCCGCCCGCGCCGCCGAATCTGGCCCCACCGCGCAATGAGCCCGACACCCTGGCCCAAATCCGCGCGGGCTACCACGCCAACCCGCAGTTCCCCGTGGGCAATTTCAATCCGCAAATGTGGCAGGCGCTCCGCTGGGGTTACTATCGCCTCATCGAAAAAGTCGACGCCGAGATCGGCAAGGTCCTCGATGCGCTCAAAGCCGCCGGCCTCGAGGAGAACACGCTGATCGTCTTCACTGCCGACCACGGCGAGTGCGCTGGCGCCCACGGCTTCAACCAGAAAACCGTCTTCAATGAGGAGTCGGCGCGCGTGCCCTTTATCGTCAGCGCCCCCGGCCAGCGCACCGGCCGCGTGTCGGAAAAATTCACCAATACCGGTCTCGATATTTTACCGACGATGCTCGACTTCGCCAGCCTCCCCCGGCCCGAAAAACTCCCCGGCGTCAGCCTCCGTCCACTCGCGTTGGGCCAGCCCGTCACTTCGTGGCGCGACGACGTCGTGGTGCAGAACAATATGTCTCAGACCTTTCCCGTCGCCGGCAACGTGCCGACGACCGAAGGCCGCATGATTCGCGCGGACCGCTACAAATATTGCGTCTACGTCCACGGCCACTATCGCGAATCTCTCGTGGATCTTGAAAAAGATCCCGGCGAGATGAACAATCTAGCCCGCGATCCGGCGCACCGTGAGACGCTGCTCGCCATGCGCGAACGCCTGCGGAAATGGGGCGTGGAAACCCGCGACCCCCTCGTCGCCGCGATGCTGGCCGATGACGTGAAGCCCCGCGAGTTCGCCATCGTCAAAACGCCCAAGAACGCCGCCCGAGCGGAAGGTCTCGGGAAGCAGAAAAAAGCCAAAGATCACGAGTGATGGTCGCCGCCTTGAAGCTCGGCATTCACTGTCTCATCGGTCTGTTGCTGGGCGCCACGCTCAGCCTTCGCAGCGCGGATGCCCTCCAGAAAGCAGGCGCGGATTCCGTCGCCACGGAGTCGTTGCCCGCGTTCAAAGCAGCGTTGCGCGCCACCCTGACTCGCCACTTGGACACGTTGCTCGGCGCCGACGGATCGGTCCGCGCGATGAAGGGTAAAACTGCCGAGGGAAACGGTGCGCTGGCCTTCTACCTGATGTTCGAGCTGACCGGAGACCAGCGCTACCGCCGCGCTGCGCTGAGTCTGGTGGACCAGGTGTTGAAGGACATGCGCGCGACGAAATTCGGCGTGTTGCCCATCAAGGAAAAGGACAAGCCCGGCGGCACGACGATCGTCGGCGGCGGTCCGCCCGCGCTCGGGGCTTATACGTCGAGCGTCGCCTACATTCTGCACCAAGAAGGCGGGCGAAACGCCGACCTCCGCTACCTCGCTACCGTACTCGACCGTTACGCCTGGAACGAAAGCGGTTGGTGGGCCGCGACCATCGACGTGAAGACCGGCGAGTCCAAACTGCCGATGAGCAAGCCGTCGATTATCAACAAGACGGCGGCGATGGCCATGGCGGCAGGAATCGTCAGCGGCTACGTGCGGGACATCGACCCGGTGCTCTCAGCCAGTCTGAAACGGAAAACGGACAAGTGCATTTACGAACAGATTATCCCCGCGCAGCTCGCCGATGGCTTTTGGCACTACGGGCTCAACGAGAACGACCCAAAGGACAAGGACGTCTTCGGTTACTTCATGCTCACGACGAAGGAGCTGATGAACCTGCAGCGCTTCAACTCCGCCTACCACGAGGATCGCCTCAACGCCGCGATCAAGAAAGCGCAGTCCTTCGCGCTGCAGCAGATCGCTCCGATGACCGAGCCCAATACCGGTCCCGCCCCTCGCCCCCACGCCACCGCCGGCACGCCGAACCGATACTCGGTGCAGGACGAAGCCAAGCGCAGCTACCAACTCGGCTTCATTCTCCTCGCGAGCGGACACGAAACGGAGGGCCTCAAAATTATGAACGCCGCGCTCGCGCAATTCCCGGTCGGCAACACCGGCCAGGAAGGATCGCACGCCGCGGAACCCTCGGCCCTCATCCTCTCCAGCCAGCTCGTCCGTTGAGTGATGCTTCAACCGTTTTCTCAATCGTGAAATTTTTCTTCGGCTGGATCACTGTCTTCCTCACCGCGGTTCCCGCCGCGACCGTAGCGCAAAGCGCGAAGCCGAACCTCGTCGTCATTTTGGCGGATGACTTCGGTTGGGGCAGTTCCACTCCCTACGGAGCCAAGGGCCTGAACACCCCGAACCTCGACCGCCTCGCGCGGGAGGGGCGCCGGTTCACCCATGCTTACGCGCCGGGTTCAGTGTGCTCGCCTTCTCGCTACGCCCTGATGACCGGTCGCTATTACTGGCGCACGGCGATCAGAGACGGCGAAGTCCTCACTCCGACCGCGCCCCTCCACATTGAGCCGGGCCGGCTGACGCTCGCGTCGCTGTGCAAGTCGCAGGGCTACCGCACTGGTGCCGTGGGCAAGTGGCACCTCGGCTTTCAGACCGGCGTCGCAGAAACCGATTGGAACCAACCGCTGCAGCCCGGCCCGCGTGCGGTCGGCTTCGACTATTTTTACGGCCTCGGGGGCAATCCGGGTAACGGTCCGCACGCGTTTATTGAAGATGAAAACATCGTCGGCCGCCTGCCCGGCGAGAAGGTCGTCGTCGCCAGCGCGGGGGGAAAGGGCACGACCACCGGCCTCCGCGAGCAGCGTGTGGTCGACCGCATCATGGAAGCCATTACCGCGAAGGCGACAACCTGGGTCGAAGCGAACCACGCATCCCCGTTCTTCCTGTATTTCGCCCCGAACGCCGTGCACGGCCCGATTGCACCGAATCCCCGTTTCACCGGCAGCAGCTACGGTAGCTACGGTGACTTCATCCACGAACTGGACTGGAGCGTCGGCCAAATTCTCGCCACCCTTGACCGGCTGAAGCTCGCCGAAAATACGCTCGTTATTTTCACGAGCGATAACGGCGGCATCGCCGACGCCGGCAACGGCAACACCGGCAAGGCCATGGCAGCCGGCCTCGCCATCAATGGCCACCTGCGCGGCGGCAAACACACGGAATACGAGGGCGGCTTCCGCGAGCCCTTCCTCGTTCGTTGGCCGGGCCACGTGCCCGCCCACACCGTGAGCGACCAGGTCATCGCGCTGCCCGATGTGCTCGCCACCGTCGCCGCCGTCTTGCAAGCGCCGCTGCCCACGGGCACGGCCGAGGACAGCATCAACGTCCTCCGCGCCTTCATCGAGCCCACGCCCGGTCCACCCGTGCGCGATCACGTCATCCTGCAGGCCGCCGACGGTACCTACGCGATACGCGTCGGCGACTGGCGGCTCATCGAGCGCGTCGGCGCCCCGACGTTTGTACCTCGACCGTCAACCAAGACCGGCAAGAAACCCCACGAGGGCCCGAAGCACGACGAGCTCTTTAATCTCAAGGACGATCCTGCCGAGACGAGAGACCTTTCCGCCACCCACGCGGATCAAGTCGCGAAAATGAAACGTCTGCTCACCGCGGCGCGCGACCGCGGTTTCACACGGATTGACGTGGGGAACTAGTCCGCGTTTTTTCCACAGGCCCGGTTTCCCGCCCCTTAATATTTCCGCTTCACTCGCTCAGGGCCGCCCGTCGACCCGCACTCGGCGCCGCCAACGGTCATCGCCTCGTTGTCCGCTCTACTTTCTGCGCCGGCGTCGTGATCGGGGCCGGCTCGATGTTTGGCCAAGCCGCGCCGGCGAAGCCATCGCCCGTCGCCGGAAAAACGACCATGCAGGCGGACGATGGGCCCGTCCTGCGGAGCTGAAGCGGCGAGCGTTTCAGTGAATGGCCGGTCTATCAGCGCACGGCTGCCAACGTGGTCAAATCGTCGAACATCGAACCAACTTCAGGGACCTTGGCTGACCACGACTTTGCCCGAAACGACCGCGATGCCCCACGAAGTGCGAATGTTTCTTTCGTTCGCGTTCGGACCGGGGTAGCGAAGAGAGTTACGCGCGCTATTCAGCTATCGCTCCCTTTTACCCCGTGATTTCAAACCTATTCCTGCATCGTATTCGCGAGCTTGTCGTCCTCGGTGCCGTCACTTCGGCGTGTTTCGCGGCCAAGGCGCCCGCCCCCGCGGCGCCGCCACTCCTGTCGCCTCCGCCCAGCTATCCGCGCGACGAGGTAACGCTCGGGCAAGGACGGACATTGTTCACGCAGCTTTGCGCCGGATGCCATGTGCTCGACCGCGATGGCATCGGGCCACCGCTCGGTGGCGTCACGCGCGTGCTGACCCAGACGGAACTGCTGCGACACATTCGCAATCCAGCCGCGCTCATTGAGGCGGGGAACCTCCGCGCAAACGCACTGTTCCGCCGCTACAAAGTCGTGATGCCGCCGTTTGAGGCTTTGCCCGAAGACCAGCTCGTCGCGATCCTCGCCCACCTCGATTTCGAATCGGAGAAATCCAAGCTCGCGCCTTTCGCCGTTGATCTCACGCCGCCGACTGGAAAAGAGGTCCGGCTGATTCCGCCCGTGGAGAAGTCTTCGCTCGTGATCGAGCTGGAGGAGTGGGCGGAAATTCCCCTCGCGCCGAATCGCCGGCCCGACAAGGGCATCGCTACCCTGCGCTCGAGCCCCCGGAAGGACGGGGCGGTGTTTATCAGTGATCAGATGGGCGTGATCTACCGCGTGAAGGACCGGAAGGCCGAAGTGTTTCTCGACATCCGCGGCCAGTTTCCCGCCTTCGTCTTTGAGCCCGGGATCGCCACGGGCTTGGGCAGCTTCGCGTTTCATCCGGATTTTCCGCGCAACGGCCTGTTCTACACCACGCACGCCGAGATCACGCCGAGCAAACCCGCCATCAATGAGGCATGGTATGAAAAGGTCGTCATCCCGGACAAAGGCACGCCACCGCTTTATTGGATCTTGTCCGAGTGGCACGCGAACGATCCGATGGCAGATCGTTTCGCCGGGAGCCGGCGCGAAGTGCTGCGGCTCAAAACGCCCACGACAGCCCATGGCTGCCAGGACATCGCGTTTGCGCCGGTGACCGATCGCCGCGATCCCGATTACGGCCTCCTCTTCCTCGGTGTCGGCGACGGCGGCTCGGTCAATTTAAAGCTGCCGGACCTGGCCGGCACGCCGCGTTCGCTGCTGGGTGCGTTGCTGCGGATTGACCCACGGGGGAAAAACGCCCCGGGCGGCGGCTACGGGATTCCGGCCGACAATCCTTTCGCGCACAGTGCGGATCCGCTGGCGCGGCCCGAAATCTGGGCCTACGGGTTTCGCAACCCACACCGCATGTGCTGGGATCTTTCGTATGGAAAACGGCTCATCGTGGCCGACATCGGCGAGTCGAACGCCGAAGAGGTCAACCTGATCGAAAAAGGCGGAGACTATGGTTGGAACAAGCTCGAGGGCCTCGCCCGCGTCGACGTCATGAAGGACGCGAAAGTGGTCCAACCCGCTACGCCCGTCGAGCTCGCACCGTATCGTCCGCCCTTGGGGGCCTACGATCACACCGATGGGCGGGCGATTTCGGGCGGTTTTGTTTACCGCGGCCCGATCGAGGCCCTGCAGCACCACTACATTTTCGGCGATATCGTGACCGCGCGGCTCTTCTTCATGCGGATGGATGAAAAACAGTCGGACGGCAAAATCTACGAGCTGAACGTCGAGCGGGACGGCGCCGCCACGAGCATTGCCGCGCTTTCGCACACGAAACGGGCGCACCTCCGCATCGGCTACGACGAGCACACGGGCGACCTTTTTTTCATGACCAAGGAAGATGGTCGCGTGCGTCGCGTAACGAAGGCCTTTGCCCGGTGAACCGCGGAGCTCGAATCATTGGGTGCGTACTCGGGCTGAGCACTGCCCCGGCGGTTTCCACTCTGGAGGCGGCGACCGCGCCGCGTTATGCGCTGCACGAAGCCACGACAGCGAAAAAAATCCCGCTCATCGTTTTGCGCGATGAAACGAGTCGCCTCGAGGCCGCGGTCGCACCGACGCAAGGTGGCGAGTTGTCCGGCCTGGCGGTTGAGTTTCAGAGGCGCTGGGTCGAGTTGCTCTATCGCGGACGCGACTACCGGCCCGCGTCGGGGTTTCGAGGCAAAGCCTCGATCCTCTGGCCGGCGGTGGGTTCGAGCGTCCCAGCAGGGGCGACTCCGGTGAACGGAAAAGTCGCCAGCGCCTACGACTATCGGGGAAAACGCTACCCGATGCCGCAGCATGGCTTCGCGCGGCTCAAATCCTGGTCGGTCGCGCGGACCTGGACAGACGCGACGGAGGCCGCCGTCGAATTGGTGCTGAAGGACGATGCGGAGACCCGCGCGCAGTATCCCTTCGGCTTCGCGCTGCACGTGATCTACCGCGTGACCGAAGGCCGCGTCGAAATTCAACACGAGGTAAAGGCCGCAGCGGACAACACCGCGCCCATGGCCTTTTCCATCGGCAATCATATCGGCTTCGCCGTGCCGCTGCTGGCTGGATCGTCGGTCGAGTCCTTCGCCGTCGAGAGCCCGTCTCGCTTCGAATATCTGCGCGGGAAGAACGGCGCCCCCGATGGCACGACCCGGGAGCGAAGCTTTCCCCCTTCGACTCCACTCAAAGATTTGCAGTTCATGCCTGCGATGTCGGTTGGCGCCTACGACGCTGATCCCTGGTTTCGCCTGACCGACGCGAGCGGGCTCGGTGTGAAGGTGACGCACCGCGCGCAATCCACGCCGGTGCCGCCCTTCGTCCAATTCAATCTCTACGGCGGCACGGCCGAGGGGTTTTTCTGCCCCGAGCCCTTTGTCGGTCTGCACAATTCGCTGAACACGCAGACCGGTCAGATCGCTCTCGCTCCGGGAAAGAGCTGGTCTTGGCTGATCCGCGTCGAACCAGAGCGGGTCGCGCGCAAATAGCCCAAGCCAGCGAGGTTCGCCGGGGAGGCCGAGGATTCCCCTGGGCAACCTGTCCCGGACATCCCCTTGCCCGGTTGCCCGCGGGGGCCGGCGACTTTCGCGGGGGGCGTGCCGGGGCGCGGGACCGGCCAAGCTCAATAGAAAACGGTGCGGTCGAGGCTGCGATATTGAATGGCTTCGAGCAGGTGAGGGGCCTCGATTTTTTCGGCGGCGGCGAGATCGGCGATGGTGCGGGCGACTTTGAGAATGCGATCGTAGGCGCGGGCGGAGAGGCTGAGTTGCTCCATCGCCTGCTGCAGCAGGTCACCGAGGGTGGCGTCGATGGCGCAATGTTTGCGGAGATGCGCGTTGGTCATGCGAGCGTTGGCGGTGACTTTCGTGCCGGCAAAGCGCTGCTGCTGCCGTAACCGGGCGGCTTGGACGCGGTCGCGCAGCGGGGCGGAGGGTTCGCCAAGTTTTTCATTGCGCAGCTCGGCGATGGAGAGGGCCGGCGCCTCGATGTGAATGTCGATGCGGTCGAGTAAGGGTCCGCTGATGCGCGCGCGATACCGCTGAATTTCTCCGGGCGAACAGCGACATTCGTGGCGGGGATCTCCCAGGTAGCCGCACTTACAGGGGTTCATGGCCGCCACGAGCATAAAGGCGCAGGGGAGGGTGACTTTGCCGGCGCTGCGTGAGATGGTGACGTCGCCGTCCTCGAGCGGCTGGCGGAGGACCTCGAGCGCCGAGCGTTTGAATTCGGGTAACTCGTCGAGGAAGAGCACCCCGTGGTGGGCGAGGGAAATTTCCCCCGGTCCGGGAATCGTGCCACCGCCGAGCAGGGCGACGTCGGACACCGTGTGGTGCGGAGAACGGAAAGGGCGGGCGCCCCAGGTCATCTCGCCACTGATGGTACGCCCCGCCGCGGAGTGGATGCTCAGGATTTCCAGATGCTCGTCGAGGGTGGGCGCGGGCATCACGGTCGGGATGCGTTTCGCGACCATCGACTTCCCCGAGCCCGGCGGTCCGATCATCAGCACGTTATGGGAGCCGGCGACGGCGACTTCGATGGCGCGGCGCAAGGCGTGCTGCCCCTTAATCTCGGAGAAATCGGCCGCTCCGTCGGACGCGGGCGTGCTGGCGCGTTGGCGGGCGGCCTGAGGGTCCAGGGGCGTCAACGGTTTTTCACCGCTGAGAAACCGGGCGGCCTGATCGAGCGAGTGGACCGCGTAAACTTCGATGCCTTCGACCAGCGCGGCTTCCTCAGCCGAGACGGACGGGAGCAGCAGACCGCGTTTGCCGAGCGCCCGGGCGAGCCGCGCCATCGCGAGCGCACCGCGCACCGGGCGGGTGGCGCCGGACAGACTGAGTTCGCCGGCGATCAGCCAGTCGGCAAGGTGCGCGGCTTTGAGCTGGTCGGTCGCGGCGAGGATGCCGAGGGCAATGGGGAGATCGTAGAACGGCCCCTCCTTGCGCAGATGGCCGGGGGCGAGATTGATCGTGGTGCGGGTGCGGGGCGGGTGGAAGCCGCTGTTGTTGAGCGCGGTGAAAACGCGGTCGCACGATTCCTTCACCGCGGTGTCGGCCAGGCCGACCAGATACCATTTGGGTTCGCCGGCTTCCCCGGCGTTGACCTCGACATGCACCAAATCGGCGTCAATCCCTTGGAGAGCGGCGGACGTTATCGTCGCGAGCATGGCCGGGGACTTTGCCGGAGCCGGCCCACGGTGCGAGTTACTTTTTCTTGGCCTGGCGGGCGAGCTTGGCGGCGTTCCGCCGTTTAATGGTGCCGATGTTTTTTTCGACCGCCTCAAGATACCGATTGGGCCCGTGGGGGAAGGGGCGGGCGAGGAAGCGGTAGCTGGCCTGAAAATCGTTCTCCAGTTTTGGCAGCACAAACTTTTGCCAAAACATCGGGGTGCGCTCCGCGACCTCCGACACCGACTTGAAAGCGCGACGGGACGGCGGCAGATGAATGAAGTCGTCGGATTCCTTGAACTCGTGGTACAAGATTTCGAGTTCGTCGGGATAGTCGGCGGCCGCCATCTGGCCGAGATAGTCGGCGGTGGCGAGCGCGCAGCCGAGGATGCGTTCGAACGGTTCCCGGAATTTGAGCTGGTTGATTTCGTTGCTCGGACCGGTGCAATTGATGGCGCCCAGCACAGCCTCCACTTCGTAATCGTTGGCCCCAAGCGTCGGCAGATAGGCGGCGGCGAAGGCGCAACTCCGCAGGACGTGGCAGAAGGTGTATTTCGCGCCCGTGCCCTCGGTGTCGGAGCGGAGCTTCAGGTAGCCGGCGTCGTGGAGGAGCACGGCCGACATTCCGAGTTCGAACTGTCGGGCGTTGAGACGGGGCTCGACCCCGGCGATGTGGCGCCCCTCCAGCAGCAGAACCATGCACACGGTGGCCTGCAACGTGTGCTCAAGGTCGTGATAGCGGACATCCACGGCGGCATAATCGGGGTGCTTTCCGGAAAACCATCTCTCCATATCCTTGAAAATCGTGTGGAGCCACACGAGACTCGCGCCGGGATACATCGCGGCAAATTTCCTTTCAACAAACGCGGCAGCCGCTGGGGCGCTCCGGGTGTCAACGGGAGGAAACATGGACAAGGCGTGACGAATGTTTTTTTGGAAGGCGGAGCGCCGGCTGAGGTGGCCCCAGGAGGATCGCAGGAAATTAAGAATTTGCCGACAGGCGGAGCAAGTTTAAAGCTCGGATCTGATTTTCTCTTATGATCGCTGGAATTACGGGCGGGATGGGTTGCGGCAAATCAACGGTGGGTCGGCTTTTCGAGCAACGGGGTTTTCGCCGCCTCGATTCCGACGCGCTGGTGCGCGACCGGGTGTTGACTGCGCCCGAGGTCGTCGCGGCGCTGCGCGGGCGTTATGGCACTGGCGTGCTGTGCCCGGACGGGACGGTGGACCGGGTGGCGCTGGCGGAGCGGGTGTTTTCCAGCGAGGAGGAGCGGCAGTGGCTGGAGGCCATGACTCATCCGCGCGTGTTCGCCCTCTGGCGGGAAGCGCTGGCGGCCCGGCCGGCGGAGCGGTGGGTGGTGGAGGTCCCGCTGTTGTTCGAGAAAGCGTTGGAGAATTGGTTTGATTTCACCGTATGCGTCGCGTGTGCTCCCGCCCAGCAACTTGCCCGACTGGAGCAACGCGGTCTGCCGCGCGGGCTCGCCGGGCAGCGAATCTTAACGCAACTGCCACAGGAGCGGAAAATCGAGCGGTCCGACTTTGTCTTATGGAATGAGGGTTCGCCCGATTTTCTGGAGGCTCAGGTCGAGCACTTGATCCAAGCTCTCGCCGGACAGTCTTGAAACCTCCTCCTGCGCCGCGCGTCTGACGCTCGGGCGCCCGCCGTCTCTCTCTCCCGAACCCTTCATGGCCCTTCCTCCCAAATCCGACGACACTTCGCCGTCTGCCAGCTCTGCTGGCGAAACCAAGAAAACGCGCCGACCGAGCGCTCCCCGTGCGCGCAAGCCCAAGGCCGAAAAGGCCGAGAAAGCGGCCAAGCCCGAAAAAGCGCCCAAAGCGGTCAAGGCCGGCGCGCCCGAGCGCGCCGAACGGCCCCTGCCCACGGCGGCGCAGTCGACGCCCGAATTTCGTTTTGAAGCGCCGGTCCCTGCTCCCGTTCCCGCGCCGGCGCCCGCTCCATTCCGGGCCGCGCCGGCGGCTCCGGCGCCGGCTTCCCTGCCGCCCGAGTCGCGCGAACGCACCCCTGAAACGGCCGATCGCTCCGACCGCGAGCCATCAGCCGATCGCAGTGATCGTGGCGAGCGCCCGGGTTTTGTTCCCACCTCACAGCAGGGTGGGGCGGGGCAGCCGGCGCCCGTTGCGCCCTCGACAGCTCCGGCTCCGTCGCCGAGCGGCGGCCCGGGCAGCGTCGGCGGTGGTGGCGGGGGTCAACTCCCACACCAGGGCGGCGGCGGTGGGGGCGGTCGCGGCGAATGGCAGGATCGCGGCGGCGGTGGCGGCGGTGGACGCGATTTTTGGAAGCAAGGTAAGCGCAAACGCGGTCGCCATGGCGGCGGCGGTGGGGGGTGGCAACCAGGCGGTGGCGGCGGTGGCAATGCGCCGGGCGGCGGTGGCGCTCCCTATGCCCGCGAGCCCCTTCCTCTCCAGCCGCCGCCGCCGAGCAACACTCCGGTTTTCGGCGATCTGCCGAATCCTTCGCGGTTCAACGACCTGGCCGCGCTCGACGCACTCGCGAAAGGACTCTCCTCCGGCCTCGGCGACACGCTCTGGATCAATGAACTCTACGCGCTGCCGTTGGGCGAGCTCACGGCCTTCGCCCGAAGCTTCGGCGTCACTTTTGAGGGCGCCCCACATCGCCGGCAACTGCTGGCGCAGATCTTCACGACCGCCGCGGCCAACCAGCGCCGGATCTGTGACCGCGGCTATATCGACATGACCGACCGGGGGGCGTTCGTCGTCCACGTGCACGTCAACTACCGCCTCTATCCGGAGGACGCCTATCTGCCCGAGAGCCTGATCAAGCGCTACGGCTTGAAGCGCGGCCACAAGGTCGAGGTCATTCTGCAGGCCCCGCAACCCGGCGAGCGTTGCCCGTCGGTCGTCGGCGTCGTGTCGGTGATGGACGGCGATCCCGAAAAGATCGCCAACGTCATGCCGTTCGAAGAACTCGTTCCGTATTATCCGCTCAAGCGAATCTTGCTCGAGTCCGAGGAAATCCATCCGAAAGACGTCTCGATGCGCGCCGTGGACATTCTTACGCCCATCGGATTCGGCCAGCGCGGGCTCATCGTGGCGCCGCCGCGCACCGGCAAAACCGTGCTGCTGCAAAACATCGCGAACTCCATTTCGGCCAATAGCCCCGAGGTAAAGCTGATCCTCCTGCTGATCGACGAGCGGCCGGAAGAAGTCACTGACTTCAAGCGCCACACCAAGGGCGAGGTCGTCTCCTCGACCTTCGACGAGACGCCCGAGAGCCACATCCACTGCGCCGAAATGGTCATCGAGATCTGTCGGCGCCGCGTCGAGCAGGGCGAGCACGTCGTCATTCTGCTCGATTCTATCACGCGTCTCGCCCGCGCCTACAACGCGCTTACCGGCAACCAGGGCAAGACCATGTCCGGCGGCCTCGAGTCCAACGCGCTCCAGAAGCCCAAACGCTTCTTCGGCTCCGCGCGCAATATCGAGGGCGGCGGCAGTCTCACGATCATCGCCAGCGCACTGATCGACACCGGTTCCCGCATGGACGAGATCATCTTCGAGGAATTCAAGGGCACGGGCAACAGCGAGCTCCACCTCGACCGCGGACTCGTCGAACGCCGCATTTTCCCGGCGATCAACATCGACCGCTCCGGCACGCGCAAAGAGGAGCTGATTTATCACCCCGATGAGCTGCAGCGCATCTACGGCCTGCGCCGGGCCATGCAGGGCTTGGGTCCGATTGAGTCGATGGAGATGCTCATCACCCGGCTCAAAAAGACGAAGTCCAACGCCGAGTTCCTCCTCAGCCTCGCCCGCCAATAACCTGCCGTCCGCGCGATGACCCCGATTACCCCTGCTTCCGCGACCCCGACCGCGGCCGATGATTTCGTCATTCAGTTGGCGCTCGACCGCGGTTTGCTCAGTTCCGTGCAGGTAGCCGCCGCGCGCGCGCTGATCGCCCGGCACACGGATCTCACCGTCTCCGCGCCGCGGTTGCTCGACACGTTGGTGGGCCAGGGGGCGCTGAACTCCCGGCGTGTGGCCGAGCTGTTGGCCGCCGAGTTCGGGATGCCGATGGCGCCGGACATGTCGGCCATCCGGGTGACGGGCGACACGCTCGAGCTCGTCCCTCGTGCGGTGGCCGCCCGCTATCGGTTGGTGCCGCTGCATCGCGAGGGCAACACGCTGCAGGTCGCGATCGCCGACCCGCTCGACACCGACGGCATCGACGCCCTGGGGCACATCGTGAAACTGACCATCGAGCCCGTCGTCGCGACGGCCGAGGAAATCACGGAGGCGATCAACCGCTTTTACGGCAAGGACGCGAACTCCATCGACGACTTGCTCAACGATCTGGCGGTGACCGGCGGCGGCGGCGATGCTTCCGCGGTGACGACGGAGGCCAGCTCGGCGGGCAACGTGAGCAACACGGAGGCCGACGGTCCGATCATCAAGCTGGTTCACCAGATCATGTTTGAGGCGATCCAGCGCCGCGCCTCGGACATTCACCTGGAGCCGTTGGAGAAACGTTTCCGCGTGCGCTACCGCATCGACGGCGTGTTGCTCGAAGTCGAAAATCCGCCGAAGCGCCTCCAGCTCTCCATTATCTCGCGGCTGAAAATCATGGCGAACATCTCGATCGCCGAGAAACGTATCCCGCAGGACGGACGTATCCAGATTTCAGTCGGGGGTAAGCAGCTCGACCTGCGGGTCTCCTCGCTGCCGACCGCGCACGGCGAAAGCATCGTGATGCGTATTCTCGACAAGGAGGGGCTCACCCTCGGTCTGCCGGAGCTGGGCTTTTTCCGCGACGATGCCGCGACGTTTGAGCGACTCATCACCTTGCCCGACGGCATTCTGCTGGTCACGGGGCCGACCGGCTCCGGCAAGACGACCACGCTTTACGGTTGTCTGCATTTCATCAACAAGCCCGACCGCAAAATCATCACGGTCGAGGACCCGGTCGAGTATCAGCTCAACGGCATCAACCAGGTCCCCGTGCGTCATGATGTCGGCATGACCTTCGCCTCGGCGCTGCGCGCCATGCTGCGGCAGGCACCGAATATCGTGATGGTGGGGGAAATTCGCGATCTGGAGACGGCCGAAATCGCGATCAACGCATCGCTCACCGGCCACATGGTATTCTCCACGCTGCACACGAACGACGCGCCCGGGGCGATTACGCGTCTGATCGACATCGGGGTAAAACCGTTTCTGGTTTCGACCTCGTTGCGCTGCGCGATGGCCCAGCGCCTCGTCCGGAAGATCTGCGCGAAGTGCAAACGCCCGATGACGCCGACGGCCCAGGAACTGCGCTCGCTCAACATCAATCCTGCGCAGGCCGCCACGGCGACCTTTGCGAAAGGCGACGGCTGCTCGTCCTGCAACGCCACGGGCTACCGGGGGCGCATGGGGATCTTTGAGATTTTCGTGATCAACGAGGAAATTCAGAAGATGATCTACGAGGGGGCCGGCGGCGCGAAGCTGCGCGACAAGGCTCGGACGAACGGTATGCGCACGATGCGCGAGGACGGCACGCGCAAGGTCACCGCCGGTTTGACGACCATCGAGGAGGTCGTCTCGATCACGGTCGGCGACGCCAGCTAGCCCCCCATCAGCCCCCGCACCCCATGAGCTATGAAATGAACGACCTGCTTGATCTGATGGTGGATCAGGGAGCTTCCGACCTCCACCTCCAAGTTGGACAGCCGCCCACGCTGCGGCTCAGCGGCAGTATGACGCCGATCGACGGTCCGCCGCTCACACCCGACGACACGGAGAAACTCATGCAGTCCATCACGCCCGATGTCCACGTCAGCAGCGTGAAGCTCAACGGCGGCGCTGACTTCGGTTTCGCGTTCGGCGAGAAGGCCCGTTTCCGCGTGTCGGTGATGAAATCGAAGTCCAACTACGGCATGGTGCTGCGCCAGATTCCCTCCAAGATGTTTGGGCTGCGCGATATCGGCCTGCCGGACAAGATCCGCGAACTGCTCTACCGGCCGCGGGGCCTGATTCTCGTCACGGGTCCAACCGGTTCCGGTAAATCCACTACACTCGCGTCGATGGTCAATTACATCAACGAGACACGCGACGGCCACATCATCACCATCGAAGATCCGATCGAATATTATCACGGACACAAGCGCTGCATCGTCATGCAGCGCGAGGTCCACGTCGATGTGCCGAGTTTTTCCGAAGCGATCCGGCGCGCGCTCCGGCAGGATCCGGATGTCATCCTCGTCGGCGAAATGCGCGACCTCGAGACGATCGAGGCCGCCATTAGCGCCGCCGAGACGGGTCACTTGGTTTTCGGCACGCTGCACACCAGCAGCGCGGCGAAGACGGTCGACCGCATCGTCGACGCGTTTCCCGCGAATATGAAGGAAATGATCCGCACCCAGCTCGCTTCGTCCCTCGTTGCCGTTATCTCCCAGGTGCTCTGCAAAAAAATCGGCGGCGGCCGCATCGCCGCCTACGAGATCATGGTCAATACGACGTCGATCGCATCGCTCATCCGCGAAAATAAGACCTTCCGCATCATGTCGGACATCCAGACGGGCGCGCACCTCGGGATGATCACGCTCGACACGCACCTCATGAGCCTGGTCAACCGCGAGCTGGTCTCGCCCGACGAAGCGCTCGAAAAAGCGCAGGACCCGAATCTCATGCGTGAGAACTTCCTCAAGATGGGCCTGAAGCTCCGTGAGGTTTGATCCCGCCCGCCCCCAACCGCCGCCCTGCCTGATGTTCCCCAGCCACAGTCCAGCCATCTTCGAGTTCCTGAAAGAGCACCGGCTCGTCGATCCGGCGCAGCTCGACGAGCTCAACGAGGAGCACAAAGCCACCGGCAAACCGCTGGCCGACGTGGTCGTCGACCTCGGCATCATCGAGAAATCCGTGCTGCTCCACCGGATCGCGGAACACCTCGGCTACGACTATCTCTCGGAGTTGCCCGTGCAGTTTCCGGGCGAGGCCATCGCGGCACTGACCGGCAAGCTCGCGCGCGACTACGGCGTGATGCCGCTCAGTGCCGACGGGCAGAACATCGACCTCCTCGTCAGCGATCCTTTCAACACCCAGGCCATCGACGATCTGTCGTTTGCGCTTGGCCGCAACGTCCGGCTGTTTTTTGCCGATCCCGACAAGATCGACGTGCAGATCAAGCAGCACTACGGGGAGGACGAGGCCAGCATCGACGACCTGCTGCAGGAAATCAGTTCGGGGAACCTCCCGACCGACGGTCGCGCTCTCTCCGAGCGGGATATTGAGTCGATGGCCGAACAGACGCCGATCATCCGGTTCGTCAATCTCGTCATCGGGCAGGCGATCCGCGACAAGGCGAGCGACATCCACTTCGAGCCCTTCGAGCATGAGTTCAAGATCCGCTACCGGATCGACGGTTCGCTCTACGAAATGGCACCGCCGCCCAAGGCGCTGTCCCTGCCGATCCTATCGCGCATCAAGGTCCTCGCGTCCCTTAATATCGCCGAACGCCGCATCCCCCAGGACGGCCGCATCAAGATCACCCTCGGCGGCCGACAGGTCGATCTGCGCGTATCGACGCTGCCGACGCAGTTCGGCGAGAGCGTGGTGCTCCGCGTGCTCGACCAAGCCGCGGTGCAGCTCGATATCACGCAGCTCGGCATGCCGCCGGACGTGTTCAACGGCATCCAAGAAATCGTCCGCCGGCCCAACGGCATCTTCATCGTCACGGGCCCGACTGGCTCCGGTAAGACCACCACGCTTTACAGCGGGCTGCGCATTATCAACACGGCCGATCTCAAGCTCCTCACCGCCGAAGATCCCGTCGAGTATGAGATCGAGGGCATCATGCAGGTGCCGGTAAATCCGCTCGTCGGCCTGACGTTCGCCGCGGCCCTGCGCTCCTTCCTGCGGCAAGATCCCGACGTCATCATGGTCGGTGAGATCCGCGATCTGGAGACCGCCCAGATTGCGATCCAGGCCTCGCTGACCGGTCACTTGGTGCTCTCCACGCTGCACACCAACGACTCCGCCGGCGCCGTTACGCGGCTGGTGGACATGGGGGTTGAGCCGTTCCTGATCGCTTCCTCCCTCGAGGCCGTGCTCGCCCAGCGACTCGTGCGCCGGGTCTGCGTCCAGTGCCGCACGCCCTACACACCGCCGCCCGACCTTTTGAAACAGCTCAACATCGCCGCCAACAGCGTGGGCGACCGGCAGTTTTTCTACGGCAAGGGCTGTCCGGTGTGTTCCCAATCCGGTTACCGTGGGCGCCTCGGCATCTACGAGTGGCTGCGCATGAGTGAGGCGCTCCGCGATCTCATCGGGCAGCGCGCGGCGACCTTGGTCATCCGGCAAAAGGCGATCGAGCAGGGGATGCGAACGCTCCGCGACGACGGACTGCGGGCCATTTTCGACGGACACACCTCCATCGAGGAAGTGATCAAATACACCTGACCCCCATGGCCAAACTCTCCGTGCGCTCCGAGCCGGCGGCCCCTGTGCCCGCCACTTTCGCTGCCAAGGCGCCGCCTCGCGCCGCCGCGGCCTTTTCCGGCGGCGCCACGCCGTCCAGGAAGAAGCGCCGCCGGGGTTTCGGCAAACCGATCAATGCGAAAGGCGCCGCGGTGTTTACGCGCCAGCTCGCGACACTCGTCAAAGCCGGCATGCCGATTTTGCGCAGCCTCGAGGTCCTGGCCCGCCAGGAGAAGCGGCCCGCCTTCAAGCAGGTCCTCGAGAGCATCGCCGATACGATCCGCTCCGGCGGGAATTTTTCCGACGGTCTCGGCGCTAACGACCATGTGTTCGACCGCCTCTACATCAACATGGTCAAAGCCGGCGAGGCGGGCGGCGTCCTCCAGACGGTGCTCGAGCGCCTTTCGGTGTTTATGGAGAAGGCCCAGAAAATTCTCTCCAAGGTGAAGTCGGCGATGATCTACCCGGCCGTGATCGTCTCAGTGGCGACGGTGATCGTCTCGATCCTGATGATTTTCGTCGTGCCGAAATTCCAAGAGATTTTCACGGGACTGCTCAAGGGGCAGCCGCTGCCGTGGCTCACCCAGCGCCTGCTCGACATCAGCAATTTCCTGAAGGACCACTACCCGATTGCGATCGGTGGCCTTGTGGCGGCCTATTTTGCCTTCAAGGTTTTCGGCAAAACCAACTTCGGCCGCCGGATCATCGATTGGCTGCTCATCCACCTGCCGGTCGTAGGCGATCTGTTTCTCAAGGCCTCCATCGCCCGGTTTACCCGCACGTTTGGCACCCTCCTCGCGAGCGGCGTCCCGATCCTGCAGGCCCTCACCATCACCCGCGACACGAGCGGCAACGTCCATATCGCGAATGCGATCAATGTCGTCCATGACCGCGTCAAAGAGGGCGACAACGTGGCCAAGCCGCTCGAATCTACGCACATTTTCCCCGGGATGGTTACCAGCATGATCGAGGTCGGCGAGGAAACCGGCGCCTTAGCCGACATGCTCACGCGGATCGCCGACACCTACGACGAGGAGGTCGACAACGCCGTCGCCGGACTGACGTCCGTGATCGAGCCGATTATGATCGTGTTCATGGCCGTGATGGTCGGAACGATCGTCATCGCGCTGTTCCTCCCGCTCGTCAGCATCATCCAAAACCTGAGCTCCTGAGTGGTGCGCGCCTTTCGGCGCGGCGGGTCACTCGGGCAGCTTCCGGGTCAGCAGCGGCGAGCTCAGTCCCATCAGCCGCTCGGAGAATTCTTCGCCCTCGGAGGCCTGGCGCAAGGCGCGCTGCACCATGCCCATTTTGGCATCGAGGTTGTCGATCATCGAAACGAACACCGCTTCCGGCGTGGCGGCATAGACGGCGGCGCCCCACTCGGGTTCGCCCTGGTGGGACAGGATGATGTGCTCCAACCGCTCCAGGAGTTCGGGCGCGAGTTTCACTTTCATTCCGGCCTTGCGGGCGAGTTGGTAGCCGAGGACGACGTGGCCCTGCAGGATGCCGCGGCGGCTGCGTTTCGTCGCGAGCGTGCCCTCGTATTCGATCACCTTGCCGGTGTCGTGCAACAGGAGGCCGGCCATGGCGAGGTCCGCATGCACTTCGCGGTAGAGGGGTAGCAGCGCCTTGCCAGCGCGGGCCATGTGCGTCGTGTGCTCCAGCAGACCGTGGCGGTAGGCGTGATGCATCGCCACGGCGGCGGGGGACCATTTGAAGTTTTCGCCGATCTCGTCGAATACCGCGCGCACCGTGGCCCGCAACTCCGGGTGGGCAATCGCGTCGATGAAGCCATTGAATTCCGTCCAGAGCTCCTCCGCGTTTTCCGGCGCAACCTCGACGAGATTTTCCAGCAGGCCAGGTGCGCCGAGTTGGTCCTCCGACAGCACGTCCACCCGCGCGATCTTGGGCGAGAGGCGTCCCTGGTAGTAATCGATTTTTCCCTCGAGCCGGACGACCGAACCTTCGCCGCCGCTCTTGAGAGCCTCGAAGGCGGGGTTGTCGGCGAAAATCGTGCAGCCAAAAGATCCGGTACGATCCCCGAGGTCGGCGCTGAAAAACGGATTGCCGTTCGAAGCCGTTTTCGGGGTCAGCTTCTTGACGACGAGCAGGCAGGCGAAGGGGCGGCCGCTCGCCTCGGCGCCGGGTGCCTTGAGGTCGCGGACGGTGGAAAGCATGGGCGAATCAGGCATGGGATTTTACGAGTTGGGTGTACGCTTTGAAGAACGGATGCTCCACCTCGTGAAGCAAAGCATAGAGGACCGTCTCGCTCGGCAGCACATGCGCTCCCGCGTGGCGCAGCGCCGTCAGGCAGGCGGCGGCATCGTCGGCCCGACGCGCACCGAGGGCGTCGCTCAGCAGCGTGACCTGGAGGCCGGCCGCGAGGGCGGCGATGGCGGTCTGGTAAACGCAAACCGGGGTCTCGACGCCGCAGAGCAGCAGGTGTTCGGTTTTTCCCCGGTGCAGCAGCGCGGCGCGAATGCCCTCGTCGGCGAGCGCGGAAAACGTGGTCTTTCCAAACACCGGCGCGGCAGGGGCCAGCGCTGTCAGTTCGGGCGCCGTGCCGCCGAGCTTCTGCGGGACTTGCTCAGTAAACGCGACCGGCAGGCCCAGGCCGACCGCGGCGGCGACGGCAAACTCGGCGCGCCGCTGCACTCGGGCACCGTCGGCGACCGCCCGCAGAAAGACCGGTTGCAGGTCGATGCAGAGGAGCAGCGTGCCGGACGGAGGAAGGGAGGTGGTCACGGGTAGTAGCGTTGCCGGGCTTTGACCTGGACGAAACGTTTTTCGGGCAGGAGGTAGGCCGTGAGCGACCCACCCATGCAACACGCCGTGTCAATGCCGAGGGACCATTTGAGTTTGTAGATCTCCGGGCGCGAGGTGTGCCCGTAAACGACAAAGGGCGGACCGCTCCAGAGGTCGGCCCACGCCGGTGCGCCGGGTGCGTCTCCGCGTTTGGCCGGTTGCCCGTCGCGGTCGATGACCTGGATGCGGGTGACGACTTCGGCCGGCTGTTTTTGCCACGGCTGGCCGGGCAGAAAACCGCCGTGCGCGAAGACGACGTTCAGCTCGGGCTCCTCGAACGTGAGCGGCATCGCCTCAAGGTAGTTCCAATCTTCGTCCCGGAGTTTTTCGACCGTCGCGAGGTCGGTTTCCTTCACGTATTTGGGGTCCCCGGTGCGGCGGTATTTGAGCAGACGCAGCTCGTGGTTGCCGAGCAGCGAGAGCGCGTGGTACTGGCGGGCGAGATCGATGACCCGGTTGCTGTCCGGGCCGCGGTTGACGAGGTCGCCGAGGAGGACGAGCCGGTCGTCCTTGGTCAGTTCGAGCCGGGCGAGCAGCTCGGCGAATTCGGCGTGGCAGCCGTGGATGTCACCGATGGCGATAAGTCTCCCATTCATGCGGCGGAAAAGTGCTAGCGTCCGCCGCGGGCGAGAGTAAACAAGAAAGCCTATGGAAATGCATCTGCAGCCGCTCGCCACCGCTTGCGCCGTCTCGGGCGAGCCTTTTGTCGAGGGCTCGCGTGTCGCCAGCTTTCTCGTGCGCACGCCCAAGTTGGACGTCGTGCGCTCCGACCTGCTCGAGTCCCAGCTGGGCCATTTTGTGCCAGAGGGGCTCGTGGCGTGCCGGTGGGTGCACGTGTTCAAGCCGCGTAAAGCGGGTGAGAATGCGGACCGGGAGCTCAAGCTGACCGCGGAAAACCTCTTCGTGACACTAGCCGACCCGTTGACGGAACCCACGCCCGAGAGCACGCGCTTGCTGCAGTTCCTGGCCCTGATGTTGGAGCGGAAGAAAATTCTCCGGCCCAAAGGCCGCAGTGCGGACCGGGAGCGCAATGTTTACGAGCACGCGAAAAGCAAACAACTCTTCGAGGTGCCCGTGGGCGAACTGACGCCGGAGTTTTTTGTCGCGGTGCAGGAACAGCTCAGCGTGTTGGTCGGCACTCCAAAACCGAAAGCGGCGGGCACAGCGCCCACTCCGGAAACGCCGGCCGCTGCGCTGGTCGGGGCCGCGACGCCCTGAATGCAGCCAGCCCGCCCCGCCCCCCGGCGCGGCGAGGCGGGACGCGGTCGCTTCGTTCTGCGGCCGCGCTGCCAGTGCGGCGGCAGGGGGCGCGCGTGGACGATGGTGGTATCCGCTCTTGGGCCTCACCGCCGCGGCGCGGCTGCCGGGCTGAACCTGATCGAAAGACTGAAGCTGTTTCCGCCCGCATCCCGTCCCGAACGCATCGGCGCAGGTCTGCAGAGGAGACTTACCGTCGCACCGGGACACCGCGCTCCGCGAGGTAATCCTTCACCTGCGGAATGGTGAGCGTGCCAAAGTGGAAGAGGCTCGCGGCGAGTACGGCGCTGGCGCGGCCGGTGGCCAGCGCGTCGGCGAAGTGGGGCAGGCTGCCGGCTCCACCGCTGGCAATGACCGGCACACTCACGGCGTCGCTCACGGCGCGCGTGAGCGCGCAGTCGTAGCCGGCCTGCGTGCCGTCGGCGTCCATGCTGGTGAGGAGAATTTCCCCCGCGCCGAGCGCGACGGCGGTTTGGGCCCAGGCGACCGCGTTAAGTTCGGTCGGATGACGGCCGCCGTGCGTGTAGACGCGCCACGACTTTCCGTCGGGCTCGCGCTTCGCATCGATGGCGAGCACGATGCACTGGGCGCCAAAGCGATTCGACGCGTCGGCGATGAGCTGCGGATTTTTGATCGCGGCAGTGTTGAGCGAGACCTTGTCGGCGCCGCTCTTTAACATCGCCTCAATGTCGGCGAGCGTGCGCAGGCCGCCCCCGACGGTGAGCGGCATGAAGCACTGTTCGGCCGTGGCCGCGACCACATCATGCATGATGCCGCGGCCGTCGCTCGAGGCCGTGATATCGAGAAACACGAGTTCGTCGGCGCCTTGTGCGTCATAGGCCTTGGCGCATTGGACGGGATCGCCGGCATCGCGGAGTTGCTGAAACTGGATGCCCTTGACGACCCGGCCGGCGTTGACGTCTAGGCAGGGAATGATGCGACGTGAGAGCATCGTGAAAGGTAGGAGCGCGCTTGCGCGCGATGACTCGCCTGCAAGCAGGCTCCTACACTCAGGACTCCGTGTGGGTGACGTCCGGTTCGAAGTTCACCGCGAGGCGGTAAACGTGGCCGGGCCGCATGATCAGTGGATGATCGCGAACGAGGTACTGCAGATAGTGAATCTTGCCGTAATTCGTGCGGTAGGTCGGATCGCCGCTGACGACTTCGGTTTCCTGCCAAACCGCCTGAAAATCGTCCTTCGCCACGCTGCAGCGCTGCCCCAACGGGCCGAGGGCGAGCGAGCCGGTGACGTGATATTTCGAGTGCGGCGCGGCAATCGCGAGGGCGTAGCGGAATTTGTCGAGCGTCACCTGCTGCTTCACCGTATAGGCGAATTCGCAGCCGATTTTGTTGCCCGAGAACGTCCACTGCACCTTCACGCTGCCGAGGCCTTTGAGGAACTCTTCCTTGGTGGAAATGAGTTCGGGCTGTTCGTAGCGGAAGTAAAAGCTGTTGCGGAGACCAAGGCCGGTGACGCAATTCTTGCCGTAGAACGCCGGGAGGGTGACGTGTTCACCGAACGTGAGTTCGGGAAGCATGATCGGCGCGTAAACGTTGTTCGGCCAATCGAAGATGCCGGGGCAGTGCGGGAAGGTGAGCGAGTCGCTCGTAAGCTTCTTGCCGGAGCTGATCAGCGGCACTTGGAGGTGCAGCCCGGTGTCGGCGTCGCGGTAGAGGAAAAGCCCCTGCTCCTTGCGGTTCGATTTGTCGAAGATGACGAAACGGCCGGAAGTGCGCGGCGGCTCGATCTTGGGATTCCCCGGGGGAATTTGCACGGTCTTCGCGAGGCGCGACCATTGGCAGAGGTAGCGGGCGGCGTCGAAGTTCGCCATACGCGTCGTGTGATGCGAATAGGCGGTGCGCTCTTCGTCGCGGAGGTCGAGAAAGCCGTGCTCCTGGTCGAGATAGGTCTCGTAGAAGAACATGAACAGCCGGCGCAAGATGTCGTAGTATTTGACCTTCTGATCGTCGGGTATCCAGCCGTCGCGAAGCCCTTGGAGAATGAGACTGATGCAATGCATCTGGCCGTAGGCGCCCGCGGCGCGGCCAAAGGCCCAGCCGAGGCCGTCCGCACGGACGAGGTCGGGCATCATCTTGATGTATTTTTCCGCGTAGGTGCGGAGCGTGGGGAGCTTGCGGTCGCGCACGCCGCTGTTGGCGTGGAGCTGGAGCGCGGAGCGGACGAACACGAAGCTCATCACGCCGTAAAGGTTGTAGTTGCCGCCGAACCCCTCGGTGGCGTCGTCGAAAAAGCCCGCCGAACTGGTTTGGTTGATACGGTCACACATGCGCTCGATCAGGCGCGAGGTCTCGTCCTTCTTGGACAGACCGAAGCTGAACCGAGCGACCGCCTTGGCGATATTGAACGCCTGCCAGTGGTTGTCGTAGTCGCTGCGGTGGAGCAGCGACTTGTCGATGCGCTGCTGGGTCTCCTCGACGAGCCGTTCCCAGACGGGATTGCGGTCCTTGGAGGGACCGAAACAAAGCAGGCCGAGGGCGGCGTAGGCTAGGCCGTTTTCCGCGGGCGGCTCAGTGAACATCTGCGCGGTGATGCAGCGCGCCGCAAGGTCGATGAGGTCGTGGCCTTTGAGGGTGGATTCGCCGGTGGCGCGATAATATTCCCCCAGGGCGTAGGCCACGTGGCCAGGTTCGTCGGGGCGCGGCTGTTCGCCGGGCGCAGGAAGGATGGTGCCGTCAGGCTGAATGGAGTCGATGTTGTGGCTCAACATCGAGCGGGCCATGTCGAGACATTGCTCGGAAAAACTGTGCATGCGGTAGGTTTACGTGTGGATCGGAAGGCGGGCGGGGGTGAGGGCGAAGTGTGCTCGCCGACTCAAGACGGCGGCAAGAGCGAATTTCGGCGATTAGCGGGCGAGGAGTTTGAGAAACTCGGCGTTGGTCTTGGTCTTGGACAGACGCGCGATCATCGTGTCGGTGGCTTCCTCGACCTTTTGCTGCACGAGGGCCCGGCGGAAAAAATGGATGCTCTCGAGCGTTTTCGCGTCGATCAGCAGCTCTTCCTTGCGGGTGCCGGAGGCCGCGACGTTGATCGCGGGCCACAGGCGCATTTCGGCGCATTTGCGGTCGAGCACGAGCTCCATGTTGCCGGTGCCCTTGAACTCTTGGAAAATCACGTCGTCCATTCGGCTGCCGGTCTCGACCAGGACGGAGGCGATGATGGTGAGGGAGCCGGCCTCTTCGGTCTTGCGCGCGGTGGCGAAAATCTGGCGGGGCTTTTCCAGAGCGCGGACGTCGAGGCCGCCGGAGCCGGTGCGCCCCGAATTGCGCGCCGTGTTGTGGGCGCGGGAGAGTCGGGTGATCGAATCAACGAAGAGCACGACATCGCGGCCGACCTCGACGAGGCGTTTCGCGCGCTCAATGCAAAGGTCCGCGATGCGGATGTGGTTCTCGATCTGCTCGTCGTTGGAGGAGGCCCAGACTTCGGCGGCCGGGACGCTGCGGCGGAAATCGGTGACCTCCTCCGGGCGCTCGTCGACGAGCAAAATCATCACGTGGCACTCGGGATTGTTTTGCAGGACGCCGAGCGCCATGTCGCGGAGCAGCGTGGTCTTGCCGGTGCGCGGCGGGGCAACGATGAGCCCGCGGGTGCCCTTGCCGATCGGGCAGAAAAGATCAACGGCGCGGGTCGTGAGCCGTCCGTCTTTCAGCTCCATCTTCAAAAACTGGTTCGGCGAGACCGTCGTGAGCGTCGTGTAATCCCAGCGTTGGCGCCGGTCTTCCAAGGGGACGCCGTCCACCGTCTCGATAAAACGCATCTTGGGATTGAGGAAACGGCCGTCCGCCGGGAAGGCGGTTCCGCCGATCATCGAGCCGGTGCGCAGTTTGAACCGACGGATGAGTTCCTTCGGAACAAAGGTGTCGCTCGGTCGGCGTTTGCCGCCGCGGGACAGGTCGAGCAGCTGCCCGTTGCCGCCGCGTTGCAGGTCGATGTCGAGCACGCCTTCGACTTGAATCGTGTTTTCAACCGGAGCGGGCGGGGGCGGGGGAGCGGAGGGCGCAGCGGAGGGGGCGTTGCCGGTTTCGGGGGCAGAGGGAGCCGGACTCGTGGCGGCGGGCGCAACGACGGCGGGGGTGTCCACGGAAGGGGACAGGGATTTCTTTTCCATACAGATAATGAAGACAGAGCACGTCCCGCGCTTGACGCTTGAAACTCGCAGCGGGATAAGAACCGCGACTTTCGCGTTCTTAACCCTAAAATCCGACACACCGTGCCAGACCAGACGATTACCTCAGTTTCCCGGGAACACCGGTTATTCAGGCCTTCGGCCGAGTTCAAAGCCCAAGCTAATCTTGGGAGTGATGCCGCTTACAAAAGGCTCTATAATGAATCTGTCAATAGCCCAGAAAAATTCTGGGACCGGCAGGCCAAGGAGCACCTCGTTTGGCGCAAGCCCTACAAAAAGGTCCTCGATTGGCAGCCGCCGCACGCCAAATGGTTCGTCGGCGGCAAGCTGAACGTCTCCGAGAACTGCCTTGACCGTCACCTTGGCACCGCCCGCGAAAACAAGGCCGCCCTGATCTTCGAGGGCGAGCCCGGCGATGTCCGCACCATCACCTACAAACAGCTCCATTTTCACGTCTGCCGGCTCGCGCATATCTTTGAAAACATGGGCATCGGGGCCGGCGACCGTGTGGCGCTCTATCTGCCGATGATTCCCGAGGCCGTCATCGCCATGCTCGCCTGCGCGCGGGTCGGCGCCGTCCACACGGTGATTTTCGGCGGGTTCAGCTCCGAGTCGATCAAGGACCGGATCAACGACTGCAAAGCGAAACTGGTCATTACGGCCGACGGCGGATTCCGGCGCGGGAAAATTGTCGAGCTCAAGGCGAGCGTGGACAAAGCCCTCGACAGCACGCCGACCGTGCAAGCGGTGATCGTCGTCAAGCGCTGCGGCAACCCCGTAGAGATGCGCGAAGGCCGCGACGTGTGGTGGAAGGACGCCTGGGTCGGCGCCCCCAATACCCACAAGGCCAAGGCGTTCGACTCCGAACATCCCCTCTTCATCCTCTACACCTCGGGCTCCACCGGGAAACCCAAGGGCGTGCTGCATACGAGCGCCGGCTACCTGCTGGGCGCCAAGCTCAGCGCGCACTACGTTTTCGACCTCAAGGAGACCGACCGCTACTTTTGCTCCGCCGACATCGGCTGGATCACCGGCCATAGCTACGTGGTCTACGGGCTGCTCTCCAACGGTTCGACCGTCTTCATCTACGAAGGCGCGCCTAACCAGCCCGAGCCCGACCGCTTCTGGCAGATGATCGACCGGCACGGTATCACGATCCTCTATACGGCGCCCACCGCGATCCGGGCGTTCATGCGTTGGGGCGACAACTACGTGCTCCGCCACCGCCTCGACTCGCTCCGGCTCCTCGGCTCCGTCGGCGAGCCGATCAACCCTGAGGCCTGGATGTGGTATCACACGATGATCGGCAAGAAACGTTGCCCGATCGTCGACACCTGGTGGCAGACCGAGACCGGCGCGATCATGATCGCGCCTCTGCCCGGTGTGACCCCCACCAAGCCCGGTTCCGGCACCCGCCCGTTTTTCGGGGTCGTCGCCAAGGTCGTGGACGACAAGGGCAAGGAGGTTCCGCGCAACAGCGGCGGCAAACTCATCATTACCCAGCCCTGGCCGTCGATGCTCCGCACCCTCTGGGGCGACGACGACCGCTACGTGAAGGCTTATTGGAGCGAATTTCCCGGCCGCCCCGACATCTACTTCACGGGCGACGGCGCGCGGCAGGACAAGGACGGTTATTTCTGGATCGTCGGCCGCATCGACGACGTGCTCAACGTGTCCGGCCACCGCATCGGCACGGCCGAGATCGAGAGCGCCCTGGTGTCGCATCCGTCGGTCGCCGAGGCCGCCGCGGTCGGCCGGCCCGACGAACTCAAGGGCCAGGCCCTGGTCGTCTTTGTCACGGTGAAGTCCGGCATCACACCGAGCGACGCGCTCAAGGAAGAACTCCGCAACCACGTCGGGAAGGAGATCGGCGCCATCGCGAAACCGGACAACGTCCGCTTCGCCGCCAGTCTTCCGAAGACGCGCAGCGGAAAAATCATGCGCCGCATCCTCAAGGAAATCGCCGCCGGCGGGGAGGTGAAGGGCGACACGACCACGTTGGAAGATTTCAGTGTCGTCGCTGCGCTGCAGGCCGAGGACTGAGCAGGGAGGGCGTGGCCCGGCCCCGCCCTTTTTCGCGCTGCGGCATCGTCGCGGGCGGGTCGTAGACCCGCCCGCCGTTTTCCGTTTGCCGCGCCTGTAACGTTGCCGCTTCATTCGCGTCCTTCTTTCGTCGCCATGCCCCACGCCCGCCCACACCGCCGCTCGCACGCGTTTACGCTGCTGGAGTTGCTCACGGTGGTCGCCATCCTCGCGTTGCTCGCGGCCATCAGTTTCGGGGTCATCCGCAGCACGAAGCAGCGAGCGAACACGGCCCGCGCCAAGGCTGAACTCGCCCTCCTCTCCCAGGCGCTCGAGGACTACAAACGTCACTACGGCGACTACCCGCAGACCGGCCCGTCGGCTGCCAACTCCCAGCGCGTCACCGGCACCGTCGGTCCCGGTGCGAACACCGCCCAGGCCCGCCTCTTCAACGCCCTTATCGGGGTCTACGGCCCGAGCAATTTCAACACCCGGCTCAACGGTCCGTTCCTCGTCGATATCACCAAACTCACGGTCGAAGTGCCCCTCAACAACGCCGCGTTCGCCGTCGCCTCCGGTTCGCCGCCCGCGAAGCAGGCCGTCAACAACGCCTTCCTTGACCCCTGGGGCAACCGTTACCTCTACTTCTACAAGGTCGCGACCGTCCCGGGCCGCCCGGCCGTCTGGACCGCGCCGTCCTTCGTGCTTTATTCCACCGGTCCCGACGGCGCCTCCACGACGTTGCCCAATCCCGCGGGCGTCTTCAGCGGCACCACCCAGACCACCGGCGATAACGCCGACAATCTTTACTCCGACAAACTTCCATGAGCCGCTCCCCCCGAAAATTTCCGCCGCCCACGCTCCGTCTGCTCCACCCGCGCGCGACCCCGGGGTTCACGCTCATCGAACTGCTCACGGTGGTCGCCATCATCGGTATTCTCGCCGCGATCATCATTCCGACGACCAGCGGCGCCCGCGTCGCCGCGAACAAGGCCAAGACCCGTACTCAATTCGCCCAATGGGGCACCGCCTTCGAGGCGTTTCGCCAGGAATACGGCACGTATCCGCAGCTCTATACCAACGGGGCGCAGAAACTCGTTAACCAAAACGCCACCACCCAGCTCACCGGCACGCATCTGTTTCACGATATTCTGGCCGGCAAACGCCGCGACGGTTCGGCGCTGACCGGGGCCACGACTGGCAATCCGCTGCCGGCCATCGCGCAAAATTCACGGCGCATCAATTTTGTGAACTTCACCGATGCCGATTTTGTCCTAGCCGCCGATGTGACCGCCGGGCGCAACACCAATGCCCAGCTCAATTTTATCCGCGATGCCTTTTACAATACCTCGATCGCCGTCGTCGCCGACAGTAACCTCGACGGCGTGATCAACGGCCGCGATGCGAGCCCGTTTCCGACGGTCACCGTCTCCGGCGGCACCACCACGATTCGCCCGACGACGGTCGTGACCACGGCGGTCACCGGCGGTATCCACGCCGGCGTGATTTTCTACTGCGCGCCACCCGGGGCCACGACGGAAAACGATCTCATCATGAGTTGGAAATGAGGCGCCCCGCGAAAGTTTTCGGCCGGTCGGCCCGCCGCGGCGGATTTACGCTCATTGAAATCATGAGCGTGATCGGGCTCATCGTGATCCTCATCGGCGCCTTCGGCTTCGCCCTGCGCGACAACGCCGGCAGCTCGCTCACGAGCGCGCA